>NZ_JBPZEY010000005.1:0-310832 GCF_052061695.1 Alkalicoccus luteus
CCTCCCGGTTTCCCGGTCGGTCAGAACGGAATCTGGCTAAAGATTCCTGTATTTCAAAAATTGACAGAGAATGATTCATTCTCTTTCCTTCTTCTTGTCTTTTGTTTAGTTTTCAAAGGGCCGTGTTGCTCGGCGTCGCTCGTTTTGGCGACTTTTTAATCATAGCATTTATGATGTTTCGTCGTCAATAACTTTTTTGGAAGAAAAGCGCTTTGTTTACTGCGGCTTCTCTCAAGCGACATTAAATAATATATCACGATAATAAATGGTTCGCAATAGATTATTTCATTTTTTGTATCTCTTTTTTACAAAGAAAAAAGCGCGTCTCGTTGACGGCCTTTCATATTTTAATTGCTGCCTGAAGGAAAGTCAATCACCATTCAAAATAAATTCACTTCTGATTCGTGTTTATCATTACTACTGTTTACTTAACAATTTGCCGTTCGGTCAATACACCTTTCAGTAGAGGATAAATGCTTTGTATTCATGATGCTCCGTGATTTCTTTACTCGACTGCTCCTCACCTCTTTTTAAATCTCCTTGTTCTAGTAGCTTCGATAATCGCCAGCGAGGTCCGCTTTACATCTTTATAAATTAGAAATAAAGAAAGAATTGACAAAACTGTGCTTTCATTTTACGATTTTGTTAACCTTACATAGTTAAACTGGTTAACAAATCGAAATGAAGGAGTGTTTACATTGAAACATTATTCAAAAGCACGAGCGATCACTTTTGCTGCTATGTTCATTGCGCTGATAGCAATTGGAGCCAATATGGCAGCTGTCGTAACAATCGGAGCTGTCCCGCTCACATTTCAAACCGTTGTGGCTGTCCTTGCCGGTCTCATTCTGGGCAAAAGGCTTGGAACATTCGCCATGCTCGGTTACATCCTGCTTGGTGCAGCAGGCGCACCGGTGTTCGCCGGCTTCTCGAGCGGCATGGCTGCGCTCGCCTCTCCTACGTTCGGCTTTATCTTATCCTTCCCGGTTATCGCCTTTGTAACAGGAATGATCTCAGAACGTTCGGCTTCTAGCACGAAGGCAGTCTACTTCACGGCAGGCTTAGCCGGGCTCGCAGCAAACTACGGCATTGGAGTACCATACGTTTACCTGCACTCCACCATTATTCTTGGCGTTCCGGATCTTGCATTTTGGGCGGTTGCTGCCGGGATGACTCCTTTCTTTATAAAGGATTTCATTCTTGTCTTTTTCACAGCGGCGCTTGCCGTGAAGCTGAAGCCTCATCATTCTTCGAGACCCGCTCTGCGGAAAGCAGCTTAATTGAAAAAAAACTCGCAGTCCGTTGAGGGACTGCGAGTTTTTTTTGTTATTCGTCTTCGTTATCTTCCGCATCTGCGTTGTCTGCTTCATTATCGCCGTCCGTTTCCGTCGGATCTTCGCCGGACATTTCAGCGATCTCTTCTTCAAGCATGTCGAGGATCATTTCCCCTTCTTCGCCGCCTTCTTCATCTCGATAGATGTCACGAACCGGGATCGCGAGTTCACGGAATGCATCACGCTCATCTTCAGAGAGTTCGTAAATTTCCGTCGGGTTCTCTTCATCGTCTTCGATCTGAGCAAGGAACTCTTCGTTCTGCTCTTCCTGAATATCAAAGCCGCGCTGACGCATTTCTTCTACTGCTTCATCAATAACCCCGCGAGTAGCATCATCCAGACCGTTGTAGAAATCCGGGTTTACCGTAGTCATCGTGACGTACATGTTGTGGTTGGATATCGTCATATGGTCCTGAACCTCGTTAAAGTTTGCATCCGCGATAAAGAAGATCGGGTTCTCCTGTCCATCTACTGCTCCCTGCTGGAGACCTGTATACAATTCACCCCAGCTCATTGCAGTCGGGCTTGCTCCGTACGCGCGGTAAGATTCCAGAATGAGTGGGGATTCCTGCGTGCGCATCTGGAAGCCCTGGAAATCATCCGGTGTACGCAGCTCTGAATTACCCGTCCACTGCATCGCACCCTCCGTCCAGAACGACAGCGGCATAATACCCTGCTCTTCGTAACGGGCTGCAAGGTGATCATTGATCGCTTCTGATTCGTTCAGGATGTCCTGATTCACTTCCTGGTCGTCGGTAAAGAGAAATTGCAGAGCGAAAATATTTCCTTCCGGTACAAGTGTTCCAGTAAAGCCTGGAGAGATAATCGCAAATTCAACGATACCGTCTGTCAGCTGTTCAACCTGATCGACCTCACTTCCGAGTGCACCAAATTCATACACGTCAATTTCCAGCGCGCCATCTGATTTTTCACTGACAAGTTCTGCAAATTCTTCTGCATAGACGTACTGCACTTGTCCTTGTGTTTCTTCTACAACAAAACGCCACTGCTGTGGCTCAACGTCAACTGCTTCCCCATCTGCTGCTTCTTCGTTTCCGCCGGCATTATTGTCTGCGCCGTCATTGCCTTCGTTTCCATTACCTTCGTCATTGCCGCCGCAGGCAGCAAGCACGAGACTAAGCGACAGAGCACCTGTAATCAGTCCAGTCTTTTTCATCATAAAGTAATACCCCCAAATAAAATGTAATTAATATTTTAAAAATACTTCCTGCTCTTCCTGCTGATTAAAAGATATTCAGCAGGAAGAGAGAAATATCTTCAAACAGTATAACGAGCACCGAAATAATCAGCAGCATGATAATGTAAGGCGGCGTCCCCCTGATAACGTCCAAATAGGACTTGTTGAACACCGCACTGGCGGTGAAGATATCCACCCCGAACGGCGGCGTTGCCGAACCCAGTGCTGCCTGGAAAACGATGACGACACCGAGATGAATCGGATCGACTCCTGCAGCTGTTGCTATTGGCGCAAAAATTGGTGTCAAAATGAGAATGACGACGATCGGATCGACAAACATACACCCGATAAAGAAAAAGATTGCAACGATAATCAGCACGTTGAGTGCAGTCGGATCCGCCGGCAGAACGGCGTCTGTCAGCATCCCCGGAATACGGGCAAACGAGATGACCCACGAGAACGCCTGGCCTCCTGCAACGAGCACGAAAACGGCTGCTGTTACGATTCCCGATGACAATGCAATATTCGGTATTTCTGTTAATTTAATCGAGCGGAAAATGAATACTTCCAGAATCAGCGCATACAGCACGGAAATTCCGGCGGCCTCAGTCGGCGTAAACTGACCTGTATAAATACCGCCGATAATAATGATCGGAAACCCAAGAGGCAGAAGTGCTTTTAGGGTCACGTCCCCTCTATCTTTCCAAGGCAGTTTTGGCGCAAGCGGTATGTTAAGAATCTTCGCGTAAATATAAGAGTAAACAGCGAAAAAGATAAAAATAAGTACACCAGGGCCGATACCTGCGATAAACAAGTCTCCAACTGAAGCGTCTGCTACAAGCGCATAGATAATCATTCCGATACTCGGCGGAATAAGCAGTGCGACGTCGCTGGAGTTAATAATCAAAGCGATTGCGCTTGAATCCTTATAACCTACTTTTAACAATCGTTCACGCATTGGCTTACCAATTGCTACAACGGTAGCCTGCGTTGAACCTGAAATAGAACCAAACATTGTACAAGCTGCAGCCGTGGTAATCGCATACCCGCCGCGAAGATGTCCGACGAAGGCGCCAACGAAGTCCAGAAGCTTCTGGGAGGTGCGCCCCGACGTCATGATGTCGGCCGCGAAGATAAACAGCGGGACGGCAATCAGTACATAGGAAGATATCCCTTCCACCATCTGCTGGATCATAATGGTCGGCTCAAGCCCATCCATGAAAAAGAGGATGATGATGAGCGGTCCTGCAATGAGCGGTATCATCATTGGAAAGCCCAGCAGGAGCAGAAGCACCATGACCCCTAATAATGTCCAAAGCATAGCATGTTCCTCTCTGCCTCTATGCGGCTTTACTGTTCACTATAGTCTTTTTTGTCCTGAGCAAGATAAATTTCTTTGTTAACGAGATTGATCCACATATTCCGTAAAAACTGAATTCCTCCGAGGAAGCACCCGATTGGAATAGCGACTACCATCAGCCAGAAAGGAAATCCGATTGCTGCAGTCGTTCTCCCGCTGACGTAAATACCGTGCGTGTACAGTACCGCGTAGTAGCCGACAGCAAACAGGACAATTGCGGTGACAAACGGAATAATGATCGCCAGTGTTTTTTTCACTTTCCGAGGTGAAAGGTCGAAAAACGCTGACATACTGATGTGCCGTCCCTTACGAGCTGCATAGCTGATCCCGATAAAGCTTGCCACGATAACAGACAATCTGCTGAGCTCAGCCGCAAAAAACCAGCTGTCTCCTGTGATCATCCGGAAAATAACATTTCCGAATGTCAGGACGGAGATTGCGATAATTGACCACTTCAAAATGAACAGTTCAACCGAATGGAGCGCAGAGTCCAGAAAGAGCAAGACCTTCCGCACGATACCCCACACCGCGATAAGTGCAGCCCCGAGCCATTGCATACCCTTTTTCAAATGCCCATCCCCCCTTCTATTGTTCATGATAGTATTTCGCTTTCATGCTTTATATATCCTTCTAAAAAGAAGAAAGGAAACAAGTTTGATGTTGTTTCCTTTTCACTCACGGTACCTATATAGTATGTAGAGCATGCTCAAAAGTACCGTCAGTACTCCTATTAAATAGGATAATACAAGGCACGCCACACCTCAAAAACGGTATGCCCTCTTTTTCAGCCAAAATACCTGCTCAGAACGACTTACGATGGGACATCTGTCCACAACGCAATATTCAGGCACATGCCGCCTTGATTGCCAAATTCCCGATCTGACATTTTTTTAAACATTTGTTCCGCAATCTTCGTTTTTTATCCAACAGAAGAAAGCCCCGTTTTTGCACGGGACCCTTGTGGTATACTAAACTGTACAAAGTCCAACGATGCTGAAACGGAGAAAGGACGATCCGACCGATGGAGTTTTTTGCAAATATCCCGCTGTTAATTGCATTATTTACAATCGGGTTTGCCCAGTTTATTAAAGTACCTCTGCAGTACATTGCGACACGAAAAGTCGAGTGGGAGCTCTTAACGAGCACCGGCGGCATGCCGAGTTCTCACTCCGGAGCTGTAACAGCCCTGGCTACGGCACTTGCGATTGAATACGGGTTCGACTCGCCTTACTTTGCTATCTCAGCGATCTTTGGGATTATCGTAATGTTTGATGCGACAGGCATCCGCCGGCATGCCGGCTATCAGGCTACTGTCGTGAATCAGCTCGTAACCGATTTTAATAAGTTTAGCGAGGAAATGAAGCATTGGCCGGATAAACAGGCTGAAGAAAAGCGCAACGAATTAAAAGAGCTTCTCGGGCATCAGCCGATTGAAGTATTCTTTGGCGGCCTGCTGGGTGTCGTTATTGCGATTACATTTTATATGTTATTTCCCGTTTAAAGGGGCTCGAACAAAAAAACGGACCGGCATTCCGCCTGGTCCGTTTTCGACGTTCTAAAACATTTGATAGCCTCTTACACGCAGCATACGAATCGCAATGCCGGCTAAGATAGCTCCGATCATGCCTGCAGACAGGATGACGATGTCGGAGATCGCAAGAGATGCCAGACTGCTGCCGACGTTTGAAAAGGTGTTAACCGGTGACGTGAATACGCTGAAGAAGCCGATATCCGTAACGAGAAAGATGATGACGAGCGGGTAGAGCACAGCCATCACCCACGTGGAGCGGAGCAGCATATTCAAAATAAAGCCGATGCCAAAAAATAAAACAAAGTAGAGCAGAACAGCAATAATGAGCTGTGGAATGGATAGCACGGTGATGTTCCCCTTTCTTTCAGTCAAAATCAGTGTACTGAATAGAAAGCGAAACGTCAATCACTTGCTATTTATTGAGGTCTTCCGGACCCCCCGCAAGCCGGGCATGTTTCCGTGCCACCGAGTAAAAGCTGATGATACCCTTTCCCTGAACAATACGGACACTGTGTTCTTTTCGTATGCTTACGCTGATACATGCTTTATCTCTCCCTTTATAATTATCTGATATTTCTGATAATATATCAGATTATCTGACAAAGGCAAAACTTCTTTATCGCTTAAAAGCGTTCATGTAAGCGTCATCATAACGTGTTTCCTGCTATATTGTAGTATTTTCGCACGTTTTCACTTCTTTTTTGCCCAGGGGAATTTTAACTCTATGCCTCTGCCAAATCGGAGCATCTTGCGAAGTTCCAGCAGACAGCAGGAGGAAAGCGAGCATCTGCACATACAGGCAGATGTAAAGATATTGATCTGCCGACACTCTAAAAAGAGGCTGTCCGTCAGACGGACAGCCTCTTTAATAGAAACGTATTTTAAAACATTTTCAGCTTTCCTTTTTTAATGACGAGCGGCATGCCGCCGAGAAGGAACAAATAGCGGTTGTCGATCATCTTTTTGACAACAGAAGCTGAGTTGCCGTAAATCTTGCGTTTACCGACAACGCCGATTGCTTCTTTGCCGCCAAGGGAAGCAACAGTTCCTTTAATATCAGGCTTGAACGTTTCAAGCTCTTTTTTGCCTTCGACGAGTGCTTTCAGATTGTTGGCAGTCGTATATGCCTGCTGAATCGCAATCTGAGCTGTCGGAGGATACGGACGCTCTGTTTCTTCATTAATAATAAGTGCACAGTCGCCGATTACGAAAATATCGTCATTTTCCGGGCTGCGCAGATCATCGGTTACTTTAATGCGTCCGCGCATCGCGTCAAACCCGGACTTGTCGACAACCGGATTGCCGCGCACACCCGTTGTCCATACGATCGTATTCGTTTTAATTTCAGAATCATCGTTTAACACAACGCTGTTTTCACGAACTTCCTTAATTGGTGTATTAATCATGAATTCTACACCGCGGGACTCCAGCACGTTCATCGCATACTCTACCAGCTCTTCGTCAAAGCCCGGGAGTGCAGTCGGTGCTGCTTCTACTGAGATCAGGCGGACCTTCTCACGCGGAATATCATATTCTTCGCACAGCTCAGGAATGCGGTCGGTCATTTCCCCAACGAACTCAATTCCTGTAAAGCCTGCACCTGCTACGACAAACGTCAGCGTCTCATCGAATTTCTCATCCTGCTTATTGTAGCTGGCAAACTGATAGTCGATATGCTCTTTGATGAGGCGGACAGAGTTTACACTGCGGATAGAAAAGGCATGCTCCTGAACACCTGGGATACCAAACGTTTCCGGAATCGATCCGAGGCCGAGTACCAGATAATCGTAATCGATCACAGAGTCCTTCAGCACTACTTTTTTCTCGTCGCGCTTGATCTCTACTACAGAGTCTTTAATGAAGTTAATTTTTTTCGTATCAATAACGTCATCGATCTTCATGCGCGTCTGGTCATGATGCATCGTTCCTGCTGCCGGCTCATGCAGCCACGTCGTCTGATAATGGTAGTTGTGCTTGTTCACAAGAGTAACTTCCGCATCTTTGACGACCGTTGACTTCTGCAGGCGGGCTGCTACGATCATACCGCCGTAACCGGCACCGAGAATGACTATTTTCGGCTTATTCTTCATTCCACTCACTCCAGTCGAATAATTTTCAGCTTCATCTCCCGCTCTGCAAGTAAGAGAAGAAGATCAATAGAATGTGATTTTATTCACGTACTATGGCAAAAAGAAACGCAGTTGAAGATGAGCTGCACGTGATTCATCCATGTTAAGGTAAAACCCTCTACAATCATAGGACGTTTAAAGCTGCATTTCAACTACTTTTTGAACATTGTCTGAACTATTTCATCTATAGTGTCTATTCTAACGTTTTCGGGTCGTTCGTACAAGAAAAGCGCTGTTTTACAGGCAGGCGCCTTTTCTTTCCTCCGCATAGCGTCTATAATAGGTTCGTACAATCAATAACACGGAGGTGCTGATGAACGTGTCACACGAACGGGAAGTATACGATATTACGATAATCGGCGGCGGGCCCGTCGGATTATATACGGCATTTTACGCAGGACTTCGTCAAATGAAGGTGAAAATCATTGAAGCTATGCCTCAGCTCGGAGGACAGCTTTCCGCACTTTATCCGGAGAAATACATTTATGATGTTGCCGGGTATCCGAAGGTGCGGGCCCAGGAGCTGGTCGACAACTTGACCGATCAAGCGATGCAGTTTGACCCTGAAGTCATACTGGATCAGTCTGTTCAGGACGTTGAAAAGGACGCAGAAGGTGTTTTTACGCTTCGTACGGATAAAGATGAGCATTACACGAAAACAGTCGTGATTGCCGCAGGCGTCGGTGCATTTCAGCCGCGCCGTCTGAAAATTGAAGGTGCTGAACAGTTTGAGGACGCCAACCTGCACTACTTTGTGAACGACATCAACCAATTTGCAGGTGACCGCGTTGTTCTTGCAGGCGGCGGAGATTCAGCCGTTGACTGGACGCTGATGCTTGAAGATATCGCTGAGGAGGTCACGATTGTCCATCGGCGCGATAAATTCCGGGCGCACGAGCACAGCGTCAGCCAGATGGAAGATTCCGAGAAAATCAACATCAAGACACCGTTCAGCGTAGAAGAGCTGCATGTAGAAGACGGCAAGATCAAAAGCGTTACGCTTAAACACAAGGATGGCGAAGTTACGGAGCAGGTCGATATTGATTCGCTCATCGTCAACTACGGATTCGTTTCAAACCTCGGTCCAATCAAAACGTGGGGGCTCAATATTGAGAAGAATTCAATTGTCGTCGATTCCAACACAGAGACAAACATTGAAGGCATCTACGGTGTCGGTGATATTGTCACGTATGACGGCAAGGCGAAACTGATCGCGACCGGCTTCGGTGAAGCTCCAACTGCCGTAAACAAAGCGAAGGTTCTGATCGATCCGAAAGCAAAAGCAACCGCGGGCCACAGCACGAGCCTCTTTTAATTAACAAGCGCTCCCTTCTTTCAAGAAGAGAGCGCTTGTTTTCCTTTCCAGGAGCTTTTCCATGCAGGATCGAAACGTGACGTTACCTGTCTAAAAAGAGCGGCCCCTTTAACAGGACCGCTTCTTTATTGATCTATTAGCAATTTTCCGGCGTTCCGGCGTTCGTTGCTGTACGGAATGATGCACCGCAGCCGCAGTTGGCAATGGCATTCGGATTGTCGAGCGTAAATCCGCCGCCCATCATGTTCGTTTTATAATCGATCGTGACACCATCGAGCATTGGTGCACTTTCATTATCTACAACAAGCTTAATATCATTTACTTCAAGTGTCTGGTCATCATCATGAACATCGGATTCAAAACCCATTCCGTAGGACAGACCTGTGCATCCTCCGCCTTGAACGCCGACACGCATGTAGTTAGCTTCATCGTTCTGCTCCATCATCGTTTTGATTTGAGCAGTTGCCGCTTCCGTAATGGTAATCATGCGGATTCCTCCTTCTAAAAGCTGGTTTGTGTCTTTAGTATATCAGCCGTCCCCCCTCACCCGCAAATGTGCCGTTCAACGGTTCTGTTTGGCAACCCGCAACAGAAGGTGATAGAATAAAGGAAGTTTCGTACTGCGAAGCGCATGTACGTGTTACTTTACTAAAGGCAGGGGATTGAGATAATGAGTACCATCATAGTGGATGATCAGCTGCATGAGATACGGGAAAAGATAGAGCGCGGAGAACGTTTGACGATCGAGGACGGGTTGAAGCTGTATGAAACGCCGGATCTTCTCGGCGTTGCCCAGATGGCAAATATGGTGAATGACCGAATTAACGGAAACAACGTTTACTTTATCGAGAATTTGTATATTAATCCGACCAACGTCTGTGAAGCAAGCTGTGCGTTCTGCGGCTTCAAGCGTAAGCCGGGTGAAGAAGGCGCTTATACAATGCATGAGGAAGAACTGCTGGACTACGTGCAGAAGCGCTGGAATGATAATATTCAGGAATTTCATATTGTCGGAGGCCACAACACCGACGTTCCGTTCGATTATTATCTGAACACCGTTCGTACACTGAAAAAGCATTACCCGAACGTCACGATCAAAGCCTACACCGGTGCAGAGATTGAGTTCTTTGCGCGTCACTCCAACCAGACGATGCGCCAGGTTCTTGAACAGCTGCAGGAAGCCGGTCTTGATACCCTTCCAGGCGGCGGCGCTGAAATTCTTACAGAGAACTACCGTGCAAAGATGAGCCCGGACAAGGCTTCTACAGATCAATGGCTGGAGGCGCACGAAATTGCCCATGATCTCGGAATGAAGACACATGCTACCATGCTTTACGGTTCAATCGAATCGAAAGAAGAACGTTTGATTCACATGGACCGGCTGCGTCAGCTGCAGGATAAAACGAACGGCTTTATGGTATTTATTCCGCTGGCCATGCAGCCTCGTAAAGCAACAGCCGGTCTGAAACGACGCACGTCTGCTTACGATGATCTGCGTACAGTCGCAATCAGCCGTCTGATGCTCGACAACTTCGACCACATTAAAGCGTACTGGATTAACATTGGGGTTCAGCTCACGCAGATGTCCCTCACCTTCGGCAGCTCCGACATTCACGGCACGCTGATCGAAGAACGGATTTCTCACTCCGTTGGTGCCCTGACGTCTCAGAGCCTGACACGCAGTGAGCTCGTTCACATGATCAAAGGGGCAGGAAAAACACCTGTAGAGCGCGATACCTTCTATAACGTTATTAAAACGTACTAAAAAAAGACCGGCCTGGATTCTTTCCAGCGCCGGTCTTTCCGCGTGTTTTATGCTTTTCGCAACGGTTCATCCGCCCAAAAGTAGTCGTCATCAGCCTCCAGAATCACCATGGTGCTGCGGCAGCAAGGCAAATTCAGCCTTGTTTTGACCCCTTCACGAGCCCGTTTCAATGTCGACTGTTTCATGTGCGTTAACACGCTCGATGCGCCGCAGTAAGGACACTCATCCACGTACACGTCTCCCATTTGAATTTCGTATGGCCACGTATGGTCGAACGGAATTACTTTCACCAGTGTTCTCCCCCCTCATTAAAACATCGGGTTTTCTTCGAGGTGCTGATAAATATTATGCAGGAGTTCATCATTTGTATCACCAACGACCATATCGCCGTTCACAAGTGCATAGCGGTTACGTGCGCACATCCCGCAGTAGCTGAGACATCCATATTCGATCACATCGAGATCCGGGTCTTTTTCGAGCTCCTCCATTACTTGCTGGGTCCCGCTGGCGAGGTTGCTGACGCAAAATTCTATGATTGGTTTCATTCTTTCTCACCTCACAGCTGTTGTATCTTTGTATATGCTACGTCCCTGCCCTGTCATTTGTCAACAATCACGTTTTATCACTGCAGGATTGGCAGGTTAAACGCTTTCACTATTTATTGTAGTTCCCCTTAAAAACTGGTATATTGAAACTGGTGTTGAAAATAATTAACTAAGTTCAGAAGAGAGAAGCGATGTGCAGCCGTTTTTTCTCCTTTTGCACGATGGAAAGGGGTGATCCCGTGCATCATCTTGTTGTATTAGGTGGTGGCTACGGAGGGCTTCGCGTCATCCAGAGATTATTAGCCGATAAAGAAGTGAACGATGTTAAAATAACTCTGGTCGAGCGGGAAGCGTATCATAGTTTGAAGACCGAGTTTTATGCACTGGCAGCAGGTACAGTGGCAGACAGACACCTGCGAATTCCTTTTCCGGACGACGACCGTGTAGAGCATATTTGTGAAACTGTCACCTCAATTGATATTGAGGCGCAGCAGGTAGAGCTCAAATCCGGTAATGTCCTCTCCTACGATGACCTCCTCATCGGGCTCGGATGCGAAGATAAGCATCACGGTGTTCCCGGAGCCCAGGAAAAAACACTCAGTATTCAAAGCATGCGCCGCGCGCGCAAAACAAATCAGATCATTCAAAATGTACCGCATGGCGGAAGAGTCGCTATTGTGGGCGGCGGATTAAGCGGTGTGGAAACGGCAAGTGAACTGCGCGAGAGCCGGACCGATCTTGACATTCGTCTTTATGACCGCGGCGAGAACATTTTATCCATGTTTCCTCCCAAGCTGTACAATTACGTAACAGACTGGTTTATTGATAACAACATCACGATTATCAATCGAGCCAACATCACAGAGGTAGACTGGAAAACGCTGTATAACCACGGAGAGCCGGAAGAACTCGATGCCATCATCTGGACTGCCGGTATTCAGCCGAATAAGCTTGTACGTGATATTTCAGAGCGCCATCATCTGGAGACAGACCGGATCGGACGTGTTCAAGTGACAAAGTATCATACGATCCCCGGATTTGATAACGTCTTCATGGTTGGAGACTGCGCTGCCTCTGATCATGCACCGAGCGCACAGCTCGCCGAAGCACAGGGAGATCAGATTGCTGTTCTGCTCCGCCACAAGTGGAACGGTCAGCCTTATCCGGAAACGATGCCGAAGATGAAGCTTAAAGGCGTCCTCGGCTCGCTCGGAAAAAAGCACGGCTTCGGCCTCATGGGCGAACGTCAGCTGATCGGCCGGGTGCCCCGCGTACTGAAATCAGGTGTCCTTTGGATGTATAAACACCATTCAGGCTCCTGATACGTAAGCTCTATAACAGGCACAAGCCTGCCAGCAGCATGAAGCAGTCTATTGACCAAAAACGCACCGGCTCCATGCCGGTGCGTTTTTGCCTTCTTTTATTCGGGCTGTGCTTGTTCGATTGATTGGTACACCTGCGGCAGCCTCGGATCACCTTCTGCAATGACTTCTCCGTTTAATACGACGAGCGGATAGAAAAATTCGTCGTCCAAAATCCGTTCAGCATACGATTTTTCTTCATCGGATTCCGGTGCTTCTATATCCACGTAACGAAAATGTATCTCCCGGTCCGGATACTTTCTCGACACAGCGGCCTCAAGCCATTCCATCGTTTCTTTCGCGCTAGGCAGGTGGATACAGCTGGCACACTTTTGTTCAGCGCCATACACAGTTAATTTCATGCCTTCCCACTCCCTTTCCTGCCTTCATTTTACCATTTTCTAAAACGAGCCGGAAAGATTTTAAGCCTCATACATAGATTTTTAAACCGACTAATACTATAATGGGAACAAAGGAAAGGAGTGTATGTTATGACAACAGATACAATGGAGTCACAAGTTCAGGAAGTACTCGATAAACTGCGTCCGTTCCTTCTCCGTGATGGCGGTGACGTAGAGCTCGTAGATATTGAAGAAGGTGTGGTTAAAGTACGTCTTATGGGCGCCTGCGGTTCATGCCCAAGTTCAACAATCACACTGAAAGCTGGTATTGAGCGTGCCCTTCTTGAAGAAGTGCCTGGCTTTACTGAGCTTGAACAGGTATTCTAAATCACATACCGCATAGAAAAACGCTGCCGGTTCAGGCAGCGTTTTTTCATTGGTTGTCAGGGACTCTCCGGCTCATTAACCTGTGTGACAGCTCCGGCGCCATTCAAAACGCCTGCAATATTTCGGGCGGCCAGTCGAATCATCTCGTTTCTCGTGCTGGTCGTAGCACTCCCGATATGCGGCAGAGCGGTGACCTGAGGCAGTGTCAGCAGCGGATGTGAGGAGCGAATCGGTTCGTCTTCAAATACATCCAGCCCCGCACCTGCCAGCTCGTGATGCTGGAGCGCGTCAAACAGGGCCTCTTCATCAACGAGCGGACCTCTGCCGATGTTGATCAGATGGGCTGTCGGCTTCATTATGGCAAGCTCTTCACGGCTGATCATATGTTTCGTTTCCGGTGTCAGCGGTGCTGTCAGTACAACAAAATCGCTGTTTCGCAGTAGGTCCTCTTTCTCCCGGTACACGACGCCGAGCTCCTGCTCCGCCTGTTGTTTACGTGAGCGTGTGTGGTAGCCTACCTTCATGCGAAAGCCTGATGCTCTGGCTGCGACGGCTTCCCCGATACGCCCCATTCCAATAATACCGAGCGTCGCTCCGTATACATCCGCTCCTGCAAACATATACGGGCCCCACTGAGTCCATTTATCGTCTTTGATGTAGCGCTCTGCTTCTGTAACCCTGCGCGCCGAAGCCATCAGCAGCGCAAAGCCCAGATCGGCTGTCGCTTCCGTTAAGACATCCGGGGTATTGCAGACAGCAACCCCTCGTTTGCTGCATGCCTCAACGTCAATATTATCAAACCCGACCGCAAGATTAGCTGCTGCTTTTAAGCGGGGCGCGTTCTCCAGCAGCTCTTTATCCACACGGTCACTCAGCATCGTCAGCAATGCGTCTGCTGAAGCGGCTTTCTCCAGCAGAACATCGCGTGGCACCGGTTCGTCAGCTTTTTCCCAGCATTCCACCCTGGCATGCTTTCGAAGCTCCTGCAGGTGTTCATCCGGCAGCTTTCTCGTCACGTACACATACGGCTTTGTCATTTCGTTTCCACACTCCATTCATCAAGCGTTGTTACGGTAAAATCAGGACGCTGCTTCTGCCATGCCCGATCTTCAGGACGGGTGAAACCCGAAAATACGAGCAGTGTCGCAATCCCGGCACGTATCCCCGCCATGATATCCGTCTCGTAGTTATCCCCGACCATGACTGTCGCGGCAGGAGGCGTACCGAGACGCTTCATAGCCTCTTCCATAATAATCGCTTCCGGTTTCCCGATAAACGTCGGCTCCACACCTGTCGACACGTGAACGACAGAGGTCAGTGACCCGTTACCCGGAAGCATCCCGCGCTCTGTCGGCACAGCTTTATCTGCGTTTGTTGAAACAAACATCGCTCCGCCTCGAACCTCTAAACAGGCTGCAGCCAACTTTTCATAGGTTATCTGTCGATCGATTCCCATAACGACAGCATCGGCGCGTTCCGATACCCTGCTGTGTCCTGCAGCATCTAGTGCGGAGAGCAGACCGTGTTCTCCGATCGCATAGACGTTCAGAGCTCCGTGTTTTCGCTTTAAATAAGAAGCACATGCTTCTGCTGATGTCATTACCTGGGAAGCTTTTGCCTGAATCTCCATTTCCTGCAGCTTTTCTGCAATTTGTTCCGGTGTTTTGGAGGAATTGTTTGTGACAAACAAATAAGGAATCCTGGCGTTAACAAGTCTGTCTACCAGTTGTTTTCCTGCATCAATACGCTCTGTGCCCCGATACATGGTCCCGTCGAGGTCGAGCAGGTATCCGTCAAACTGCCTCATGAGCGATCCTCTTCCTCAGGCAGGAAGGCGGAAACCGGACCCAGCTCGTTCGTCAAATACGTCCGGACACGACCGGGAAACGATTCAACCGCCCGTTTACCGGCATCTGCCTTTTTCGTCAGCTCGTCCAGATTTGTTCTTGTATATTCCTGCAGCAGCTGCTTCCGGAGCGGCAGCAGCTTTTCGATGCTGTCTGCTTCTTCTTGATTCACCACTTTCTCATCCAGCAGGATCGCCACAATGTCTTCGAAGCTGCCCGGATCGCGCATAATAAAGCCGTCAATCATTTGATTGCCCACATCCATCATCGTTTCCACTATCATATGAGCCGCCCGCTCAAATGCAAGCTTCCCTTCGATGGTGTCCGCTCTCGAGTCGCTGTAAAGGTAATCGGTTAGTTCTTCCATGTACTGAAGCCGTTCTTCTATTAGCTTGCGATCGACAAAATACATAACGTTGACCTCCTAATTAGTATGTTACATTGAAAGCGCTAAATCGAAATATTCATCATTTATTGGCTGATTATCGTTTTAATTGTATGTATTGTTTGATACTATAAATAAGGATTTACATAACGATTCTATTATACATGTTTTCATGAATGATTTGGAGGAATGAGAATGGACAGGGAACTGGCACTGGAAGTCGTACGAGTTACTGAAGCAGCGGCACTTGCATCGGCTCAATGGATGGGAAGAGGACTGAAAAACGAAGCAGATGACGCAGCAACGACAGCGATGAGAGATATGTTTGATTCCGTCAACATGAATGGAACCGTCGTGATTGGGGAAGGCGAACTGGACGAAGCACCGATGCTGTATATTGGCGAAAAGCTCGGCACCGGAAACGGGCCTGAGGTTGACATTGCCGTCGATCCGCTTGAGGGGACGAATATCGTGGCAAAAGGACATCCGAACGCTATGGCCGTGATTGCTGTCGGAGACCGCGGTACGCTGCTTCATGCACCGGATATGTATATGGAAAAACTCGTCGTCGGTCCGGAAGCAGCAGGCCTGGTCAGATTGGACGATCCGATTGAGAAGACGATTGACATCGTTGCGAAAATGAACGATAAACGGGTTCGTGACGTCACCGTAATTATTCAGGAGCGGGAGCGCCATGCCGACCTTGTCCGGCGCGTACAGGAAAAAGGAGCTCGGGTAAAGCTGTTTGGAGACGGCGATGTGGGAGCCTCGATCGCCACCGTTATGCCTAGGACAGGTATCGATTTATTTGTTGGAACCGGCGGCGCACCGGAGGGCGTGATTTCTGCTGCGGCGATCAAAGCGTTAGGCGGAGACATGCAGGCACGGCTTGTTCCGCACAATGACGACGAATTTGAACGCTGCGTGAGCATGGGTCTTGCGGATCCCCGCTGCCTGCTGGGACTGGACGACCTCGTAAAGGGAGAAGACGCCATCTTTGCCGCAACAGGTGTATCAAGCGGGGAACTGCTGGAAGGAGTACGCTTTCTGGGACAGGATCTCGTTGAAACCGATACGATCGTTATGCGGGCAAAGACGGGGACGGTGCGCTTTATTAAAGCCCATCACCGTCTTAACCGTAAGCCTCACCTTCAGGAAACGGAATAAACGAACAAGCACGTCCGGATCAGCTGATCCGGACGTGCTTGTTTTATGCTTGCTCTGCTTCCTGCTTATTCTCCCGGCTTTCCTGCTGCTTAGCGCTCGTTTTTTTCAGCACAAAGTAGGCGCAGCCGAAATTACAGTATTCATAAATGTACTCCTGTAAAAAGCTGATTTTCGTATCAGGTGACGATTTACGATGCTGTTCCTCAAAGAAACCTTTTAGTCGAAGCTGCTCGTAGCCCCAGTCCCCTACAATATAATCGTATTTGTTTAAAATATCGCTGTAGCGGTTTTTAAAAGCTTCTTCATCCCAACCGTCCCGTACGTCTTCTACGATTTCATACGTATTGCCTGACATGGTAATCAACGGCTTCACCTGCCTTTCTGCTGCCTGGGCACCAGTGATTAAGCATTAGCCTGTGCTGCATTTACCTGCTCATCTGCATGGTAGGAAGAGCGAACGAGAGGTCCTGCTTCACAGTGCTTGAATCCTTTGGAAAGTGCGATTTCTTTCAGTTCTGCAAATTCTTCCGGAGTCCAGTATTTTTTGATTTTTAAGTGAGACTTTGTCGGCTGCAAATATTGGCCGATCGTCATAATATCCACATCTGCTGCGCGCAGATCGTCCATCACTTCGATAATTTCTTCTTTCGTTTCACCGAGACCAATCATAAGACTGGATTTCGTTGGAATCGCCGGATTGAGCTCCTTTGCTTTCTTTAACACACCGAGCGTTCGGTCATACGTAGCTCGAGCACGCACGCGCGGCGTCAGACTGCGGACCGTTTCAATGTTGTGATTGAAAATTTCCGGCTTCGCATCAATCAGCGTTTTGACGTTCTCTTCTTTACCGCCCATATCAGAAGGAAGCACTTCAATGCTCGTATTCGGGTTCATCGCACGCACCTGCCGCACGGTTTCCGCAAACACTGCTGCCCCGCCGTCACGAAGATCGTCGCGCGCTACAGCTGTAATGACGACGTGCTTGAGTCCCATGACCTGAACAGACTCTGCTACTCGCTGCGGCTCATCCCAGTCAAGCTCATTCGGCAGACCTGTTTTTACTGCACAGAAGCGGCATGCTCTCGTGCACACATCCCCTAAAATCATAAACGTTGCGGTTTTACGCTCTGCCCAGCATTCGTGAATGTTCGGACACTTCGCCTCTTCACACACTGTATGCAGGCGCTTCTCTCTCATCAATTTCTTTAATCCTTTATACGACTCGTTCGTATTCAGCTTTATCTTCAACCACTCGGGCTTACGCAGATACTCCTCCTGCTTGGCCATAGAAGCTCACGCCCCTTCATTAGATTCATTATTACTTTACCATAATAATGCATTCTTCTCCAAGGCGAGGAGTGTGATTTATTTGAGAACTCGTTCCTTTTTCCTGCACCATCCTCCGGCAGCTGATCCATCCGTTCATAGAAGATAACGTTCTTGGTCAAAATAAGCCTTTCCCACCTGAAACCTCTTTAAACGTACAAAGCTGCTGGAACTGCTGCTCTTTTAAGAGCGTGTACAGCGGTCACCCTGAGAAAGAACCGAAGAGAAGCCCGAGGCAGGCTAGGTAAGCAAAGAGGAATACAACCAGACGAATAATCAGGATAGCTGATAGACTTTGTCAACAGCCTGAAAAGAGCAGCCCCTGAAGAAGGGCCGCTCTTTTGAAATATGCTGATTTAGTCCAGGCTTTTTTTAGGCTCCGAAAATATTCTGGAACAAGATCCAGGCGATTCCGATTGGGGCAACGATTCGAAGCATCCAGAGCCAGAGAACGCCGAATGGCGAGTTCGTCAGACCAGTTTCCTTCAGTGCATCAACCTGGTTCCAGCCCCATCCGACGAACAGCGCTACGATCATTCCAGCTAGAGGAAGCGTATACTGGTCCGTGATCGTATCGATCAGATCAAGGAATGGCAGTCCGAAGAATTCGAACGTGAGCGGTCCGCCCTGGCTGAGTGCTGACGGGATACCGAATACGGTAACCGCAATACCTGCAAGAAGCGTTGCTTTACGACGGTTCCAGTTCAGCTGGCGCATCACATACGATACGCTTACTTCCAGCAGGGAAATCGCAGAAGACAGCGCAGCGATTGCGACCAGGAAGAAGAAGAAAATCCCAAAGATCGTACCTGCTCCGCCCATCTGGTTGAATACTTCCGGAAGTACGATAAAGATCAGACCAGGGCCATCGTCCGGCTCTACGTTTGCAAACGTGAATACCGCAGGGAAAATCACGATACCTGCGACGATCGCAAACAGCGTATCAAGCGTCACAACACTACCCGCTGCCGTCGTCAAATTCGCTTCACGAGACAGATAGCTGCTGTAGGTGATCATTGCACCCATACCGAGTGAGAGCGTAAAGAATGCTTGTCCAACAGCAGAGGACCATACCCCAGGCTCTGCAAACGCGGACCAGTCCGGTGTGAACAGGAAGGCAAGACCTTCGCCTGCGCCGTCAAGGGTCAGACTGTAAACAGCTAAGAAAATAAGGATGATGGCAAGGAGCGGCATGAAGATTTTATTCGACAGCTCAATCCCCTTCTTAACGCCGAAGAAGACAATTCCGAGTACAAGGGCCATGAAGATGACCTGCCAGACAACCGGTGCTGCAGCTCCGCCGATAAAGGTCACGAAGAAGTCAGCGTAGTTGCCTTCCCCTACTCCAGTTGCCTGTCCAGTCAGATAGGCGAAGAAGTAGTAAACAACCCAGCCGGCAATAACGCCGTAAAAGGACAAGATTAAAAAGGACGTCAGCACCCCTAGGATACCACCGATGACCCAAGGTTTCCCTGGTGCAATATTGTTGTAGGATCCGACTACATCAGACTGTCCGCGGCGTCCGACGGAAAATTCCGCAAGCAGGACCGGCAGCCCGATCAGGAAGATACACAGCACATAAATGAGCAGAAAAGCGGCACCCCCGCTTTCGCCGGCGACATAGGAAAAGCGCCAGATATTTCCGAGTCCGACGGCGGACCCAACTGCCGCAAGGATAAAGCCAAGTTTCGTTGCAAATTGTTCTCGTTGATTGGTAACCACGATGAAATCCCTCCCTCTCTATTTATCGAACCATGGTACGCTATTCGTATGATCTCCCCCTGATACTTCCCTCCTTATCGATTTCCATAATTAATCAAAAAAGGCTTCTTTGCTATTTCATTATAATTATATAATGGAAAATTGTCAAAGACTTTTCTGAATATTTCTTTTATGTAGAAAATTGAAATTATCGTTAGTATATCAACGTTTTCGACGGGTTTCTACACGTTTTGCAGTATCCTCATGGAAAATTAATTATTTTTTTCTCATAATGTATACAAGCGCGTATAAACACCGTTATACGAGGACTGTATCGTAACGAGCCAACCTTCATGAAAAAACGAGTGTCTTTCCGCAGGAACACGGAAAAACACTCGTTGAGGGTTTCGGTTTTATGATATTGCGGCAGAACGATCATCTAACCGCTTCGTGTAGATACGAATGCCGAACAGCAGCAGCGCCAGCATCCCGGCTCCGGCAGCGAGCCCAAGCAGCGTGCTGCCCGTAAGGCCGAGCACGAGGAATGAGGCGGATGCCGTGACACCGATTAGAAGCGCATACGGCAGCTGCGTGAGCACGTGATCGATGTGATGACTCCCTGCACCTGCTGAGGACAGAATGGTCGTATCCGAAATCGGCGAGCAGTGATCTCCAAAAATGGATCCGGCCAGAACAGCCGCCAGCACTGGCAGCATGAGCGTAATATCAACAGCCGCAGCGATATCTCCGGCAATCGGCAGCATGATGGCGAATGTGCCCCAGGAAGTTCCTGTGCTGAATGCCATAAATCCTGCAAGTACAAACAGCAGAACTGGAAGCAGCGCCGCTGGAATAAAGGTATCCACCTGTGATGCCAGGTACTCCCCTGTTCCGAGCGCATCAATGACTTCAATAATCGTCCATGCAAACACGAGAATATATACAGCCGGAAGCATCGACTTTACCCCGCTCCAAAGTCCGAGTCCGATCTGAGAAACACGGATACGGCGGAAGAAAGCGAGGATGAGCGCAGATGCAAAGCTGATTAACCCGCCGTACAGCAGTGCAGCAGCGACGTCTGTGTTTTCAAACACAGCCAGGATGCTGGCTTCCCCTTCCGTTCCTTGAATGCCGGTGATGACCATAAACAGAACGGTTGCTCCGATAAGAATTAAAATGGGGATAACTAGATCGGCAACCTTCCCATCCGTTTGCGGAACAGTCTCTTCGTTTTCGCCGGGTATAGCCCCGCGGGAACGGTCTACCAGTTCACCTGTTTCGATTGCCCGGTGTTCATGTTTACGCATCGGTCCAATATCCAGCTTCCAGTAGGCGACGGCAAATACGGCAATGATCGCAAATACCGCATAGAAATTCATCGGTGCAATCATCAGAAATGCCTGCAGCGATCCATACTGGGCTACGCCATGAGTGGCCAGAATCCCCCCGATAATCGTGATGATGTACGCACCCCAGCTGGAAACCGGTGATATAACGCACATCGGCGCTGCTGTCGAATCGACGACGTAAGCAAGCTTCGCCCGGGAAATACGATGCCTGTCCGTCAACGGTCTGCTGACGTTCCCGACCGTTAAGCTGTTGAAATAATCATCAATAAAGATGATGATGCCAAGGAAGCCAGCAGTGAACTGTGCTCCTGCCCGGGTTTTCACACGCGCAAGCGCCCACTCCCCAAATGCACGGCCACCTCCGGTGATCGTGATAAGAGCTGCGATCATCCCCAGCAGAAAGAGAAACAGAATAATATAAAATTCCCACGTATTCACCCCGTCAGCTGTCCAGAAAATCGACGTGACGGTTCCTGCTATATCGGCAATGGCCGCATTTACAAACATATCCTCTGTCTGATGCACCATCAGCGCACCGACAATAATCCCTGCTCCGAGTGACAGCAGCACACGCTTTGTAATCAGTACAAGTACGAGTGCGAGCACCGGCGGCAGCAGTGATAAAATTCCATGTTCCACGTTCGTCATCCTCCCTTTTATCCATACAAAAAGAGCAGGGGAAGCCCCTGCTCGTTGTATCACAGTTGATTCCTCCGTCAGGCAGCTCTCCACAGTTCCCTGTGACAGTGCTTTATCTGTTCAATAAAGCCCCAGCTGAATGAACCGGCTGTCCATTCGCTTCGGCAGCATTGCCTTTCCTGAATCGTCCCTGCCCTGCCGGACTCGGATTCAGTACTGATCGCAGCTGCTCCTCCACCTCACATGACGTGAGGTATCTACCATTTATTCATTATGACTGTGGAATCATATCACAGATTCTGACCGTCTTCAACCACTCTCTCCAAAGTCTGAAAAGTGTGAGGATGCTGATTTTTCTCATCCATCTGACCGTTCATCTCCGCTGTAACGGCCCATTCCTTTTCGTCGAATGGAGGAAAGAACGTATCGCCTTCAAACGAAGCATCGATGCGTGTCAAATACATACGTGCCGCATAAGGAAGAAACATTTCGTACAGCTCTGCTCCCCCCATGATGACGATTTCTTCGTCTTCCGCTGCGAGTGCCAATATGTCATTCATATCGCTGATCGTTTCGATTCCTTCATGCGAAAAAGAAGCGTCGCGCGTCAGCACGAGGTTACGCCGTTTCGGGAGAGGTCTGCCGATTGATTCAAACGTCTTACGCCCCATCACGACCGTTTTATGCAGCGTCGTCTGCTTGAAAAAAGCTAGATCGCCCGGCAGCTTCCACGGCATGCCCCCGTCCTTACCGATGACCCTGTCCCGATCCATGGCCGCAATCATCGAAATCATACCGACACCTTCCCTTTAATCGCAGGGTGCGGATCATATCCGGACAGCTCAAAGTCTTCGAACGTAAAATCTTCGATTCGCTTTACATCCGGGTTGAGCTTCATGATTGGCAGCGGGCGCGGATCGCGCGAAAGCTGCTCTTTTACCTGCTCTACATGATTATTATAAATGTGCACATCGCCAAACGTATGCACAAAATCCCCTGGCTTCAAGCCGCATTCCTGAGCGATCATCATTGTCAGGAGCGAGTAGGAACCGATGTTAAACGGCACCCCCAAAAACACATCCGCCGACCGCTGATACAGCTGGCAGGAAAGTCTGCCGTCTGCCACATAAAATTGAAACAGGCAGTGGCATGGTGCAAGCGCCATTTCATCAAGCTCTCCTACGTTCCAAGCGTTCACGACCATTCGACGTGAATCCGGATTCGACTTAATCGTGTCAATCACGTTCCGCAGTTGATCGATTTGTCTGCCATCCGGCGCCGGCCAGCTTCTCCACTGCCGGCCGTAGACGGGACCAAGGTCCCCATCGTCACCAGCCCACTCGTTCCAAATTCGTACGCCGTTCTCCTGCAGGTACTTCACGTTTGTATCACCTTTAATGAACCAGAGCAGCTCATAGATCATCGCCTTTACGGCCATTTTCTTTGTCGTCACAAGTGGAAAGCCTTCTTCTAAATTCATGCGCATCTGATAGCCGAATGTGCTGATCGTTCCTGTACCGGTCCGGTCTTCTTTAGCAGTTCCGTTCTCTAAAACGTGTCTGCACAGATCGAGATAGGTTTTCATGAGAATCCTCCTTTTATTTCGTCACCGGCGATGCCTTGCCGTACGTCTTTTCCAGCTTCCAGGCAAGTACATCCCGCAAAAATTCCGGCATAAAGTACTGTTTTGAATGGAGATCATTCATCAGCGGATATAAATGGCTGAACGTAAATAGATCCGGAACAGCCAGGCTGTAGATACGGCGGTCTTCAATCAGCCGCTCGGCATCTCCATTTATGAGGCCCTCCCTGCCATAAAAAGATGTCATTCCAAGCACTTTCCCGCGAAAGCCGTAGCCTCGCAGACGGTAGTGAATCATCGTTTCTTCATTGGAAAGACGGATGATTTTCTTTAAATCGGTTCCCTCGATTTTTACGACAGCAGGGTTGATTGGATGAGGACAGATTTGATGGAGATGATGTCGCGTGACCTGGCCTGCAGGCAGGCTGTTTAACAGCAGTCCGGCATTGAACATAGCTGCATCTGCGCTGCACCACTCACGAAGGCCCTCTGCGGCAAGTGCGGTAAGCGAGGACGGTTCATACCAGGAAACGTGCAGCGCTTCAGGCAGTTCAGCGACCGGATGATAAAGCTGAGGCAGTGCTTCTGCTTCCAGCCGCTCCAGATGACGCCCGGTTTCGCCATCCCCCCGGATGCCCTTTACTTCATGAGTGTGAATATGCTTGACACGCGCCGGACTGCCGCTTTCTGTTTCGATCGTAATTTCGCCAATATGGGAAGCGGAACGTCCGCACTGGTGAATCCACGTTTGATGATGCAGCTCGCCATTCTCCAGAACATGATGCGTATGGGCTCCGAGTATCACCGAGATAGCTGGAAACGCCTCTGCTAGTTCGCGGTCAAGCCGAAGTCCGAGGTGGGATAAACAGATGATGCCGTCAGCATGCCGGCTCATCTCAGGGAGAAGCTCGCCCATCTCCTGCAGTGGGTCTTCCACTTTCCATCCGAGCTCCTCATAAAACTGATAAAACGGAATGGTTAATCCAACGACCGCAAGCCGGTAGCCATCCGGGAGTGTGTAAAGCTCCCACGGCTTGCACCAGGATGGACGATTACCATCCGGATGGTACAGGTTGGCTACGAGTACATCAAACTCTGCTCGTTCATAGAGAGATTCAAGTGCCGCTTTCGGCAGTGTGATGCCTTCGTTATTACCGATGGTCACTGCGTCATAGCGCATCTCGTTTAACAGCTCCGTGTTTCCACGACCCATCAGGCCTTCTGTTAACGGGTGCACCCGGTCGCAGTGATCGCCTATATCATAAAGGAGGACATGCTCACCTCGCTCTTCTGCTGCTTTCCGTTTCACCTTCAGCAGGGCAGCAGCAGCAGGCCACTGGTCCAGCTCGCTGTGAAGATCATTTGTATGCAGAATCGTTACTGTTGCCACGCCGGGACCTCCTTTTATAATCCGGTTATTCCTTCATAGATAAGCCTGATGCCGATCAAGAGCAGCACAATTCGCAGCGCGAGCACGAGTGTATCACTTTTCAGCCGGCGATTGATCCATGCCCCTATCTTCCCGCCGAACCAAGCTCCCGGAATGAGAGCTGCTGCGTATACCCAGTCCACATTCCCAAGTGCGACGTGGGATGCAGAGCTTACAAGCGCAGAGAGAAAGACGAGAAACATGGACGTTGCTACTGCAAAATGCGGCGGAAAGGCAAAGAGAATGATCATAGCAGGCACCATAAGCGAGCCGCCGCCAATGCCGAACAAGCCGGAAAACATGCCGACAAAAAAGGCAATTGAAATGCCAAGCCACGCTTCATAGCCATATTCACGGATCGTGCCGTCCGGCTCGCGGAAAGTCCGTTTGATTCCGCCCGGCCGAAGGGGAATCGGCTTAATTCGGTGCCGGATCAGCAGGATAAACGATACGATAATAATAAAGACGCCGAATGCGATTAAAAAACTTGCGACATCAATGCCGCTGTTCAGCCAGACGCCGAACAGGGCTCCAGGACCGCTCCCTGCAAAGAAGAGCAGCCCGCTTTTTAAATCAACGACTTTCTGCTTCATATAAGCAAGCGTCGACGAGAGACCGGTAAAAATCATCACCAGCAGCGATGTTCCGACCGCTGTCTGCGGCGTAATGCCGCTTAACAGCTCTGTATAGCCTCCGAGCACCATAAGTGCCGGGACGATAATTATTCCTCCTCCAAGTCCCATAACGCTGCCGACAATCGCAGCTGCAAGACCGAGGAAGGCAAGGGCAATCCATTCCATTCGTCATGTACTCCTCTGAAAAGCAGCGGAGGTCAGTCTTCGTTATCAAATAATCCAAGCTGCTTCGGAGCCGGCCCCTTTACCGGCAGACCAGCCATTTCCTGCAGCCGCTTTGCATTGCCGGCTGCGTGACCTCCTGAATTGTTGTTAAACACGACTGTCACCGCGCGTGATTGGTTCGTAAGCTTCTCCACTTTTTCGAGTATGTCGTGGAGCTCTTCTTCGTTATAATCGTACAAATAGCGGACTTCGCGCCACTTCTGCCCCGGGGCCGGCTTTTGCCAGGCCGCTTTATTCCGGCCGTGAAGCCTCACAAGCGTATGCTCCTTGTGTGTGGCTTCTCCGACCCATGGAATGGATCGTTCACCGATCTGAGGCTCATCGCAGACGCTGTGAATCCAGTCGTCCTGCTTCATGTAATCGAGCGTTTTTTCTTTGTATGCCTCTGTATACCACGAGGAATGACGGAATTCGAGCGCTGCCGGAAAACGACGCAGCTCTTCCCGGAGCCACTTTATGTATTGCACATGCTTTTGTGTGCAGTCAAACCAGGGCGGGAATTGGCACAGGACGTAGGACAGCTTTCCAGCTTCCAGCATCGGCGTGAAGGCAAGCCGAAAGGCCTCCAGCATTTCCTCCCGTGAATCAAATGGGCTTCTGCCGCGCTGATGACCGGTCATCCCTTGATACGCTTTTGGAATAAATTGAAACCCTTCAGGCGTCTCCCCAAGCCACTTTTGAATATTTTTAGCCGGCGGGACGGCATAAAAAGAGGAGTCGAGCTCTACTGCCGGAAAATGCCTGGCGTATGCCTCCAGTTTAGACGCTTTCGAAGGAAGATCCTCATAAAGCGTATCGTGGTCTCCCCAGCCTGTCAGTCCTATATCTATTCTGCCCATGATACCCGCTCCTTTCAAGTGCTTTTTCGCTTATTCGCTCTGAACTTCCTTTCCCCCGGAAAAGAGAAGTCGAAACAAAAAGCGGACCCGCCGAAAGGCAGATCCGCTTCAGAGCAAATGCGTATTACCCGATTGAACCTTCCATCTCGAACTTAATGAGACGGTTCATTTCAACCGCATATTCCATTGGAAGCTCTTTCGTAAATGGCTCGATGAAGCCCATTACGATCATTTCCGTTGCTTCCTGCTCGGAAACACCGCGGCTCATCAGATAGAAGAGCTGCTCTTCCGAAACTTTGGAAACAGTCGCTTCGTGCTCAAGCGAAATATTGTTGTTCAATATTTCGTTGTACGGGATTGTATCAGACGTTGACTCATTGTCCATGATGAGCGTATCACACTCAATGTTGGAACGGGAACGCTCTGATTTACGCCCGAAGTGCACGATTCCGCGGTACGTTACTTTACCGCCATGCTTGGAAATAGACTTCGATACGATCGAAGAAGAACAGTCAGGCGCAAGGTGATGCATCTTGGCACCAGCGTCCTGATGCTGGCCTTTCCCTGCAATCGCAATGGAAAGAACGTTTCCGCGTGCACCGCGGCCTTTCATCACGACAGCCGGATACTTCATCGTCAGCTTCGAGCCGATATTTCCATCGACCCATTCCATTACAGCATTTTCTTCTGCAACGGCACGCTTTGTTACGAGATTGAATACGTTCGGCGCCCAGTTTTGAATCGTCGTGTAGCGGCAGTACGCATCTTTCTTCACGATGATTTCAACAACGGCACTGTGAAGCGAGTTCGTTGTATAAACTGGAGCAGTACAGCCCTCTACATAGTGCACGGAGCTGTCTTCATCGGCAATGATGAGCGTACGCTCGAACTGACCCATATTCTCTGAGTTAATACGGAAGTAGGCCTGGAGAGGCGTATCCGTCTTAATCCCTTTTGGCACGTAAATGAATGAACCGCCGGACCATACGGCAGAGTTCAGTGCAGCAAACTTGTTGTCGGATGGAGGAATCACTTTACCGAAGTGCTCGCGGAAGATTTCTTCATCTTCTTTAAGCGCTGTATCCGTATCCTTGAAAATGATACCCTGCTCGGTCAGCTCTTCCTTCATATTGTGATACACAACTTCAGATTCATACTGCGCAGAAACACCTGCGAGGTATTTTTGCTCTGCTTCTGGAATACCCAGCTTGTCAAACGTATTTTTAATTTCTTCCGGAACCTCATCCCAGGAACGCTCGGAACGTTCTGACGGCTTCACGTAATACGTGATCTCATCAAAGTCCAGCTCGGACAGATCGCCGCCCCACTGAGGCATCGGCATCTTATAAAATTGTTCCAGTGACTTCAGTCGGAAATCAAGCATCCACTGAGGTTCATCTTTAATCTTGGAGATTTCGCGCACGATCTCTTCGGTCAGACCTTTTTTCGAACGGAAAATCGATACGTCCTTGTCCGAAAAGCCGTACTGATACTCTTCCATTTCCGGCATTTTCTTCGCCATGGTGAAACCCTCCTTGTAAATCTATCTGCAAAAACAGCACTGACGGTCTGTTCGTTCCTGTACAACTTAGGCGCCTTTTGACGCTGTATATCCATTTTACATCATATCGGCATCACTTACAAAAAACGACTATGACTGGTCCTCTTCTTCAAGCCCCTGCTCCATTGCTTTCCAGGCAAGGGTAGCGCATTTAATCCGTGCTGGAAATTTTGCAACTCCCTGCAGCGCTTCAATGTCGCCAAGATCCAGTCCAGCTGTATCGATGTCTTTCCCGAGCATCATGTCGGAGAAAAGCGAAGACATGCGCAGCGCGTCGTCAACGGGAAGTCCTTTGACTGCCTGTGTCATCATGGACGCAGAGGACATGCTGATCGAACATCCGTCGCCGGTAAAGGCAGCTTCGGCAATGTGTCCGTCATCCACCTTCATCTGCAGCTGAATGCGGTCACCGCAAGTCGGGTTATTCATATCAACCGACAGCGTATCGCCTTCGAGCTCTTTTTTATTACGCGGATTTTTGTAGTGATCCATAATTACCTGACGGTAGAGTGTGTCCAGCTGATTACCCAAAGACATCGCCGAAATACTCCTTTGCTTTGTGAAGAGACGCGACGAAGCGGTCAACATCCTCTTCCGTATTATAAAGATAGAAACTGGCTCTTGCTGTCGCTGTCACATCCAGCCACTTCATCAGCGGCTGTGCACAGTGATGTCCCGCACGCACCGCTACACCTTCGGAATCCAACACAGTGGCAAGGTCATGCGGATGCACATCGTCGGCATTAAATGTCACGATTCCCGCCCGTTCCTCCGGGCCGTAAACCGTTACACCGTCTACATCCTTTAACTGATCAAGCGCATAGCGTGCGAGCTTTTTCTCATGTGCCTCAATGTGATCAAGACCGATTTCTTCAAGAAAATCAATGGCTGCGGCCAGCCCAATCGCACCGGCAATGATCGGTGTGCCGCCTTCGAACTTCCACGGAAGCTCTTTCCACGTAGAGTCATAAAGGCCCACGAAGTCGATCATTTCACCGCCGAACTCCACCGGCTCCATCTTCTTTAACAGGCTCTTCTTCCCGTAAAGCACACCGATACCGGTCGGACCGCACATCTTATGACCGGAGAAAGCATAAAAATCGGCATCCAGATCCTGTACGTCCACTTTCATATGCGGAACGGACTGAGCACCGTCGACGACCATCACCGCACCATGGCGGTGAGCCGTTTCCGTCAGCTCTTTGATCGGATTAACGGTACCGAGTACGTTTGATACGTGCATGACCGATACGATCTTGGTACGATCCGTGATCGTTTTCTCAGCATCTTCCATGGAAATTGTGCCGTCCGGCTGCAGCGGAATGTACTTTAATTCAGCACCTGCAGCCTTGGCGAGCTGCTGCCACGGAATGATGTTGCTGTGGTGCTCCATCGGCGTAATCACAATTTCATCTCCAGGTCCGACATTTTCCTTGCCATAGCTGGAGGCAATCAGGTTAATGGCAGTCGTTGTGCCCCGAAGAAAAACGATCTCCTCCATGCTGGAAGCACCGATGAACCGCCGAACTTTCTCACGAGCTCCTTCATAGCCATCTGTAGCCATCGAACCGAGTGTGTGGACGCCGCGATGGACATTCGAATTGTAGCGGTTGTAATAGTCCTCTACTGCTTCAATGACAGAAGAAGGCTTCTGTGAAGTCGCTGCGCTGTCGAGGTAAACGAGCGGATGCCCGTTAACCTCCTGGTCCAAAATCGGGAAACGTTTGCGGACGTCCTGCACATTCATAATCAGTACACTTTCCTTTCGATAACGTCGAACAGCTGCTCTTTGACTGAGTCGATTGGAAGTGCGCCTACAACCGGCTCAAGGAAACCGTGAATGATCAGCCGCTCTGCTTCCGTACGGCTGAGACCGCGGCTCATCAGATAGAACATCTGCAGCGGGTCAATTTTACCAACAGAGGCAGCGTGCCCTGCTGTTACATCGTCCTCATCGATCAAAAGAATCGGATTCGCGTCACCGCGGGCTTTTTCGCTGAGCATGAGAACACGTTCTGTCTGTTCACCGTTTGCTTTCGTTGCACCATGTTCGATTTTAGAAATACCGTTAAAGATCGAGGTGGCAGCTTCCTTCATAACACCATGCTTCAAAATTTGGCCGTCTGTATCTTTGCCGAAATGAATCACATTTGTTGTGAAGTTTTGAATCTGCTTGCCGCGGCCGATGGAGACCGTTTTTGTATCGCCGTAGGAGCCTTGTCCGTGCAGATACGTTGTATTTTCCGAGACGGTGTTACCGTCGTTCATTTGACCGAGTGCCCAGTAAAGCTGTGCATCCACACCGCTGACATAACCGCGGCGGTTTACGTACGTTGTCACGCTGTCTGTCAGGTTATCAACAGCTCCATAGCGCACAACTGCTCCGTCACCGACATACACTTCGGAAATGATGTTGGCCACTGCTGCGTCACCAGATCCTTCACTCAAGTAGTTTTCGATATACGTCAGACGGCTGTTTGCTTCTGCCACGATCAGGACGTGGTTGAACAAGCCGAAGCTTCCTTCATGAGCAAAAATAGCTTGCAGCGGTGCTTCTACTTCCACACCTTCCGGCACATAAATAAATGTACCGCCGTTTACGAGCGCTGCATGGACTGCTGTAAGGCTGTGCTCGTTAACAGATACGGCATCCTGCATGAAGTATTTCTGCACAAGCTCGCCGTGTTCGCTTACTGCAGTTGCCATATCAGTAAAAATAACACCTTTGGCAGCAAGTTCATCCTGTACGGAGCTGAACTGCGTCACGCCGTTTTTCTGCGTCAGCAGGTTATCGATCTTCGCTTCTTCCCCTACAAGCGTTCGAACGGCGTCCGACAGTCCGCTGTAAGAAGAAGTTGCTTCTGTTGCTGCATCATATGAGAAAGAAGTGAAGTTCCACTTCGTAATCTTTGTTTTATCCGGCTTTGGAAGCTCGAGCTTCCCTGCCTTATCAAGCGCTGCAAGACGCTGATCCTTAAACCACTGAGGTTCTTCCCGATTCTCAGAAAAGCTTTGCAGCTGCTGCTCTGTAACTGGAAACGTCAGTTCCGTTGTCATAATCTAACTCCTCCTCCTGCAGTAATTACTGCCCAACAGTTTCGTCTTCGATTCCAAGCTCTTCCTTGATCCAGTCATAGCCCTGCTCTTCAAGCTTCTGAGCAAGCTCAGGTCCGCCGGATTTCACAATGCGGCCCTGCATCATAACGTGGACAAAGTCCGGCTTGATGTAGTTGAGGAGACGCTGATAGTGCGTGATAATCATGCAGCCGAAGTCTTCGTTGCGCATTTCATTGATACCCTTTGCTACTACTTTCAGTGCATCAATATCGAGGCCGGAATCGATCTCGTCCAAAATCGCAATTTTCGGTTCAAGCATGAGAAGCTGAAGAATTTCGTTCCGCTTTTTCTCACCGCCGGAGAACCCTTCGTTCAGATAACGGTGCTGGAACGACTGGTCGATCTCAAGCGCACCCATCTTCTCGTCAATTTTACGGATAAACTGCATGAGAGAAACCTGGTCATCCTCGTCGCGATCTGCGTTCATAGCAGAGCGGATGAAGTCCGCGTTTGTTACACCGGATACTTCGCTTGGATACTGCATCGCAAGGAAAAGTCCTGCGCGTGCACGCTCGTCAACTTCCATCTCAAACAGGTCTTCCCCATTAAATGTCGCTTCGCCGCTCGTTACTTCATAGTTAGGGTGCCCCATCAGTGCAGAAGCAAGCGTCGACTTCCCTGTACCGTTTGGTCCCATAATCGCGTGGATTTCGCCACCTTTTACTTCAATGCCGAATCCTTTTAAAATTTCCTTATCCTCGATGGATACGTGCAGATCTTTCACACTCAGGCTTGGCTTAGTCATGAATGATACCTCCATATTTTTTGAAAGTTAGTTTATATACATGTTATAATAGTCGTTGTGCCGAAGCACGTTTCTATCATAACACAGGAACCTTCAATAGATTCTCTAATTATTTTCATTCTAATCTTATCTTATCTATTAACTGAGTTCAAGGAAAAGAGATAATTTAATAAAGAGTCAGCGGTATCAGTACATTGTCATCTTCTATCGTGTCCGCTTCACCGAACAGCTTCTTCAAGTTCATTCTCAATAGAATGGGCTTTTTTTGTTTTAATTGAGAATAAATCTTAATTAACCTTTCTACAGATTGAGCAGAACGGAAAAAGCATGCCTGAAGGACATTTCGTCCCGGCATGCTTTTTAGTCATGTATAGGCTGAGTGTTTTGTTCTATCCGTGAAGAAACTGCTGTACAATTTTCTGGCTTTCTGCATATTCCTGATCCCTTGCAGTTTCTACCTGCATTCTGTTCTCAAGTTTGGAATTGTATTCCCCGTAGCACATTCCGTGGGACGACTGCATTGCCTTTTCCATTTCTACAGTGTGTTTCGTCGTAATAAGATGGATAGCTCATCACATTCCTTCCAGATAATTTGTCCTCTTTGTTCAAGGGATGATGTAAGTATAGTATGGAACGGCTTGTGAACCAATGCGCATGCAGCGTTATATTATCTGACAATTCACTCTCCTTGTCCATTTGCTTATTTCAAGTCTTCTATCTGTACATTTTGGGACATTTTCTCCCATTTGCTCTACCTTTCACAAATGAAGCGCTTACATAGTGATGGACTTGTCTACCCCTTTAGTATCAAGGTTTCCAGCTCGCTGACGCCTTGTGTTTTTCAGCAAAAATTGAAGCTGAAATAATTGCCTGACGGCGGGACCAGTTCTGTATTATTGATCGATTTCCTTCAGGCAATATAACCTTTGCGGCGGCTTACGTTATTTATTCGTTTTGCCGATTTGTTTTATTGTGTCAATCATTTTTAGATTCTGATGGATTTATTCAGGCGGCATTGAATTGCGTTGCCACGGCGCCGTGTACCTTTGCCTGCCAGTTACGCTCCTTTTAATATATATGCCGGCGGCCGGGCATTTATCCGAAGCCGCAAACGGTTCATCCGGAAAGAGAAACGATGCAATGAACAAACGGAAGACCGCCCTTCACGTGAAGGACGGTCCCGGTGAATGACGTCATTACTCAGCTGGAATAACGGCGCCTTCGTATTCTTCTTCTATAAAGTCACGGACATCGTCAGACAATAGCACGTCTACAAGAATGTCAGCGCGTGGATCGTCTTCATCTTCGCCGCGGACCGCAATGACGTTGGCATACGGATTGTCCTCAGCGGATTCAAGTGCGATCGCATCTTCCTGTGGATTAAGACCTGCATCAAGCGCGTAGTTCGAGTTGATCAGGATCGCATCTGCTTCGTTGTTCTCATAAGCAGTTGGCAGCAGAGCCGCTTCTACGTTTGCCTGGAAGTTAAAGTCATTCGGGTTCTCTGCAATGTCATCAACCGTTGCTTCAATTCCGACGCCTTCCTCCAGCGTAATCAGACCTTCCTCTTCAAGCATGGTCAAAATTCGGCCGTGGTCAGCTACGGAGTCACTCATAATAATATCCGCGCCTTCCGGCAGATCTTCCAGCGTATCATAGTCCTGAGAGTAAAGACCGATCGGCTCGATGTGAATACCGCCTTTGTTCACAAAGTCATAGCCAAATTCATCGATTTGAGACTCAAGATACGGCACGTGCTGGAAATAGTTCGCATCCAGCTCTCCTTCATCCAGTGCCTGGTTAGGAAGGATGTAGTCGTTGAATGTTACGATTTCCAGTTCAATGCCCTCTTCTTCAAGCATAGGAGCAGCAAATTCCAAAATTTCAGCGTGTGGAATGTTGGACGCTCCAACAGTGAGCGGCTCAAAATCACCAGCTGCTTCTTCATCTGCTTCATTGTCTTCCTCGTTACCTGCTTCATCGGCGTTATTGTCAGCCGGTTCACTGTTATTTTCTACGTCCTCGACGTTGTCAGCATTATCGCCGCTGTTGATCTCCGTCGTGTTATTGTTTTCTCCTTCGCCGCATGCTGCGAGAAAGGCCAGTGATAAAGCACTGATTCCTGCAAGTTGAATGGTACGTTTCATTTGATTCATTCCTCCTGATTTATCGTTTATCTATTTTATTCGTAATCATATCGCCAATGAACTGAAGGGCAAATACAATTACCAGAATAATCACGGTTGCAGTGAGCGTTATTTCCGGATTGTTTCGCTGGAACCCATCCCGGAAGGCCAGGTCACCAAGTCCGCCTGCACCGATGACACCTGCCATTGCCGTGTAGCTGACAAGCGCAATGGCTGTAACGGTGATCCCGGAAACAAGTGCCGGCATCGATTCCGGAAGCAGAACTTTACGAATAATCTGTCCGTTTGTGGCCCCCATAGCTTTCGATGCTTCAATAACTCCTTTATCGATTTCACGAAGCGCAATCTCTACCATTCGAGCGTAAAAAGGTGCAGCTCCGATAATTAATGCCGGAAGAGCAGCCGATGGTCCAAGAAATGTGCCGACGATCGATCGAGTAAACGGGATAAGCAGTACAATTAATATAATGAAAGGAATCGATCGGAAAATGTTTACATACGCCCCGATAACAAAGTGCGCCGCTTTATTTTCCCAAAGCTGCTTGCGATCGGTTAGGAATAAAAGCAGTCCGAGAACAATCCCGAAGACAAACGTAAACACGAGTGCTACAACAGACATGTAAAGTGTTTCGACAGTGGCATTCCACATGTTGTCCCAGTTTACATCCCCAAGGAACGCTGCCTGAATGATAACGTTATCCACCGTGGATCACCTCCACTTCAACTTCCTGTTCGCGGATATAGGCGACCGCCTGCTGAACGGTATCAGCTTCCCCGTTCATACTGACGAACAAGGAGCCGTAGGACCCGTGCTGCGTCTGCGAAATCTTTCCTTGCAAAATGCTGATATCGACGTCGAATTTACGTACAACGTCTGTGATCAACGGCCGCTGCGTATCGCCGCCGACAAACGTCAGCTGCAGAACATGACCGATGCCCTCGCGGTCCAGCAGGTGGTTCAGTGCCTCTTCTGTCTCTTCCGGCTCAGTCACCTGCTTCACGAATTCCTTCGTCATCGCCTGCTGCGGGCGGCGGAAAATATCGAGAACGTCTCCCTGCTCCACGATCTTCCCGGCTTCCATTACAGCAACCCGGTGACATATTTTCCGGATCACATGCATTTCGTGCGTGATCAGAACGATCGTCAGCCCAAGCTTTGCATTGATGTCGACGAGCAGATCGAGAATCGAATCCGTCGTCTTAGGATCAAGTGCGGACGTCGCTTCGTCACAGAGCAGCACTTTCGGATCGTTTGCCAGCGCACGGGCAATGCCGACACGCTGCTTTTGACCGCCGCTCAGCTGAGATGGATAGGAACCGTCCCGTCCGTCTAACCCGACGAGCTGAATTAATTCATCGACTCGTTTCTTCTGCTCCTCCTTCGGCACCCCTTTGATCTCAAGCGGAAATGCAATGTTTTCCGCAACCGTTCGGGACCAGAGCAGATTGAAATGTTGAAAAATCATGCCGATCTCCTGCCGGGCCTCTCTCAGCTTTCCTTTAGATAAGCTGTGCATTGGCCGTCCGGCGACATCGACCTCTCCTGAAGTCGGTGCTTCCAGCATGTTAAGCATGCGGATCAGCGTACTTTTACCAGCACCACTGTACCCGATTACTCCAAATATTTCTCCTTTATCAATTGTCAGATCAATATCATCCACTGCCCGGACGTCGCCGTCTTTCGTGTGGAAAATTTTCGCTAGCTTCGAGAGCGTAATCAACAGAGAAACTCCTTTCCATCTATTTGCAATTAAACATACCTCTTTAGTCCATTTAACGCACAGAAGCGTTCATGCAAAAAAATATAACGTACGAAAAAAGCCCTTCTGCCATACAGATGAGCAGAAAGGCTTTCTTGTTTAAAAAGAAAAGCTTTCTTCTCATCTGCCGGACGTTCGTCATCCGCAGGAATTGGCACCTTCTGTACGCGTGTACAGTGGTTGCCGGGTTTCATCGGGCCAGTCCCTCCACCTCTCATGATAAGAAGACTATTCGTTTTTTTCGTCTGATATGGATATTATCACTGCGATTTAAGCTTGTCAACAAAAAACGATCTGCTTCTTGAAAGCTGCCAATGACGTTCATGACGCTGGTCACCTGTCCAGAAAAAACCGTTCAGCTTTTGATAAGCCGAACGGTTTCAGATTGCTGTTCTATTCCTGATCAATCATGTTCTGGTAGGCATCCGCGTCCATCAGCTTGTCGACATCGTCCTGGCTGGACACTTCTACGACAACCATCCACGCCTGCTCATATGGGGACTCGTTTACGAGCTCTGGAGAATCCTCCAGTTCTTCGTTGATTTCCACCACTTTTCCGCTGACTGGCGCGTAAAGCTCGGAAACCGTTTTAACCGATTCCACACTTCCAAATGGTTCGTCTGCCTTCAGCTCATCTCCAACCTCCGGCAGTTCTACGAATACGATATCGCCTAATTCACTCTGTGCGAAATCAGTGATGCCGATTCGTACTTTTCCATCTTCCTCTTTTACCCATTCGTGCTCTTCTGAATACTTATAATCCTTTGGCAGGCTCATGCTTCGGATCCCTCCATCTGCGTAGTAAGTAAACAAACACTTCCTCTTCCACTATAATATAACAGCTGCTGGCACCGCAACCGGCGGAAGCTTATTTCCAGGTTTTCTCGTAGTCTGCTTCGCGGAAGCCGACTGTGACATGTCCATCTTTTGCAGCAATCGGACGCTTGATCAGCATACCGTCTGACGCAAGCAGTTCCAGCTGCTCTTCTTCCGGCATATCCCCAAGCTTATCCTTTAAGCCAAGCTCACGGTATTTCTGTCCGCTCGTGTTGAAGAACCGCTTCAGCGGCAGCCCGCTCTGTTCATGAAGTTTTTTGAGCTCATCTTTAGAAGGCGGATGTTCAACAATATGTACCTCTTCTAATGCGACTCCTTCATTTTCCAACCACTTTTTAGCTTTTTTACACGTCGTGCATTTCGGATAATGATAAAACGTTACGCTCATCGCTCTCACTCCTTTCCTCATTCAGTTTACCGCATCTCGCATCATTGTTCTATCTTCTGTTGCGCCGGTGAAGCAATTTCGATATACTTTCGATAAATCGTAATTATTTCGTTTTACAATTTCTTTCAGGAGTTGATTTAGATGCGTGACGTTTCATGGCTCATCGTTGGAGGCGGCATACAAGGGATGACGGCAGCGGTTCATCTTTGCAGACAGGCCGGCATCTCCGCTGCAGATATTGCTGTGGTAGACCCTCATCCAGAGCCGCTTGCTGTTTGGAAAGAACGTACAGAAAAAATCAGAATGCCCTATTTACGCTCCACGTTCGTTCACCATTTGTCGCCGGATCCATTAGAGCTGGAGAAGCGGGGCGACAGCTTTCTCGGCCGCTACAAGCGTCCCTCCCGTTCTATGTTCTATGACACGTCTAAAGAGCTGCTGCAGGAAACAGGCATTGCTGACAGCTGGCTGCAGGATACGGTCGTTCACGTGGAAAAAAGTCAACCCGGCTGGACCGTTTATGGAAAAAAGAACACGTTGACGACAGCCAATCTCTTGTTAGCTCCCGGAGGCGGCAGCCGCCCTGTGATTCCCGCTGCCCTCCAGCCTGAGGCAGTGCACGTTTACGACCCGTCCTTTGACCCTGCTGCTGTTACCGGACGCGCCGTTGTCGTTGGAGGAGGTATTTCTGCTGCGCATACGGCGATTTATCTCGCCGAACAACGTCACACCGAAACCGTTTTGCTGCATCGCAAACCGCTTCGCGTTTCCCAGTTTGACAGCGATCCCGGCTGGCTCGGACCGAAGCGGATGCAGGCATTCAGCCGTATGGATCACCGAAGACGGCGCCGCTGCATTCACACAGAAAGACGGACTGGCACGATGACGCGCGAGCTGCTGTTTAAGCTGAGAAAGCTCGAACGGGATGGACGACTGACGATGATGCAGGATGAAGCTGCCGGATCCCGGCGCTGCGAAGACGGCATGGTCGAGCTTGAGCTCACGTCCGGAAGCCTTCTGTCAGCAGATTCCGTAACGGCGTGCACGGGCTTCTCCAAGGAGCTTCCCGGGTCCGCCTGGATTCAGCCGCTGATTGACGCTTATTCGCTTCCTTGTGCAGACTGCGGGTATCCAAAGCTTTCCCCATCGCTTATGTGGACAGATCGTCTTTACGTCACCGGTGCCCTCGCCGAGCTGGAAATCGGCCCGTCAGCGAGAAACATCGCCGGTGCCCAGCGCGCAGCCAGAAGGATCGCTGCATCTGTCTGCATGTGAAAACCCCGGTCCGCCTGTGGGGAGACAGGAGGACCGGGGTTTTCTGAGAGAATGTCTTTCTGCTGCCAGAAAGAAGATTATAATTATTTTAGGGCGGCATCCCGCCCTAAAGTAGCTAACAGTTATACGACGTAACGCTCTTCTGCAATGATCTTCTGCGCAAGCTCACGCTTTTTCGCGATCAGGTTCACCGGATTGTGGCGCGTCAGCTTTTTCAGAATAGACAGCATCGTTCTCAGGCTGTCCCCTTCTTCAAGTGCTACAAGGGATTCCTTCGCTACTGCTTCGATGTTATTGAATGCTTCCTGTGCATAAATCTGCGTCATGAGAAGCTTTTGAGCCGCTTTGTCTTCACCATCGCGGGCCATTGCTTTTTCTGTACGCAGAATCATCGATTCAATGTTGAATACTTCGTTCACGATATCTGCTACGTTCGCAAGCAGCTCCTGTTCCTTCTGCAGCTTTTCACCGTACTTTTGTGCAGCGGTGCCTGCAATCATGAGGAACACTTTCTTCGCGTTCTCCAGCAGGTAACGCTCCTGCTCAAGCGGCTCATCGCCGACTTCCTGAGGCATCATCATCATGAGCTCTTCCTGAAGACCTGCTGCCTGCTCCAGAAGCGGCAGTTCGCCTTTCATTGCTTTTCTCATAATCGTAGCCGGAACGAGCATGCGGTTGATTTCGTTTGTTCCTTCAAAAATACGGTTGATTCGGGAGTTCCGGTACATCGTTTCCACTTCGTACTCGGCCATGAAGCCGTATCCGCCGTGGATCTGTACCGCTTCGTCTACGACGAAATCCAGAACCTCTGAACCGAAGAATTTATTTAATGAGCACTCAATCGCATATTCACTGATCGCTTTTCCGATTGCGCCGCCGTCCTTCTGTTCTTCTTCGGACAGGTTTTCGAACGCCTGGTCAATCAGGCCGCCTGTGCGGTAGATCGTCGATTCCATCGCATACGTTTTCGCTGCCATTTCCGCAAGCTTCTTCTGAATCAGCGTGAACTTGGAAATGGACATTTTAAACTGCTTGCGCTCATTCGCGTATTTTGCCGAAAGCTCAATCGCACGCTTTGCGCCGCCGATACAGCCGACGCCGAGCTTATAACGCCCAACGTTCAGGATGTTGAAAGCAATGACGTGACCTTTGCCGACTTCTCCAAGAAGGTTCTCTTTCGGTACTTTAGCTTCGTCCAGAATCAGCGTCCGGGTAGAGGACCCTTTAATCCCCATCTTCTTCTCTTCCGGACCGACAGAAACGCCTTCATAGTCGCGCTCGACGATAAATGCGCTGAAGTGTTCACCGTCGACTTTAGCATAGACGACGAACACATCCGCAAAACCAGCGTTCGTAATCCACTGTTTTTCACCTGTAAGCACGTAGTGGCTGCCGTCTTCAGTCAGCTTTGCCGTCGTTTTCGCGCTCAGCGCATCGGAGCCGGAAGTTGGCTCTGTCAGCGCGTAAGCTGCGATCTTTTCACCGGAAGCCAGTGCAGGCAGATAATTCTCTTTCTGCTGCTGATTACCGAAGAACACGATTGGCAGAGAGCCGATCCCGACGTGCGCCCCCTGCGTCAGGGAGAAAGATCCTGCAAGCGCAAATTTTTCCGTGATCAGCGAGGAACTGATTTTATCGAGGCCAATGCCTCCGAATTCTTCCGGTACATCGGCACCAAGAAGGCCTAATTCTCCAGCTTCCTTCAGCAATCTGACGGAGCGGTCAAACTCGTGGTTCTCGATGTGCTCGATTTCCGGCACTACTTTGTTCTTTACGAAATCTTCTGTCGTTTTCGCAATCATCTTATGCTCTTCGCTGAAATCCTCCGGTGTAAATACGTTTTCTGCTGTCTGGCTGTCGAGCAGAAATCCGCCGCCTTTTACCTTTTCCGTTGTTGCCATGATGATCATCCTTTCTGGATTAGACTAGCTCAAATACTCCTGCAGCTCCCATACCTCCGCCAATACACATCGTTACGACACCAAATTGTTCACCGCGGCGCTTCATTTCGTGAATAAGGCTGAGCGAAAGCTTCGTTCCTGTACAGCCAAGCGGATGTCCAAGCGCAATTGCTCCGCCGTTTACGTTTACTTTGTCATGATCCAGGTTTAAATGCCGGATCACCTGCAGCGCCTGCGAGGCAAAGGCTTCATTCAGTTCGAATAAGCCAATATCCTCCATTTGCAGACCTGCCTGCTTAACAGCCTTCGGCACGGCTTCTACCGGTCCGATTCCCATGATGTCCGGAGCAACGCCGGCAACGGCAAAGGATCGGAATTTTACAAGCGGCGTCAGGCCGTCCTGCTCTGCTGCTGCCCGGTCCATCACGAGAACAGAGGCTGCTCCGTCACTCATCTGCGATGCGTTTCCGGCTGTAACCGTGCCGCCTTGCTGATTGAACGCAGGCCGGAGCTTTGCCAGCGTATCCGCTGTCGTATCCTCCCGGACGCCTTCATCCTGGGCAAGCGTCACTTCTCGTTCAACGAGCTTGTGATTTTCATCAACACCGCGGAGTGTCACGGGTACCGGCACGATTTCATCTTCAAACTTACCGCCTTTAATTGCTGCTGCCGCACGCTTGTGGCTTTCTGCAGCAAATTCATCCTGATCACGGCGTGAAACGCCGAATCGCTTGGCGACTTCCTCTGCTGTGAAGCCCATTCCCATATAGTATTCAGGCGCTTCCTCAACAAGATGCGGATTCGGGGCAATCACGTGTCCGCCCATTGGAATCAGGCTCATCGATTCTGCACCGCCTGCAAGCACTGCACTTGAGTGTCCCAGCATAATGCGTTCCGCACCGTAGGCGATGCTTTGCAGCCCGGATGAGCAGTAACGGTTAATCGTAATCGCCGGTACGTGGTCCGGCAGTCCTGCCAAAGCAGAGATATTGCGGGCCATGTTCATGCCCTGCTCTGCTTCCGGCATCGCACAGCCAATGATGACATCTTCAATCCGCGAGGCATCAAAATCTCCAGCGCGTCTCAATGTTTCTTTTATCGTAACGGCAGCCAGATCATCCGGCCGCACGCTGGCAAATGTTCCTTTTTTTGCTTTACCGACAGGCGTTCTCGAGCCTGCCACAATCACTGCTTCGTTCACTCCGACCCCTCCTTTTGACTAGTTGCGCAAAGGCTTCCCTTTTGTAAGCATATGCTGCATACGCTGCTGTGTCTTCGCTTCGCCGACGAGGCTCAGGAATGCTTCCCTCTCCAGATCAAGCAGGTACTGTTCATCTACTTCTGAACCGTAAGGAACTCGTCCTCCTGCGAGTACAAACGCCAGCTTTTGTGCTATTTTCACGTCATGATCGGATACATGTCCGCCGTACTGCAGCGTTTTTGCACCGAGCAGCATCGTCGCATATCCTCGCTCGCCGACAACAGGAATCTTCTCCCGTTTCGGTGCGCGGTAGCCCTGTTCATACAGGTAGAGCGCCTTCTGCTTCGCGTCATGCAGCAGGTGGTCGTCGTTGATGCTGATGTCATCCTGCGGACGCAGAAAACCGTATTTCTGTGCTTCATGAGCACTCGTGCTGACCTTCGCCATCGCGATCAGTTCAAACACATTGTTGCTGACAGCCTGTAAATCGACTTTCGTACCTTCTGGAATCGCCTTCAGGTGGCGCAGGTACAGCTCTTTGTTTCCGCCTCCGCCTGGAATAAGTCCGACGCCCGTTTCTACAAGTCCCATGTACGTCTCCATTGACGCCTGCAGTCCTGCTGAAGGCAGTGCAATCTCCGTTCCGCCGCCGAGCGTCATTTGGAACGGTGCCGTTACGACCGGCTTTTCCGAGTAGCGGATGTTGGCCATCGACTGCTGGAACTGGCGGACAACGAGATCAATTTCCGGGTAGTTCATGTCCTGTGCTTCCATCAAAATCATCATCAGGTTCGCGCCGACACAGAAATTTTTACCCTGGTTGTTAATGACAAGCCCTTTGTAGTTTTTCTCTACTTCTTCAATCGACTTGTTGATCATCTGCATGACGTCAAGTCCAATCGAGTTGTTCGGCGACGTAAATTCGAGTACTGCTATGTCATCTCCAATATCAATCAGAGAAGCACCGGTATTTTTCATGATCACCGTGTTGTCATTTTTCCACGACTTCAGATGAATCACTTTCTCATTAATCGCAGCTTTTTGATAGCTGCCGTTCTCGTAGTAAGTCGCATGCCCGTCGTAGAAGCTCGTTTTCCCGGAAGAAAGCATCTCTTCTACCCATTCCGGCAGTGTTTCACCTTCCTCTTTCATACGCGCTGCGGATTTTTCAAGCCCGATGGCATCCCAAGTTTCGAAAGGACCAAGCTCCCAGCCGAAGCCCCACTTCATTGCCTGATCAACATCATAAATTGAGTCAGCCACTTCATAGGCTTTCTCAGCAGCGTATAAAAGCGTTGGTTTCAGGATATTCCAGACGAGCTTTCCTGCCTGATCGTCAGCATAAACGAGCGCCTGCATTTTGGCTGCTTTGCCTTTTGCCTGCTTGCTCTGCTGAACGGAAGGCGCTTTCATTTTCCGGCGGGACTCATACTCCATCGTTTCATAATTGAGCTCCTGAATGTCACTTCTGGAATCGGTCTTTACTTTCTGATAAAAACCTTTTCCGCTTTTGCTGCCGAGCATGTTTTCTTCAATCATTTTTTTCATAAAGGCCGGCGGGTCAAAGACGTCTTTTTCATCTCCTTCAACCTGATCGTACACGTTTTTCGCTACGTGCATGAATGTATCAAGTCCGACTACATCCAGCGTACGGAACGTCGCACTTTTCGGTCGCCCGAGAGCAGGACCTGTAACGGAGTCTACTTCACCAACGCTCACGCCCTGTTTCATCATTTCCCGTACGGTTACGAGCAGTCCGTACGTGCCGATGCGATTCGCAATGAAGTTAGGCGTGTCCTTTGCTTCCACAACGCCTTTACCGAGCACGTCTTCCCCAAACTGTTTCATGAACGATGTCACTTGTTCATCCGTCTGCTGTGTCGGAATCACTTCCAGCAGCTTCAAGTAGCGCGGCGGGTTAAAGAAATGGGTGCCCAGAAAGTGGCGCTTGAAATCTTCGGAGCGTCCTTCTGCCATTGCTTCAATCGAAATACCGGATGTGTTCGAGCTGACGATCGTGCCTGGACGACGGTGCTCTTCCACCTGGCTGAACACTTTTTGTTTGATATCGAGGTTCTCAACGACTACTTCAATAATCCAGTCCACTTCAGACAGCCGGTGCATGTCATCCTCAAAGTTGCCTGCTTCAATAAGATCAGCATTCTCATGACGAGCAAGTGGTGCCGGTTTTTGCTTTTTAAGCTTTTTGATCGCCTCAAGCGACAGCTGATTGCGCACTTTCTTTCTCTCTAATGTGGCTACCTGGCTTCCTGACGTCTCCGCATCTTTCGGTACAATGTCCATCAGCAGCACAGGAATGCCGATATTGGCGAGATGAGCAGCGATCCCGGAACCCATTACGCCGGATCCGAGTACTGCTGCCTTTTTAATATGACGGGTCATAAGCTACCTCCCTGGATACTCTTTTTTTGAATGAATACTCATTCATTTTTACATGAAAAAAAGAAGCGCTTTCACTACTTTTACTATAGTAAATAATTGGCGTTTATGCAACTAAAAATTGAAAAAAATCTGTTTTCTTTTTCAATCGCCAGCTCCTCCTGTTCCGCCAAGCTCTATGATACAATAACAGCAGCCGTAAGTTGGAGCGTGATACGTTTGAAACATTCGTTACTTATCGTACTTGCTTTTTTAACAGCATTTGCCGTCTGGCCTGCTGAAACGAACGCACAGGAAGCGGAGACTGTCCGCGGGGAAATCATCGTGATGGAAGAAGAATCACCCGGGTTCCAGCGGATGGAAATCCTGATTGACCAAGGCGAGTTTTCAGGAGAAACAGTGACGGTAGAACAGACGTTATCTGGTAACCCTGCACAAGATTTTTATTACAGTACCGGCGACCGCGTGCTTGTCTACATAGAAAGTGAAGATGGCACCATCACCCGCTCGCTTGTTCGAGAGCTCGCGCGGGATCATTACTTAATGTACCTCGGCATCTTTTTTGCTCTGTCGCTTGTTTTGATCGGTGGGCTGAAAGGCATTAAAACAGTGATTTCGCTTGCCTTTACCATTTTTCTCATCATGCAGCTGCTCATCCCGCTTATTTTAGGCGGCATGCCGCCAGTCTTTACGACGATCGTCATTGCCTCTATTATTACCGTTGCTTCCGTCCTGCTGATCAGCGGCTGGAACCGGAAATCGGCGGCAGCCGTCCTCGGTACCATCGGCGGGGTCATCCTTGCGGGCTTACTCGCTTCGGTGATGACGCGTGTGACGAGACTGACGGGCTTTGGTGCAGATGACGCCCAGATGCTCATGTACGTGCCGAATACATCATTCGACTTTCAGGGGCTGCTCCTTGCAGGCATGATCATCGGAGCTGTCGGAGCGGTGCTCGATGTCGGCGTGTCGATTGCTTCAGCCGTAGATGAAGTGAAGCGGTCCAATCCGGCCGCAACGGCCAGACAGCTGATCAAATCCGGCATGAACCTCGGCCGCGATATCATGGGGACGATGGCGAACACGTTAATTCTCGCCTACACCGGGGCTTCCATGACGCTGCTGCTCGTGTTGAATGCACATAACGTTTCGTTTAACCGAGTTATCAACATGGAAGCGATGGCAACGGAAATCATCCGGATTCTGGCCGGAAGCATCGGACTTATCTATGCGATTCCATTAACCGCTGTGATTGCTGGTATTCTTTACAGCCGTGCTGACTCTGAAAAACTGGAGCAGCAGGCTGCAAAACCGCCGCTTTGGAAACGAGTTCTGCTTCGTAAAAAAGGATGACGATCCAACACCCGCCGGCAGCGTTCGGCGGGTTTTTGATTGCCATTGCAATAGCTGCGTCAGGTGACTTGGGGATGGAGCACGGGCACATAAACAGAAAGCTGAACTCGACTAAAGTTGAACGTTTTCCCTGAGAAGTTAATGATTTGGCGGAACAGGATGAACGTTTATTCGTTATATCAGCTCTAAGTTGAAGCTCGTAAACATATGACAGAGAGTCTTGAACCTTTCAAGAAAAAAGTTGAATTTATTACAGATGGTGTTCATGCTTTTGCTTCAAAAGTTGAACACTTTCACGTAAAAACATCATTTCTTTTAAAGGCACTCTCCAGTTAACGAGAAGCAGGACCCTGCTAAGCCGTTTTTTTTCAGACAATATATAAAACAGCCCTCCGGCATCACCGGAGGGCTCTCATGATGTTCTCTATTAAACGGTTGCGCGTCTGCGCACGGTCAGAAGCACAGCCCCTGCAGCAGCTGCTGTCAGACCAAGGATGATCAAGTACGGATAAGCGGTTGCCGTAGCCGGCATTTCATCGCCTTCCGTCTGTCCAGGATGATCTGCATAGATGTCCGATTCGGTGCCGTCTACGTCAAAATTGTAGGCAAAGTATGCGCCGTCTCCATCATCTGTGTAGCTGCCTGTGAAGCTGACCTGATCAATACCGAGTCGTTCCAGGTGATCAACTCCGTCCGGAGAACTTGTAAAGAGCACATCTCCAGCCATATCCTGTGGCAGCAGTGCCCAGTTAAAGGTTGCGTGCGGATGATATGTTCCGTGAGCCTGCAGATACTCTGCAATGACCTGACGGTTTTGTACGTTCGCATCTACAAGTTCTTCAACCAGCGCAACGTCTTCCAGGTGATCGCCACCGCCGCCTGCACGATAGTTATTTGTCACAACGAGGAATTCCATATCTTCTGTAACTGGCTCGCCTTCATACATCAGATCGGTAACGCGCTCGCCAACCGGCTGCGTCACGTCCAGATAATAGTCGACACCTTCAATGACGTCAAAGTTAAATGCGGAGAAGCTCGCGTGCAAATCCTGATCCTCTGTTGCAGCAGGATCAATCTGTTCGAAGTTTTCGGCAGAACGCTCCAGCCACTGCTCAAGCTCTGCGCCATCAATGTCTACGACCTGCAGCGTGTTGGAATATACGTAAATATCCGCCAAGTCACCAATTGTTACTTCGCCGGCATCCACTTCCGTGAATCCGCCGCGGTATCCGGCCCGGAATGGCGCTGCTGCGGAGAGAAGCGGCTTCTCTTCATATTCTGTGCCTTCCAGGTAGTCCTCTGTGTACCACAGCTGGGCATCGTTTACGAGCTGTGTCACTTCATTATCCATAACGAGAGAGAAAAAGCTGTTCATGCCTTCCGAGAACGAGCCGACAACTTCATTGATGTAGTCGACTGTTTTCTCATGAACGTCGATAATCAAATCAACGATACGGTCATTTGATTCAACGCCCTCAACCCCGATGACTTCAGAAGCAGAGGATTGAATTGACCATTCCCCATCAGATTCGGTCAGGCTGAGGTCAATTGTTCCGAGGTGGCTCCCCCATGACCCTGCCATAACAGCCGGAATGCCGTGGATCGTACCAGCCTCGTCATCAACGCCCTCTACTTCATCATAACCGGAGTTTCCAGGGAACGTCTGGTGTGCGTGTCCCATGACAAGGGCATCGATACCGTCTACAGACTCAGCGAGTGATACGGCTGCATGCTCTGTTTCACGGTCGCTCGTATTAACCCCCGTGTGAGCGAGAGCAACGACTACGTCTGACTGCTCCGCGAGATCCGGAACGTAGCGCTGAGCAGATTCTACAATATCACGCACTTCAATATTGCCTTCCAGGTGGAGGTTGTCCCACTGCATGATCTGCGGCGGCACAAAACCGATGACGCCGATATCAATCGGCTTTCCGTCTACTTCGTGCTCAATGATCGTATACGGCTCGTGATAGTGCTCTTCCCGGTCCGTACCAGCTTTATAGACGTTTGCACTTAAAATCGGGAAGTCTGCTGATTCGATCACGTTATCCAGGTAATCGAGACCGAAATTGTACTCATGGTTTCCGATTGCAGCAGCTGAGTAGTCGAGATCGTTCATCGCTTTGATGACAGACATCGTGTCGCCTTCCTCAACCGGCTCGATCAAAATTTCCATTTCCCCGAGCATGCTTCCTTCAAAAATATCCCCGTTGTCGAACAGAATCGTGTTTTCTTTCTCAGCCCGAACCTGTTCAATCAGCGACGCTGTTTTCACAAAACCGTAGTCGTCTACCGCCTCGTCATTCATGTAGTCGTACGGCATCAGATACGAGTGAATGTCGGTCGTCGTCATGATCGTCAGATCGTGCTGTTCCTCTGCTGATACAGCAGCCGGAAACATGATCATCCCCGCAGCACCGGCGAGCGCCGAACGCTTCATCCAAGTTGAGAACTGTTTTGCCATTATGTATAACCTCCCCTGAAGTATGTGGCCCCTTTTACCAGCTTAGCGTACAGTCAGAAAAAGGGTTACGTTTGAGATTTTACCATAATCAGCTGGTGCTATACGTCTGTATGTGAAATCGCTTCAAAAACGATTGATAGTACCAGCAGGGAGTTGGTGCGATTATGAGACTTTCTTCGGAACTCTAACTTTTTTTGTGCGACTTTTGAAACATCAGACGTCTGACAGATTTTTGAAATTGTGTTGACGTCGAAAAAACACACCTGTGAAAGTTTGCCGGAGACGAAGGTGGAAACAGGTTTGTTTATTGGAGAATGACATCACGACAGGCAGATGCAAAGTTATTCATCCGTAAAACGTTATCGACAACCTGAAAAACGCACCGGCGCTCAGCCGATGCGTTCTTTGTAATGCTATTAAGAGGAGCGGCGCATAAATCCTGTGTAGCGCCGGTCAATCAGCTGACTTTCAATTCGCTTCATCGTATCAAGTGCAACCCCGACGACGATGAGAAGACCTGTACCGCCGATCTGCACCGCTGGCGGAAGGCCGGCAAGTGTACCGAAAATAAGCGGTAAAATCGCTACAGTTGCCAGGAAGAGCGAGCCGACGAATGTCAGTCTGTAAAGCAGGCGGACGATATAGTCCTGTGTTGCTTTACCCGGACGAACGCCTGGAATAAATCCATTCTGTCGCTGCAGGTTCTGCGCCATCTGCTCCGGATTCATCTGCACAAACGTATAGAAATACGCAAAGGCGATGATGAGCAGCGCATAAAAGACCATGCCGATCGGGTTCGTATAGTCAAATGTCTGCACGATCCACGTTGAGATCGGACTGCCTTCCCCGACGAAGTTCGCTACTGTAGGCGGGAAGATAAACAGCGACATCGCGAAGATGACCGGGATAACCCCCGCTGCGTTTACCTTAATCGGCAGGTGAGATGACTGTCCGCCGGTTGCACGGCCGCCAGCTGCGATTTGCTTCGCGTACTGAACAGGTACTTTTCGTTCAGCCTGCTGGACAAAGATAACGAATACGACTACTGCCAGAATCGCCAGTACGATCAGGGCCACAATGACAATGTTTAAGAAGAGCTGGTCCCCTGCATCGGCAATATAGATCGTATACAGCTGCATCACGCCGTTCGGAATTCCTGCTGCGATACCGGCAAAGATCAATATCGAAATACCGTTTCCGACACCTTTAGCCGTAATCTGCTCACCGAGCCACAGCAGGAAGGCCGTGCCCCCGGTAAGGGTGATCGCAATGATCAGGTACGTTGAAACGGACGGATTCGGTACGAGACCCGGCATCAGGTTATTGAACCCGATGGACATCCCGAGTGCCTGTACAAACGCGATAGCGATCGTTCCGTACCGCGTCACGTTGGCCAGTTTTTTTCGGCCTGCGTCTCCTTCACGCGCCCACTCTGCAAACTTCGGTACAACGTCCATGCGAAGGAGCTGGACGATAATGGAAGCCGTAATGTACGGCATGATTCCGGTTGCGAAGATCGAAAAGTTTTCGAGCGCCCCGCCGCCAAACGTATTCAGAAAGCCTAGTGCGGCAAGTCCGTCGAAGCTGAGCGCATCCGCGTTCACTCCCGGAGCGGGAAGATGAGCGCCAATACGGAAAACGACAAGGATCGAAAGCGTGAACAAAATTTTATTCCGCAGATCGCCTGCCTTAAACATCCCTCTTAAAGTACTAAACATACGCTTAAACACCTCTGTTCATCTCAAAAATCTCAGATGCCTGCGTAAACGCCTACGCATCCTGATGCTGTGCTGGTCGTGCATCCCCTATCAAAAAACAATCGTTCCACGTCAAAATTACTGCCTTATCAGTCTATCATATTCATGCGGACCGCGCGCGGACAATTTTACTTAGAACCGAAAAAAAATGCAGAAAACAGCAAAAAATCGTCCCGAAAACGGAACGATTTCCTCCTTTTATGGAAAACTAATCCATCTCCTCAGCCAGTGCCTGCTCGTACGCCTGCTGCCTCTGCAGGCCGGTTAACTTCTGGCCGCCAATGAAAAAGGTCGGCACTGCCTGAACTCCCTCTTCATAGGCACGGCGCTGCGATGCTTCGCGCTCATCGGAATACACTCGTTTCTTCAGTGCTTCCCGAAACGCTTTCGGCTCCAGGCCGGTTTCCCTGGCCAGAGATTCCAGCACATCCGGATCACCAATATCGAGTCCTTCTTCATAAAATGCTTTAAACAGCCGGTGCGCATACGCGTTGCCCAGGTTCTGCTCCTTCGCAAACAGCAGTCCTTCATGAGCAAGATGGGTGTGCGGCTGCGGATCCGTCATATTGAGATTCATCGTAACACCGAGCTGGTCGGCGATCGGCAGTATGCGCTGGTGCCATGCCTGCTGAATATAATCGCTGTGCGGACTCAGCGTTTCCTGCGGATACGGCCGCAGTTCAAACGGGAGCCATTCTATATCTACATCTTTTCCTTCCATTGCACGAAAAAGCGGAGCCTCCGCTAAATAGCAGAAAGGTCAAACGAAATCGCTGTAAATACGGACTTTTATACTCATCTTTCAGCCTCCTTCAGCTTTTGAACGTAGTGTAGCAGAAGGCGGCTGGGACAGCCAGCAATTTAGACTGGCTGCAGCACTTCTTCGGGACAGCCTAGTACAGCAAGCGCCTTCCCTTCCGGTCTGCGGCGGACGACTGCTCCGTACTTGCCGTCGGACTCGACAATCCGGCTGACAGGCTCCAGTTCATCTGAAATGGCGCTGCCGGTAATAAACCAGTACGGGAACGGTTCCTCCTCAGAAGGAGCCGACTCGGTGAACGGCGGCTCTTCCTCTGCCGTATTCGTCCAATGATTGATCACGTCCTCGATCACCGCACCTGCCGTCGGAAATTTCCCGGCTCCCGGTCCTTGAAACAACAACGGTCCGCTCAAGGATGCTTCCACATAGACGCCGTTGTTCACATCCTCTACGCCGTAAAGGGCATGATCCTTTAAGACGAGCTTCGGACCGACGAAGGCTTTCGTTCCTTCTAATGAAGCAACGTGCTTGATTCGTCCACCGAGCTTTTCTGCTAAATGCAAATCGCGTACATCCATACCGCGGATCCCCTGCGGACGCTCTTCCGTCCATTCAGGTCCCGCGCCGTTGATCCAGAAACTCAAGATCGTCGTTTTAAACCAGGCATCCCACCCATCAATATCCTTATCCGGCACCGCTTCTGCGTAGCCTAGTGCGGTTGCTTCCTCCAGTGCTGCTTCAAATGCGGTACCTTCCTCCCTCATTTTCGTCAAAATAAAGTTGGAAGTGCCGTTTACAATTCCCTCTACGCGCAGGATGCGGTTTGTTTTCAGCGTATGGCGGATGGAGGAAAGGATTGGGATGCCGCCGGCGACAGCCGCTTCATAAAATAATCTGCTGCCGGAGCCTGCAGCAAGCAGATGCAGCTCTTCCCCGTGCCGGGCAATCAGCTCCTTATTGGCGGAAATCACTGAGATCCCCTTTTGCAACAGCTTCCGAACGGCTGGATAGGCCTCCTCCGCATCCGTCACCGCCTCTACCACAGTGTCCACCCCTGCTTCAAACAGCGCCTCGAGCCGATCGGTCACGAGCGTTTCCGGTCCGGTTGTGCGGGTTTTTGACGCGTCTTTAACTACGACGACTGGAATCGTGAAAAAACCAGCGAGTGTTTCAACGCGCTTTCGTTCTTTCTCCAGGCTTTCATAAACACCGCTCCCGACCGTTCCAAATCCAAGGATTCCTAATTTTCTCGTACTCATGTTGCAGCCTCCTTCTCCAGCTCACGGCGCTTTAATTCCCGCCGTAATATTTTCCCGCTGATCTTTGTCTTCGGCAGCTCCTCGACAATTTCAATTTCTTTCGGAGCGGCGTGTGCCGCGAGGTTCCGTTTCACAAACTGCCGGATTTCTTCTGACAGCCCTTCCCGCTCCTCATATCCTGCGCGAAGCGTGATAAATGCTTTGATGATATGGCCTCGAATTTCATCAGGTTTGCCGATCACGCCGGCTTCCGCTACGGCTTCATGCTCAATCAGCTTCGACTCTACTTCGAACGGGCCGACCTGCTCGCCGGCCGTTTTAATTAAATCATCGTCACGCCCCTGGAAAAAGACGTAGCCATCCTCATCCTGCAGTGCCGTATCACCGGATAAGTACCAGCCGTTTTCCGTGAAATACGAGCGGAACTTCGCCTCGTTTTTCCATATCTCTTTCATTAATCCCGGCCACGGAGAACGCACCGCAAGCTTCCCTTGTCTGCCGGCAGGAAGCGGCTCGTTGTTTTCATCCAGAATCCCAATTTCAATGCCAGGGAACGCTTTTCCCATCGAACCTGGTTTTATCGTATCAGACGGCAGGTTCACGATCAGGTGTCCGCCTGTTTCGGTCATCCACCACGTATCATGAATACGGACCCCAAACTCTCTGTACGCCCAGTGAATCACTTCCGGATTCAGCGGCTCGCCAACACTCAGAATATGGCGCAGGCTTTTCAGGCTGTACTGCCTGTGAAGATCCCCTTCACTCATCAGCATCCTAAACGCTGTCGGAGCACTGTACCAGATCGTCACGCCGAAGCGGTCAATCAGACGGTACCACTCGGCGGCATCAAAGCGGCCGCCGTGTATCACGACAGATGCCCTGTTCAGCCAGGGTGCGAACACGCCGTACACGCTGCCTGTCACCCATCCCGGATGAGAGGTGCACCAGTATACATCATCTTCCTTAATATCAAGCACCCACCGTCCGCTGATGACATGATGCGGCAGCACCTTTTGTGCATGCAGCACGCCTTTTGGTTTGCCGGTAGAGCCGGACGTATAGTGAATCAGCATCCCGTCCTGTTCCCCGCGCCACACGACCGGTTCCTCTTCGTTCTCGTGAACCGTTTCTGCTTGCAGTTCATCGATCAGCCACGTTTTTTTCAAGTGCGGCAATTCGCTTGCCGGAACTCGTTTGCCGAGCTCCTCGTCGGTAATCAGATACTGCGCTTCACAGTCGTGCATCCGCTCCTTGACCGCTTCTTCCATAAACGCTTCAAACAGAGGTCCGGCGACTGCTCCAGCTTTAATAGCCGCCAGTACAGCAAAGTAGCAGTCCGGCGACTTCGGCAGAAAAATAAATACGCGGTCCCCAGGCAGCACTCCTTCCGCCTTCAGAACGCGCGCATAGTGATCGGTAATTCTCTTCACCTGCTCAAACGTGTACAAAGCTTCTTCTGTTCCGTCGGTGTAAAGCAGCGCCGTCCGGTCTCCGTAGCCGTCGTCGACGTGGCGGTCAATGCACTCATATGCTGCGTTCCATTTTCCCTCCGGCACTTTACCGAGCCGGTTTACGGCGTCCTCCCAGCTCGTTTTTCCCCGCTGCCGGTCAATCGTAATGTTTGCATTCGCCGCCGTAAGCGGAGAAGGATTCAAAACGTTCATGCACGGACCTCCCTCTGTACGTTTCTCGTCATATCGAGACTCTCAAGAATATATTCCTTCAGTTCAGCAAGCTGCGGATCGCTTTTGCGGCGCGGCTTGGCCGGAGTCACTTTTACATTGTCATGCAGCTCGCCCGGCTGCCCTTTTAAGATAACAATCCGGTCGCAGAGCGTGAGCGCCTCGTCGATATCGTGCGTGACGATGATCATCGTAGGGCTGTAGCGCTCCCAAAGCTCCAGTACCATATCCTGCAGCTGCAGCTTCGTAAACGCATCCAGCGCACTGAACGGCTCGTCCAGAAGCAGGGTGGATGGCTCTGTCACAAGCGCTCTGGCGATGGCTGTCCGCTGCGCCATTCCCCCTGAAAGCTGCTTCGGATAGTGGCCTGTAAAATCCTCCAGACCGACGACCTTTAACAGCTCAAGTGCCTTTTGCTTCTGCTCCTCTTTCGGCCCTTCCAGGCCGAAGCAGACGTTATCCAGTACGGTCAGCCACGGCATCAGCCTTGGTTCCTGAAAAATAATACCGAGTTCTCCGGAGGGGCCGTTTACTTCCTTTCCGCTGATGCGAATAGTGCCGTTGTAATCGGTGTCCAGTCCGGCTACTCCACGGAGAATGGTACTTTTTCCGCATCCGGATGTACCAAGCAGCCCGATGATTTCACCCGGTTCTGCCTGAAACGAAATATCTTCTACAGCTGTAACGCCGTCAAACGAACGTCCAAACCGTTCAACTTGTATGCTCATGCGGGTATCCTCCTTACGTTTTCAGGCTGTCCTGCCAATGCAGGGCGCGTGTCTGGATTTTTTTGAGCGCATAGTCCGTCAGCTTGCCCATGATCGCAAATAAGACAATGCTCGCGAGAATCACGTTTGGTGCCAGCGTATTCTGTCCCAACACTAGCAGATAGCCGAGGCCCTGACTTGCACCGAGAAGCTCTGCTGCCACAACGAACATCCATCCGAGACCGAGACCGCTGCGCAGGCCGGTGATAAAGGACGGAAGCGAGGCAGGCAGAATGATGCGCCGCACGAGTTGAAACTGTGACAGGCTGTATGCTTTGCCGACTTCAATTAATTTGCGATCCACGGACTGAATGCCGCCGACGACATTCAGATAAACCGGGAAAAACACACCAAGTGCGATCAGCGTCACTTTGGAAGGCTCGCCGATACCGAGCCAGAGTATGAAGAGCGGGACCCAGGCGAGGGACGGGATCGCCCGGAATGCCTGTATCAGCGGATCAAACATTGTTTCTGCATTACGGGACATCGCTACAACAGAGCCAAGAATCACAGCTGCAAGCGTGCCCCAGAAAAAGCCCCAGAGCAGCCGGTACAATGTGATGCCGATGTGTCCCCAGAGCGAACCGTCTGCCGCCATGGCCCCGATCGTGCCGAGAACCTCAGTGGGCGCCGGCAGCAGGTGGCCAGCAACGAGCTCAAAACGGACGGTCCCTTCCCAGATAAGGAGCAGCAGCACTGGGAATAACAGGGCCAATCCGGTTGTTTTTAAAAACGACGGCAGCGCACGCTGCTCCTTCTTTATACGGCCCGGCACCTCTGCCAAGGCTCTGTCTGCGGTTGTATCATGCGTTACTGCCATCGTAGTTCCTCCTTGTTAATCGTTGATTACATTCTCAGCAAAGGACGGATCAATCAGCTCATCCAGCAGATCCGACACCTCCAGCTCATCGTCCAGATTACCTGATTTCTGCAGCACTTCTCCTGCTGCGGTTAGGCTGTCGATATGCTCCTGACCGGGCACCGGATTATCAAACGTGTTCCGCTCCAGCTGCAGTTCTGCTACTGCTGGATCGATGCCTGCCTCCTGCACCATAATTTCCACTGTTTCTTCCGGGTTGTCGAGCGTCCACTGTCTAGCTTCCTCGTATGCTTCGATGACCGTTTCCACAGCTTCCGGATGCGCTTCAGCAAAATCTTCCGTTACGTTCAGAAAGCCGTACGTATTAAAGTCTTTGTTACGGTGGAACAGATCAGCGTTTATTTCCAGCTCTTGTCTCGCCATGTGCGGATCGAGTCCAGCCCAGGCATCCACCTCTCCGTTTGCGAGCAGGTTCGCGCCATCGTTGTGCTGAACCGGCACGACTTCAATATCCTCTTCGGAAAGACCAGCTTCATCAAGTGCGCGAATCAGGAAAATATACGGATCTGTTCCGAGCGTCGCGGCGACCTGCTTACCGGCAAGGTCTTCCACCGAATCGATATCACTGTCTTCCGCCGTAACAAGCGCTGTCCATTCGGGCTGTGAGTAAATATACACATTTTTGATCGGAGCGTTATTGCCCTTAGCCATAAGGGCCGCCGCTCCGGCTGAAGAGCCGAAGTCTACGCTGCCGCCAGACAAAAATTCCAGCGCGTTGTTGCTGCCTTGACTCAGCACGTAGTCAATTTCCGTTCCTTCATCTGCGAACGCCTCTTCCAAAAATCCCTTTTCCTTTAATACGAGGCTTGTTGGGGAGTAGTACGCGTAGTCCACTGTAATCGTATCGGGTGAAGACCCGTCTGCCTCTGATTCTGAGGAGCAGCCAGCGGCGAAAAGAGCCGCTGCTGCAATGCTTCCAAGTTTCCAATAGTTGTTCATGACCTTCACTCCGTTTTCATGTAAATTGGCAGTTGGTACAGGCGCCTCTCCCTGCTTCTCGTGTCGTTACAGCTCGCACGCAAACGTAGAAATGGTTCCGCGCAGGCGCTGGGCTTCTTTATAGGTGCAGCGATTGTGGACGACTTCAAGACCTGCTTCTTTCGCAATCACGGCTGCTTTTTCGGAAATGACACCTTCCTGCAGCCAAAAGATTTTCGGCTGAACCGATGCTGCTTCCTCGGCAATCTCAATCGCCGCTTCCGGACTTCGGAACACTTGCACGATGTCGATCGGACCTGGTACAGACGTGATGTCCGGATATGCTTTTTCGCCTAAAATCTCGGTTTCCCTCGGATTAACCGGGATGATGCGGTACCCGAGCCGCTGCATCTTTCGTGCCAGCCGGTAACTTGGCCGTGACTCTTTGCCGCTCAGTCCTACGACGGCGATCGTTTTCGGACGAACTGCTCCATTGTCATCCACCGTTGCACGATCCAGCGCCCAGCGAATCACGCCTTCGTCATTAATGACCGTTTTTTCTTCTGACGTTCCTTCACCTGTAGCAATCTGTAAGGCGTGATCGAGATCTTTTTTCAAGTCCTCCGCATTTTCAATTCCGACAGATAAGCGGACCAGATCTTCAAAAACGCCTGTCTTTTCGAGCTCATCCCCTGTAAGCTGCTGGTGCGTCGTCGAAGCGGGATGGATGATCAGGCTTTTTGCGTCGCCGACGTTCGCAAGATGAGACCAGAGAGAAACCGAGTTTATCAGCTTGCTTCCCGCTTCCCTTCCGCCTTTGATGCCGAAATTCACAACCGCTCCGCCACCATAGTCGAGTACTTTCTTCGCATTTTCATGAGCGGGATGACTCTCAAGCCCCGGATAGGAAACCCAGTCGACTGCCGGGTGAACTTCCAGATAGCGGGCCAGTTCCAATGCGTTTTCGTTATGACGGACGATACGCAAATGCAGTGTCTCAAGTCCCTGCAGCAGCTGAAATGCGTTAAACGGGCTCAGGCAAGAACCAAAATCGCGGAGCAGCTGTACGCGCAGCTTCGTGCTGAAGGCGAGCGTGCCGAAATCTTTCGCGTATACGATGCCGTTGTAGCTTGGGTCCGGTTCATTGAAGACCGGAAATTTCTCCGACTGCCAGTTAAAGCGGCCCCCGTCCACGACGAGTCCGCCGATGGAGGTGCCGTGTCCGCCGATCCATTTCGTCGCAGAATGAACGACGATGTCAGCTCCCTGCTGAATCGGGCGCGCTGTATAAGGCGTCGCGAACGTATTGTCAATGATAAGCGGAATACCCGCTTCGTGTGCGACCTCGGAGACAGCCGCAATATCGAGCACGTGCAGGCTCGGGTTGCCGATCGTCTCCGCAAAAACCGCTTTCGTATTGTCCTGAATCGCATCGGCAAAATGCTGCGGCTCCTGCGGGTCAACAAATGTGACATCGATCCCGTACCGCGGAAGCGTAACAGAAAACAGGTTATACGTGCCGCCGTACAAATTCGTCGCCGCAACGATATGATCACCGGCACTTGCGAGATTTAGAATTGACAGCGAAATAGCAGCCATTCCGGAAGAGGTAGCAACAGCCGCCACACCTTCCTCTAGCAGCGCGATCCGCTTTTCGAGCACATCCGTAGTTGGATTGCCGATACGGCTGTAAATGTTGCCCGGCTCATCAAGGGAAAACAGGCTCTCTGCATGCTCTGTATCGTGAAACAAATACGATGTCGTCTGATAAATCGGTACCGCTCGGGACCCTGTCGTCGGGTCAGGGGACTGACCTCCGTGTAAAATAACCGTTTCCGGATTATATGTCGCAAATGATTTTTCACTCATGATGCATTCCTCCTGTTATTATAAGTAAATCAATTGGAAAACTTAGTTTTAAGCTTGCAAAGCTCTTTCTTCTGCCCTCCTGAAGCAATTAAAAATCTCCCTATCTGAAAAAGATAGAGAGATACAGGAAGTCAGTCTGTTCTCTCTCATCTTTCAGAGCTTTATGCTCTGTGGAATTGGCACCTTCCCGAATCTGTCAATCAGATCCGAATGGTTGCCGGGCTTCATCGGGCCAGTCCCTCCGCCTCTCTGGATAAGAGATATCGTTATTATGAAGTTAGGATTAATCTTGAGTTTTTCACTTTGATTAATCTGATAAATTGAATTAGTTTGAATCTTACCAGGCTTCTGATACGCCGTCAACTGGTTTCAGAAAAAAGAAAAACTCCCGGCCTGCCTGCTTAGCAGAAAGGACACGGGAGAGTTCGTTAAAATAAACGGACTTATCTCCCAAAGAGTCGCCTCTCTGCAGGAAGTAGCACCTTTCAGCATACGCTGATGGTTGCCGGGTTTCATCGGGCCAGTCCCTCCACCACTCTGGATAAGTAATCTGTTCAATTGGTTGAACGTATCATATCACGGGACGTTCCCGTCTGTAAAGCAGAATCAGAATTTATCGAGTCCGGCATCTGTAACTGCCCCTTTGGCAGAAGAAGATACAAGCGCCGCATATTTAGCGAGCACGCCGGTTTTGTAACGCGGTTCAGGCGCCTTCCAATTCGCTTTTCGTGCTGCAAGCTCTGCTTCATCGACGTGCATGTTAATTTCCTGCGTGTCACTGTCGATGGTCACCTTGTCACCTGTTTGAAGCAGACCGATCGGACCTCCCATTGCCGCTTCAGGCGCAATGTGCCCAATGACAAATCCGTGCGAACCTCCTGAAAAACGGCCGTCTGTCATAAGCGCTACTTTCCCATTGAGTCCACGCCCGACGATCATCGCCGTGATGGACAGCATCTCCGGCATGCCGGGTCCACCTTTCGGACCGACGTTGCGGATAACAAGTACGTCGTGTTCCACAATTTCACCCGCTTCAATCGCCTTCGTTGCTTCTGCCTCTGAATCATAAACTTTCGCTGTTCCTTCAAAGCGGCTGATTTTCTGACCGGACATCTTCGCAACGGATCCTTCCGGCGCAAGGTTTCCTTTCAGCACGACGAGCGGTCCTGTCGGCTTGAATGGGTTGTCGAGCGGCCGGATAACGTCCTGGCCTTCTTTCAGGGCAGGCGCTTCAGCAAGATTTTCCGCCATCGTCTTTCCCGTTACAGTCAGGCAGTCCCCGTGCAGCAGGCCTGCTGCAAGCAGCTCTTTCATTACGGCTGGCACGCCGCCGACTTCATACAGGTCCTGCATAACGTAACGGCCGCTCGGCTTCAGATCTGCGATATGCGGAACCTGCTTGCGAATACGCTCAAAATCGTCGAAATCGAGCTCTACGCCAGCAGAGTGAGCCATAGCCGTCAGATGCAAAAATGCATTTGTGGAGCCGCCAAGCGCCATCACGACCGTAATTGCATTCTCAAATGCTTTTTTCGTCATGATATCCCGAGGATAAATGTCGTTTCGGAGCAGATCGACAACGAGTTCGCCAGCCTGGCGGCACTCCTCTTCTTTATAATCGTTGACCGCCGGAGTCGAGGAGGAGCCAGGAATACTCATGCCTAAAGCCTCCACAGCAGACGCCATCGTATTCGCCGTGTACATGCCGCCGCATGCGCCGGCTCCTGGACAAGCGCTGCACTCTACTTTATGCAACTGTTCATCGTCGATGATGCCTTCCTGATACTGCCCAACCGCTTCAAACGACGATACGATGTCAATATCCCTGCCGTCGAGCTTGCCCGGCGCAATCGTTCCTCCATATACATAAACAGCCGGCAGGTTCAACCGTCCCATTGCCATCAGACAGGCAGGAGTAGTCTTATCACATCCGCCGACTGCAACAATGCCATCAAGCCGCTCTGCTCCGACAACCGTTTCAATCGAGTCTGCGATCACTTCCCGGCTCGGCAGGGAAAAGCTCATCCCTTCATGCCCCATTGCAATTCCATCCGCTACCGTAATCGTATTAAAAATCATCGGTGCACCGCCGCCCGCGGCAGCCCCGCTTTTCGCCTTCACAGCAAGCTTGTCAATATGTACGTTACACGGCGTCACTTCGCTCCACGTGCTCGCGATGCCGATCATCGGTTTTTTGAAATCGTCATCGGTAAATCCTACCGCCCTTAGCATCGACCGGTTTGGCACCCGGTTTGCCCCTTCACTGATTACTTTACTGCGTATACGCAAATCTTTTTCTTCACTCATGTCCTGTCATCCTCTCTTCTATACCTCTGCGCCTGTCACGCGAAAACTATAACCTTTATCTTAACGACTTTCCCGCGTTTCTGCAATGAGTTTTCAGAATTCAGCCGTTATTCTGAAAGGCACGCGTATTTGCGCGTTCAGCAGCAGAAGGAGTAAACTAAAGAAGCATCCTAACCTGGAGGAGGAGATTACATATGGAACGTGTTAAGCAATATTTGCAGGATCATGAAGAGCGGCTGCTGGAGCAGCTTCAGCAGTTTCTCGCCATTGAGAGCATCAGTACAGATCCTGAAAAGAAACCAGCGATGGAAGAAGCGGTCACTTTTCTAACGAAGTATCTGACAGAAATAGGCTTCGATAAAGTTGAGCGCCGTGAAACCGGCGGTCATCCGCTCGTTTACGCCGAATATACCGGTGCGGAAGGAGCACCGACTGCGCTTTTCTACGGCCACTATGACGTACAGCCGGCCGATCCGTATGACCTATGGGACAGCGCCCCGTTCAGTCCCGAAATCCGAAGCGGCCGTTTGTTCGCCCGCGGTGCAAGCGACGACAAAGGACAGGTGTTTATGCACCTTGCCGTCTTTGAAGCGATGATGAAAACGGAAGGCCGTCTGCCTGTAAACGTAAAAGTCCTGATCGAAGGCGAAGAAGAAATCGGCAGCGAACACCTGTATACGTATCTGGACAATAATAAAGAAGAACTCGCGAGTGATTTTGCCCTCATTTCCGATTCCGGCATGGTCGATAAAGGAGTTCCAACAATTTTATACGGTCTGAAAGGCTTCACCGGCCTTGAGGTCACGCTCACAGGACCAGACCGCGATCTGCATTCCGGTCTTTACGGAGGCGCTGTGAAAAATCCGGCGATGGCGATGGCACAGCTGCTAGCCACGATGAAAAACACGGATGAACAAGTGACCGTGGACGGCTTTTATGAAAGCGCAGAGGATCTCCCGGAAGCAGAGCGAAAGCTCATGAACGAAGCACCGGGCGAACACTACCCGGAGACGACAGGAGTTCCGGAAACAACACCGGAAAAAGGCTATACGGCAAAAGAGCATACAATGGCCAGGCCGACGCTTGAGGTAAACGGATTGTTCGGCGGCTACCAGGGTGCTGGCACTAAAACGATTATTCCATCTGAAGCAACGGCCAAGCTGACGTGCCGCCTCGTTCCCGGTCAGGATCCGAAGCAGATTCAGGATGCCCTCGTCCGCCATATTGAAGCACACGTACCGAAAGGCGTACGCGCTGACATTAAACGGGAGGCTCTTTCAGCGAAAGCGTACAAAGTGGACCCGAATCACCCGCTTCTGCAGAAGGCTGCTGAAAGCTACTCGGCCGCATTCGGGCGCGAAACGGTTTTCGTACGCCTTGGCGGCTCGATTCCGGTGGTCGAATCGATCGACAGCGGCTTCGGCATTCCCGTCGTGCTGCTCGGCTTTGGTACACCGGAGGATAACCTCCATTCGCCGAATGAAAGCTTTCCAGTCGAGCATTTCTCCAAAGGAATGGAAGTCCTCGCCGATTTTTATACGAAAGCAGCAGAATAAATGAGCACAGGCCGGCGCATCCATCATGGGAGCACCGGCTTGTTTTTTTGCCAAGGAAGCATGATAACTTGACTGCTGCGGTTGATACGTTCGGGCGCATGAATGAAAAGATTTTCGTTATAACGTACGCTGAATGATAACAATAATAAGATTTGACCCGAGAATGAAAAGATTCAGCATGAGAATGAAAACATTACGTTCGAGGATAATAACGTCAGGGCTGCGGATGAAACGTTTGAGTCAGCCTGCCATTACCGGTACCGTTGACGTTTCCAGAAATCAGGCTGGCGCTTTTAATCTCCCTTCAACTCCGCCTGTTATAAAGACCGATCCCAAGCAAAAAGCAGGCTGCTCTCCTTCCAGGGAAAGCAGCCTGCTTAAAAATGCCCAATAAAAAACCACCAAATATGTATTTGGTGGAGACGGCGGGAATCGAACCCGCGTCCAGGGATAACGCAACTTACGCTTCTACGAGTGTAGTTGATTTATTAGAATTTCGCCGCTGCTTCAGCCAATCAACAGGCTTCCGCAGGGCTAACCTGATTAATCTCCTGCCGTTTTCCTCAGGTGGAGGAAAACGACCGTAGCCCACTTAGAGTGAGTCCCGGATCCTTCACATGGGCGATGAAGGGCGGAACCGCAAGCAGGGTTTTTACGCCGCTGCTAGTGCGAAGTTTTCTTCTTTGTTGCCAACTATAGGCAAGGTGAGCGTTTTTACGAGGACACTCAGCTCGACTCGCCACGCAAATCCGACCTATCCCTGTCGAATCCAGAACGTCCCCATGCTTGAGAGAACGTTAAGGAGTGTGGACCTTAACGGTAACTTCCATTATAACACAGTCAGCTGTATAGTCAAGTTCAGCGACCGAGCTGCTCGTCTTTGAATGCGCGCTGAATTTCACGCTTGGCGTCCTTCCGCTTTAAGTCTTCGCGCTTATCGAACTTCTTCTTCCCTTTACCGAGTCCAATCAATACCTTCGCGACTCCGTTTTTAATATACACCTTCAGCGGCACAAGCGTGTAGCCCTTCTGTTTTGTCAGACCGATCAGCTGATTGATCTGCTTGCGGTGCAGAAGAAGCTTCCGCGGACGCTCTGGTTCATGGTTATGACGGTTGCCCTGCTCATACTCACTGATATGCATATTGTGCAGCCAGGCTTCTCCATTGGAAATTCGCGCGAAGGAATCCTTCATGTTGACCCGGCGGTTGCGGATCGATTTAATCTCGGTACCGGTGAGCACCATGCCGGCTTCATACGTTTCTTCGATGGCGTAATCATGATTGGCTTTTTTATTTTGTGCAATTGGTTTGTTGAAATCGGACATTGGCAGTGCATCCTTTCTTCGTTGCTTTCAAAACTGCCGCTGAGCCGGAGCATCACTGCTCCGGCATGACGACTGCTATGATTTCTTTTTTGCTTTACGGCGTTGTTTTTTTGGCAGGTTTTCATAAAACGGCTTTTTCTTGCCGCGTTTCTTTTTGCCGCCTTTTTTATCATCCTGCGCTGGTCCGCCTTCCCGCTTCGGCTTTCTGCCACGCTTTTTGGACGAGTCAATCACCTGAGCGGTATCTTTCCGCTTCGGACGACGCTTTTTCATGCCGATGATTTCAAAATCAATAATCCGCTCATCGACGTTGACATTCGCCAGCCGGACTTCAAGCTCATCACCGATTTGAAACGTGGCTTTGCTCCGTTCGCCGACCATCGCCAGACGCTTTTCATCAAAATGATAATAGTCGTCGGTCATGTAGCTGACGTGGACCAGCCCTTCGATCGTGTTCGGCAGGCGGACAAACAGCCCGAAGTTCGTGACACCGCTGATCACACCGGTAAACTCTTCTCCGATCTTATCCTCCATATACTGCACTTTTTTCAGGTCATCCGTTTCACGCTCGGCATCCTCTGCACGGCGTTCCATTTCAGAAGAATGCTTTGTCAGATCGGGAAGCTTCTCCTGCCAGTGGTCGACGGTCTGATCGTCCGTTTTGCCTTCGATCAAATACGTGCGGATCAACCGGTGTACAATCAAATCCGGATAGCGGCGGATTGGCGATGTGAAGTGCGTATAGAAATCTGCAGCAAGTCCAAAGTGGCCTGCGTTTTGAGGATCATATTTCGCCTGCTTCAGAGAACGGAGCAGCATCGTGCTGATCACAGGCTCTTCTGCTTCACCCTTCACACTTCGCAGCAGCTTTTGCAGCGCCTGCGGGTGTACGCCGTTAGCCGTTCCTTTAATGACATAGCCAAATCCGGCTACGGTTTCGAGGAACTGCGCCAGCTTTGTCTCATCCGGATCTTCGTGAATCCGGTACACAAAGGGCAGCTTCAGCCAGTGGAAATGTTCAGCGACGGTTTCATTTGCGGCAAGCATAAATTCTTCGATCAGCTTTTCCGCCACGCTCCGCTCCCGAATTGTCACATCCGTCGGCCGGCCCTCGTCGTTAACGTGAACCTGTGCTTCTTTAAAATCAAAATCAATCGCACCGCGCTGAAACCGCTTTTTACGGAGAACAGCAGCGAGCTCTTCCATGTCTTTAAAGAACGGGACGAGTTCTTTATAGCGATTCATGACTTCTTCATCTTCGTCTTCAAGAATCTTTCGCACATCCGTATAGGTCATACGTTCATTCGTACGAATCACGCTTTCGAAAATCTCGTGGTGCACGACTTCTCCTGACGAGTTGATCTCCATGTTACAGGAGAGCGTCAAACGGTCCACCTGCGGGTTCAACGAGCAGATACCGTTTGAGAGACGGTGCGGGATCATCGGGATGACTCGGTCAACGAGATAGACGCTCGTGGCACGGTCAGATGCTTCTTTATCGATCGGCGAATGTTCGGTTACGTAGTGCGAGACGTCCGCAATGTGGACACCCAGCATGTAGTTGCCATTATCCAGTCGCTTCACCTGAACGGCATCGTCAAGGTCCTTTGCATCTGCGCCGTCAATCGTGACAATCGTTTCTTCACGCAGATCTCGTCTGCCTTCTAAATCTTCCGGATCAATTTCATCCGGTACGTTTTCTGCATGGCGAATGGCCTCCTCCGGAAAGTCTCCCGGCAGCCCGTGCTTGTGAATAATCGACATAATATCGACACCCGGGTCGTTTTTATGACCGATGATTCTCGTCACGTGCCCTTCCGCACTCGCCCGCCCTTCCGCGTAACGAGTGATCTCGACGACAACTTTATGGCCGTCTACCGCTCCGAGCGCCTGATTCTGCGGAATAAAAATATCCGCAGGAATCCGTTTATCATCCGGCACGACAAATCCAAAGCCCTTCTGCTCCTGATACGTGCCGACAGTCTGGGTCGTTCCGCGGCGTAAAATACGCACGATCGTGCCTTCCTGCCGGTCTCCTCCAGATTCCGGCTGAACGCGGACGAGCACCTCGTCGCTGTTCATTGCTCCGTTCATTTCACGCGGCGCGACGTAGATGTCATCTCCTTCGCCTCCCGTTTTAATAAACGCAAAGCCTTTTGGATGCATGATCACACTGCCCCGCTGCAGATTCATCCGCTCAGGCAGTCCGTAACGGTTCGTTCTCGTACGCACGAGGTGTCCTTCTTCTTCCAGCTCGTTCAACAGCTTCACTGCCTCTTTAAACCGGTCTGCTTCTTCGAGCTGTAATAGCTCTTCTAATTCTTTCATTCCAAGCGGTTTATCCGCCTGTTTAATTTCGTCCATAATGAGGTCTTTTGTTATATCCTGCATTATTGGTCTCCTTTCATGATGCGAGACCACTCATGAGTTATTATTCTGTCCAGTCCAGCGATTCAAGGAACGCGTAGATGTCTTCATGCAGCTGGTCTCGTTCTTTATCGAGTGTAATAACGTGGCCTGATTCTTCGTACCACTTCAGTTCTTTATGGTCTGTTTCCACCGTTTCATAGATGATGTTGGCGCTGTTGATGTCAATCATCTGGTCCTTCTTGCCCTGCGCAACAAATGTCGGCGTATAAATCTGATCGAGATTATCTTTTACTTCTTTGTTCAAGCCTCTCAGCTTTTTAATCGTCTCTGTCTGAGTTCCATCAAATGCCTTCATTTCTGCTTCTACTTCTTCTTCCGGCTTCTGCTCGTTTCGCTTGTACTTGCGTGCATATTCCTCCACGCCCTTGTACATTTTTTCTTCACTTTGAATTTCCACTGGTGAACACATCGTAAAAATACCTTTTAACGGCACCGTATAGCCGAGCTTTAAGGAGTAAACGCCTCCGAGAGACAGCCCGCCCGCCACGATTTCTTCGTAGCCGTCGTCTTTCAGCTTTTGATAAGCTGCCTGTACATCCTTCCACCAGTCTTCCGGTCCGGATTTAACCAGCTCTTCAGGAGGCACGCCGTGTCCTGTCATATGCGGCGCGTAGCACGTATAGCCCCGTTTATTCAGGTAGCGGCCGAGCATGCGGGTGTCCGCTGAGTTGCCGGTAAAGCCGTGCAGCAGCAGCACCGCCCTCGGTCCGCCTTTAAACGTGAATGGTTTCGGTTGAGCGATCTTCATCATCTGTCTTTCTACTCCTTTTGTCTTCCGTTCCTGCAAGCTCAGGATTGTTCAGGAAATGGCCGAGCTTGTTTAAAAATGCCTCTTTTTGATCGCCAAACCAGATATAGTGCTTAGCATCCTCAAAAAAGAATATTTCCTTATCTTCTGAACGGATATTCTCATAAATATAGTCAGCACTTCTTGCCGGTACGAGCCCGTCCTTCTCTCCTTGGACGATGAGCGTCGGCACTGTAATATCAGCCAGCGCATGGCGCAGCTTTTTGACAAGACGTGCAAATTCCAGTGTAGCTGTTGCCGGGGTCCGCTTTATTTTATTGCGGTAAAAATGGTATATGTCGTTTCCGTCAAGTTCTCCCTTTATGCCTTCCATGACCCATCCTTTTACATCCTCCGCGATTTGACGCGGATTTAAGTAAAAGACGGCAGAAGAGACGAGCACAAGCTTATCGATCGGATAATGAGCCGCCAGGTAGCCTGCAATCACACCGCCCATGGAAAAACCAATGACATACACTTTGTCACACCGGTTCATCAGTTCCTCCAATGCTACCTTGGCTTTGTAAATCCACTCGCGGTGGTCCGCTTCTTTCAAGCCGTTTTTGGTCCCGTCGTGGCCTGGGAGTTCAGGGGTGTATACGAGCCAGTTGTTCTGCCTCATGTAATGTTGTATATCTTCAACTTCTTTTGGTGTTCCAGTAAATCCATGGATAATCAGACAGCCTATCATGATGCGTCACCTTCCCGGGTTCGTCTTTTCCTGCTGTTATGAGCAGTTATTCCCGAAAAAAGGCTCTGTTAACCCGGGCCCCACAAAAAAAGAGGCCGTCCGGTTCAATTCCGGAACAGCCTCTGTCCTTGCGTTTACATAAAATAACCGAGCCAGAGAGCAAACACGAAGAAAAGAATACCAAGCACAACCGTTGCACGGCTGAGCACTGCTTCCAGTCCTCTTGCTTTCTGCTTGCCGACCATCTGCTCGGCACCGCCTGAGATAGCCCCTGAAAGACCGGCGCTGCGGCCTGACTGAAGCAGGACGACTGCAATGAGCAGAATCGATGTAATGACTAACGCTACTGACAGAAGTTGTTCCACGGAATACACCCCTTGTTAAACGTACATGAATACCTTGTGAAAATATAACACGAACTGTCGATTCGCGCAAGAGCTTCCCGGAAACTGCCGGTATTCGCTCAACGGAACGATACGGCCCTGCCCGTGGCTGCTGACTCATAAAAAGCATCCACCAGCTGCTGGATATACGTTCCCTGAGAGGCCGGTGCAGGAGCAGCTTTTTTATCGAGTACATCAAGAACATGCGCAAGCTGCCTATCGTAGGCATCCCGTTCTTCCATTTTATCGAGAAAGACCGGTGTTGTATCAAGCAGCGCACCGTATTTCTCCCCGTACATCCGAAATGGTGATGTATCCGCTCCGCCTTCATCACCAAAAAAGGAAACGTTCAGCCGCTCCTCTTCAGCCGTATTCGCGGCATAAGACGTTTCCAGCACGAGTGAGCTGCCGTTCTCAAACCGGATCATGCCGGAGGCGAAGTCCTCGACGCTGAACGTGTGCGGATCCCAGTCACCGAGCAGTCCGACTCCAGGTTTCCTCCCGAGCCGCTGATGCGTCACCCCCATCACTTCCACCGGCGTTTGAAACCCGCTGATGTAGGCAGCAAGGTCCAGCATGTGCACGCCGACATCAATCAGCGGGCCGCCGCCCTGCTTTTCCTTGTCCGTAAACGATCCCCAGCCGGGAATCCCGCGCCGTCTCACCGCCTGCACGTTCATATGATAGATGTCGCCAAGCTCGCCGCTGTCGACCGCTTTTTTTAAGACGATCGTCTCCAGTTGAAATCGGTGATGAAATCCGTACATCAAATGACGCTCCGCGTCAGCTGCAGCTGTTTCCATCAGCGATGCCTCGGCAGCATTCATAGCCGGCGGCTTTTCACAAAACACGTGCACACCTGCTTCAAACGCTCTCCGCACCGACGCCGCATGATACGCATTTGGCACACAGATCAGAACGAGGTCAAGCTGTTCCTTCTCATACATGTCTGCTTCCGACGTGTAGACACCGGGAATATGGAAGCGCTCGGCTGCCTTCTGAGCTGTTTCATGCGTTCGCGATGTGACAGCAGCGATTTCCGCTCTGCCATCCTTCAGCAGCGCTGGAATGTGTGCAGATGTCGCAATCATTCCCGGACCAACAATACCGATACGATAAGTCATGGAGTTCCTCCGTTTCTTTCAGGTGCGGAACCTGAGACAGTCTTTTCAATACCATTCGCTTTATAAGCTGGAAATTCCTCTTTCTAAATGAATATAGGATGGCACATCAATTTGTACAAAAAAAGATGAACGTTTTCTGGAGTAAGTTGAACGTTTTCCCGCCGTAAATCATCATTTATTCGTTATAGCAGTTCAAAATTGATGCTCGTAAACAGTTGCCGGTCGAAGTTAGTGCTTTTTTGACACGGAAGTTGAAGCTTTCAGGAGCCAAGTTAATCATTTCAAGTCAAAAGTTGAACACTTTCATTTCACCCAGCCAAGTCCAGCTTTCTGCATATAACACCCATCCCCCTTCAGGCTGCTGACATCCACCAAAAAAACGCCGCCCCAGGTCACTCTGGAGCGGCGTTTTATCTCATACTTATTTGTTCAGGTTGTAGAATGCTGTTTTACCAGCGTATTTGCCAACGTACTGCAGCTCGTCCTCAATGCGGAGAAGCTGATTGTACTTCGCGACGCGGTCTGTACGGGAAGGAGCACCCGTTTTGATCTGACCAGCGTTTGTCGCAACTGCGATGTCCGCGATGGTTGCATCTTCTGTTTCACCGGAACGGTGAGAGATCACGTTCGTGTAGCCTGCGCGCTTTGCCATTTCAATCGCTTCAAACGTTTCAGAAAGCGTACCGATCTGGTTTACTTTGATTAGAATGGAGTTGCCGATGCCTTCTTCAATACCGCGGGAAAGCTTTTCTGTGTTCGTCACGAATAGATCGTCCCCTACGAGCTGGACTTTGTCGCCGAGACGCTCGGTCAGCTTCTTGAAGCCGTCCCAGTCGTTCTCATCCAGTCCATCTTCAATAGAAACGATCGGATACTTATCGCAAAGCTCTGCGTAGAACTCGACCATTTCTTCAGACGTTTTTACAACGCCCTCACCTTTCAGGTTGTACTTGCCGTCTTCATAGATTTCAGAAGCAGCAACGTCCATTGCAAGCTGGATTTCTTCGCCCGGCTTGTAGCCTGCCTTTTCAATCGCTTCAATGATCGTAGACAGTGCTTCTTCGTTGGAGCCAAGGTCAGGAGCAAAGCCGCCTTCGTCTCCTACTGCTGTGTTGTAGCCTTTAGAGCTCAGTACCTTCTTCAGGTTGTGGAAAATTTCTGCACCCATCTGCAGCGCTTCAGAGAACGTGCCCGCGCCGACAGGCATGATCATGAATTCCTGAATGTCGACGTTGTTGTCTGCGTGCTCGCCGCCGTTCAGAATGTTCATCATTGGTGTCGGCAGCGTCTTCGCATTGAATCCGCCGAGGTACACGTAAAGTGGTACGCCGAGTGCGTCAGCTGCTGCGTGTGCAGCTGCCATGGATACACCAAGAATCGCGTTTGCGCCAAGCTTCTCTTTGTTTGGCGTGCCGTCAAGGTCGATCATCAGCTGGTCGATGCCAAGCTGATCGAGAACGTCAAAGCCGACCAGTTCCGGAGCGATCTCATCGTTGACGTTGTCGACTGCCTTCGTAACGCCTTTGCCCATCCATGTGTCGCCGCCGTCACGGAGCTCTACTGCTTCGTATTCACCAGTGGACGCACCGCTTGGCACGATTGCACGGCCAAATGCGCCGCTTTCTGTGTGTACTTCTACTTCTACTGTCGGGTTCCCGCGGGAATCGAGAACTTGTCGTGCATATACATCTGTAATAATTGTCATCGTTGCATTCTCTCCTTTTAATTAGATACTGAATGAAGACTTGCTGCCGGCTGCCGCCCTGATCAGGACAAGGTGAAGCAGAGCGTTTCGCCGGCTTGTCAATCACAGCTTACTTTTTAATGAGGCTCTTGCCTGTCATCTCTTCAGGCTGGTCAATTTCAAGCAGTTCGACCATCGTCGGTGCCAAATCGCCAAGAATGCCGTCTTCGCGAAGCGTCACGTTTTTATCCGTCACGATCACCGGCACCGGGTTCGTCGTGTGAGCGGTCATTGGAGATCCGTCTTCCATTTCCAGAACGTCCGCGTTGCCGTGATCGGCGGTGATGATCGTTTTACCGCCTTTTTCTTCGATCAGATCAACAATTTTGCCGAGACACTCATCAACGGCTTCCACTGCCTTGATGGTCGGTTCAAGCTTGCCGGAATGGCCGACCATATCCGGATTGGCAAAATTGAGAATGATCATATCGTGCTTATCGTTGCGGATTTCTTCCAGCAGCGCGTCGGTTACTTCATACGCGCTCATCTCAGGCTGCAGATCGTACGTCGCCACTTTTGGCGAATCGATCAGAATTCTCTCTTCACCGGGATATTCCTTTTCGCGGCCGCCGCTGAAAAAGAACGTCACGTGCGGATACTTTTCTGTTTCCGCAATGCGAAGCTGCTTTAAGCCCGCGTCAGATACCGTTTCTCCGAGCACGTTCTTCATGCTCGTCGGCTTAAATGCAACCTTGCCCTGAATCGATTCACTGAACTGTGTCAGACAGACATAATGAAGGTTTTTCGGAAAACGTTCGCCGAGATCAAAGTCATCGAAGTCGTTTTTCGTAAACACTTCTGACAGCTGAATCGCACGGTCCGGACGGAAATTGAAGAAAATGATCGCGTCATTATCCTGAATTGTGCCGACCGGCGTTTCGCCGTCTTCTGTAATAACGGACGGAAGGAAGAATTCATCGTGCACTTCTTTTTCGTAGGAAGCGTCAATCGCTTCCTTCGTGCTTGCGAACTTCTCACCTTCCCCATACACCATGGCCCGGTAGCTTTTTTCCACACGGTCCCAGCGCTTATCGCGGTCCATTGCATAGTAGCGGCCCTGAATCGTCGCAAGCTGTCCGGTACCGAGCTCTTTCATTTTATCCTCCAGCTCTTCTAGGTACTGCAGAGCTGTCGTCGGTCCGACATCACGACCGTCCAAAAATGCGTGTACGTACACTTTTTCGACCTTTTCACGATGAGCCATTTCAAGCAGGGCAAACAGATGCTTGATGTGGCTGTGAATCCCGCCGTCAGAAACGAGGCCGTACAAATGCAGGGCCGTTCCGTTTTTCTTGACGTGATCCATTGCTTCCTGGAACTCATCGTTATCGAAAAAGGAGCCGTCTTCAATCGACAGGTTGACGCGCGTCAGGCTTTGGTACACGACACGGCCTGCACCGATGTTCAAATGTCCAACCTCTGAGTTTCCCATCTGACCTTCGGGAAGACCGACAGCCAGGCCGCTTGCCTGCAAAGTGGCGTGCGGATACGTATTCCAGTAGCGGTCAAAGTTCGGCGTATTTGCCTGGGCGACCGCATTCCCTTTCGTTTCGTCCCGGAGGGCAAAGCCGTCCAGAATGATCAATGCTTTTGGTGCTTTACTCATTTCCAGCCTCCACAAGTTTTAAGAAAGAATCTGCTTCCAGGCTTGCTCCGCCGACTAACGCACCGTCGATATCCTGCTGACCGAGGAGATCTTCGATGTTGGCAGGCTTCACGCTGCCGCCGTACTGAATCTGTACAGCGTCTGCTGTATTAGCAGAAAACGTATTAGACAGAACTTCGCGGATCACGCCGCACGTTTCATTGGCATCCTCAGATGAAGCCGTTTTGCCTGTTCCGATCGCCCATACCGGTTCGTAGGCGATGACTGTTTTTTGCACGTCCGCTTCGGAAAGACCTTCAAGGGCACCTTTTACCTGGGTCGTCACGACATCGTTCGTCTTGTTGGCTTCGCGTTCCTCAAGCGTTTCTCCGACACAGATGATCGGTGTCAGACCGTGGCTGAGAGCAGCTTTTACCTTTTTGTTGACAGACTCATCCGTTTCGCCGAACATGTCGCGGCGCTCCGAATGCCCAATGACCACGTACTCTACGCCCAGATCCTTAAGTGCTGCCGGGCTTGTTTCTCCGGTATACGCACCGTTGTCTTCAAAGTGCATGTTCTGCGCGGCAATTTTCAGGTCAGTGCCTTGTGCTTCCTGTACGAGTGCATCCAGAAACAGGTCCGGAGAGCAGACGACCGCATCAACTTTAGACGCTGACGGAATGCTGTTCTTTACTTCCTGTACGAATGAAACAGCTTCTGATTTCGTTTTGTTCATTTTCCAGTTTCCTGCAATGATCGGTTTACGCATTGAGACATTCCTCCTGAATTAAGCTTATTTGTCGTTCAGTGCAGCAACGCCAGGCAGTTCTTTTCCTTCAATAAATTCAAGAGAAGCTCCGCCGCCTGTGGACATATGATCCATCTTATCTGCATAGCCAAATTTCTCAACAGCTGCCGCGGAGTCGCCGCCGCCAATCACGGTATACGTATCAGCCGCATCTGCGAGCGCTTCTGCAACACCGATCGTTCCTTTGGCGAATGAATCCAGTTCAAACACACCCATAGGACCATTCCAGATGACAAGCTTTGAATTCTTGATGACATCTGCATACGTTTTAATCGTTTCCGGTCCGATATCGAGTGCTTCCCAGTCTGCCGGAATATCGTCGATGGAAACGACTTTTTTATTCGCATCTTCACCAAAGTCATCCGCTACTGTCACATCCTGCGGCATGTAGAAGTTGACACCCTTCTCTTCTGCCTTTTGCATGAACTGCTTCGCTAGATCAATTTTGTCTTCTTCAAGCAGAGATTTACCGATTTCTTTGCCCTGCGCCTTCACAAACGTATACGCAAGTCCGCCGCCGATGATGAGGTTATCCACTTTGTCAAGCAGATTGTCAATGACACCGATTTTGTCCTTCACCTTTGCGCCGCCGATAATGGCAGTAAACGGCCGTTCCGGTGATTCGAGGGCTTTTCCGAGAACGTCGAGCTCCTTTTCCATGAGAAGTCCTGCAACAGCAGGCAGATGCTCGGCAATACCTGCGGTAGAAGCGTGCGCACGGTGTGCAGCTCCGAAAGCGTCGTTGACGTAAATGTCTGCAAGCTCTGCAAACTGCTTCGCCAGACCGCCGTCATTCTTTTCTTCTCCAGCTTCAAAACGAACGTTCTCAAGCAGCACGATACCGCCTTCGTCAATGTGCTCCACTGCCTGCTTCGGCTCATCGCCGTATACGGCATCCGTTTTGACTACTTCCCGCTCCAGAAGGTCGCTCAAACGTTTTGCGACTGGGTCCAGGCGCAGCTCTTCTACCGCTTCTCCCTTAGGACGTCCGAGGTGGCTTGCCAGAATCACTTTTGCGCCTTGATCGGCCAGCATTTTAATCGTCGGCAGAGCCGCCCGGATTCGCGTATCGTCCGTCACTTCCCCGTCCTTCATTGGAACGTTAAAGTCCACTCGGCAAAACACACGCTTTCCTTTTACATCGATGTCACGCACAGATTGCTTGTTCATCGCATATAACCTCCTTCAGTCTTATGTGACAGGCAGCGTCAAAAAAGCACGTCAGCTTACATTTCGCTGCCTCCGAGAAAAGTCCTGCTTTTCAGCAGCTTTTCTTATGAGCTCCTTTTTTAAACACGTTGCCTTTGCGCAACTCTTTCTGACAGAGATTCACGATCCGGCACCATGTAAAAAGGAGGCAGGACACGGGCCCGCCTCCTAAAGGGTGTTTCAGGATGGTGTTTACTGCATAAGCAGATTAAAGTCCTTTAGATACGATGTACTCAACGAGGTTGATAACCTGCTGAGAGTAGCCTGTTTCGTTATCGTACCAGGAAATTACTTTAACCATGTTGTCTTCCATAACCATTGTGGACAGTCCGTCAACCGTAGATGCATACGTGTTGCCGTTGTAGTCCTTGGATACGAGCGGCTCTTCGCTGTAGCCGAGGATGCCCTTCAGTTCGCCTTCAGCAGCCTCTTTAAATGCGTTGTTAACATCATCAGCTGTTACGTTCTTGTCGAGCTCTGCTACGAGGTCAACGAGAGAAACGTTAGGTGTTGGTACACGCATCGCGCCGCCGTTCAGCTTGCCTTTCAGTTCAGGCAGAACGAGTGCGACTGCTTTTGCAGCTCCAGTAGATGTCGGGATGATGCTTTCTGCTGCTGCACGTGCACGACGATAGTCTTTGTGCGGCAGGTCCAGAATGTTCTGGTCATTCGTGTACGAGTGAACCGTCGTCATCATGCCGCGCTTCAGACCGAACTTGTCATTCAGTACTTTTGCGAATGGCGCCAGGCAGTTCGTTGTGCAGGACGCGTTGGAGATAACGTGATGCTTTTCCGGATCATACTTATCTTCGTTTACACCTACAACGAATGTTGCATCTTCACCTGAAGCAGGTGCAGAGATAACAACTTTCTTAGCGCCAGCTTCAATGTGCTTAGCAGCAGCGTCTCGTGATGTGAAGATACCAGTAGATTCTACTACTACTTCTACACCAAGCTCGCCCCACTTCAGCTGAGCTGGATCCTTTTCAGAGGTAACGATAATTTCCTTGCCGTCAACGACGAGGTTGTCGCCTTTTGCAGAAACGTCGACATCCAGCTTGCCATGTACGGAATCGTACTGCAGCAGGTGTGCCAGCATGTCAGCGTCTGTCAGGTCGTTTACAGCTACTACTTCCACTTCAGGGCTCTCAAGCGCCTGACGGAATACAACTCGCCCGATACGTCCAAACCCGTTAATACCAATCTTCGTTGCCATGATAAAATTCCTCCTTAAAGTAGGTAAAATATAGTTCAAGGCTTCCCCTTGAAATCCCGTAGTCATCTCCTCCGGTGATCAGCCGCGGTTTAATATCCGCCTTGCTGCTCCTTCATCGGTGACGAGCACCTGTCCAGGCGCCCGCTTCATACAGGCTTCGATGGCGTCTGCCTTGGATGAACCGCCGGCCACTGCAATGATTGCAGGGATCGTCGTCAGCTCTTCCAGCTGCAGGCCGATCGTCGTGACTTTATGAACGATTCCGCCGTCTGCGTCAAAATAATAACCGAATGCTTCTGCTACTGCTTTGCCGTCCTCCAGCTTTTTCAATACGTCCGGCGGTGTATCCCGCCGCTCAGCCATCGTCTTTGCGTCTCCGATGCCGTGTACGACCATCGTTGCTGCATGGATCAGCTTCAGCACGGACTGTACATTTGGTTCGCTGATGAGGGAATCGTATGCTTCCTGGCTCAGCTGGTCCGGTACGTGAAGCAGCCGGTACGACCCCATTGCCTTGCGGGCCATCGTGGAGCAGATCGTGTTCGCCTGATTCTCCACTTGCTCACCGAGTCCGCCCCGAGCTGGAACGAACAGTGCTTCTTTTAAGTCTGCATCCGGCACCAGCATTTCGGCAACAGCTGCAATCGATGTACCGCCGGTTACCGCAATCACGTTGTTATCTGGAAGCAGCTTCCGCTTCATTACGCTGACTGCAGAGCGGCCAAGCTCTTTTTTTACCCAGCTGAATTCATCACTGTCGCCGGGAACGACATGTACTTCCTCCACGTTAAGACGCTTTTGAAGCTCTTCTTCCATCGTTCTCGTGTCGAATACTTCTTTCATGACAGCTTCCAGCTGACCGAGCAGCGTCTGACCTTCATCTGTCAGCAGCATTCCGGTGGCATGAAATTCAACAAGGCCCTGATCTTTTAAAAATGTTACCTCGGCACGCAGCACCCGCTCGGACATCTCGAGGCTTGCAGCTAATGTTCGTCTGCCGATTGGCTGCATGAGCCGGATATAACGGAGCACCCTGTAGCGGAGCCCCATGACTTCCACGAGATCAGGAAGCAGTTTTTTCTGCAGATCAAGCAGCATATTCATGCGGATTCTCCTTTTACCCAGACATGCGGGACATATGTAGTCCCTAGTAGACAAATTGTGTCCCACCAAGGTGTAAAAAAATCACCTTTTTGAAAGGCGTAAGAATACTCCCGCTTACGCCTTTATTGTAGCAGTATCCTTTTCCGTGCGCAACTAGGAAGTTTTCATTGCAGCCAGCAGTTCGCCGTAGCTGACCATCCCCTCCTGAAGCACCCTACCGTCTATCGTTTCTATAACCGGTATGCGCAGCTGGTAAACTTCCAGCCATTCATCCCGCTGATAAATATTACGTTTTTCCCAGCTGATATCCGTCTCCTCTGCCGCCATTTCGAGCTTTTCCTCTGCCTCATCACAGAGCGGACAATTTTCTTTTGTATAAAAGTACAGCTTCATGACCGTCCCTCCGATTCTGTTTTATGATTCATACCGCTTCCGCTTTGAAGATGACGGGACGTGCATTTCCTCACGGTACTTAGCGACAGTCCGCCGCTTCAGCTCAATGCCGTGCTCGTCAGCGAGCAGCTGTGACAGTTTTTGATCCGACAACGGTTTTCGCTTATTTTCGCCGTCAATCATTTTCTTCAGATAGATCTTCGCCCTGTCTGCAGACTGATCTGCCCCGCTTTCCGTTACGACACCGGATTTAAAGAAAAATTTTAGCTCATATAACCCCCGCGGTGTCTGTACGTATTTTTTCGTTGCTGCACGAGAGACCGTGGATTCATGTATATCCAGCTTTTCTGCAACAGTCTTCAACGTCAGCGGCTTCAAGTGTTCCGGCCCGTGTTCCAAAAACGCACGCTGGTGCTCGACAACTGCTTTTGTAACGCGCAGGATCGTGTCCTGACGCTGGGCAATGCTGCGCTGAATCCAGAGAAACTGCTCCTGCTTCTGTTTCAAATAAGACTGGACCTCCTGCTCGTCCTGCCGGTAAAGCTGCTCGTAGCTGCGGTTGATCCGCATAACCGGCAGCGCATCGTTGTTCAGCTGCACAAGCCACTCCCCGTCCTTTAATGTGACCGTTGCATCGGGGGTTATATATTCAGCAGGCTCCTGATAAAAAGCTGCCCCTGGCTTTGGATTCAGCGTTACGATAAAATCGGCTGCTGACTGCACGTCGGCAGCCGTCACGTTTTCATCTTTGGCAATTTGCTTAAACTGCCTTGAAGCCAGCCGGTCCAGATGCCTGTCGACTACCGCCTCTGCGAGTCTGTCACGTACAGGCATCCGCTCGAGCTGAAGCAGCAGACATTCGCGCAGCGAGCCTGCGCCGACACCGGCCGGCTCAAGCGATTGAAGCAAACGAAGGCAAGCCGCAATAAGCTCTTCCGGCTCATTCAGCTCCTCTGCAAACTGCGCAGCATTGCCGGCGAGGTAGCCATTTTCGTCGACATTAAGTGCCAGATACGATGCAACTGCGTATTCCTTTGCATCCAGCTGCTGCTCCCGCAGCTGACTGAGCAGGTGGTCCTGCAGCCCCTCTTCTCCAGCCGCAACAAAGTCCAGCGCGGAGATTCCGGCATCGTCACTGCTGACAGGCCGGTGAAAATCTTTTTCCGCTTTGCTGACATCAAGTTCGATCAACGGATTTTCCAGCTGCTGTTCCTGTAAATAATCATGAAGGTCCTGCACCGAATACTGCAGCATCGTGATCGCTTGTCGCAGTTCATTCGTCATGACAAGCTTCATGGACTGCTGCTGGATCATACTAAAATCCATGTTCACCGGGCATTCCTCCTTCGCTTTACTCTGCAGTCTATTTTATCATAATCCATCGTGTTTGAGTTTTCCGATGAACGGTAATGGAAAGTAGTGATATACTAAAATGGATGATGACGCGAATTGTTTGACCTTAATTGACCTTAGCGGTAAGATGGGTACATACGGAAGAACAAGCGTCCCGTAGTATCATTATTTTTAAAGGAGGAATTGTAATGAATCTAGTACCTACAGTTATTGAACAAACGAACCGCGGGGAACGCGCATATGATATTTACTCCCGCCTTCTAAAGGACCGTATTATTATGCTCGGTTCCGGGATCGATGATAACGTGGCGAACTCTATCGTAAGTCAGCTGCTGTTCCTGACGGCAGACGATCCGGATAAGGACATTTCGCTTTACATTAACAGCCCGGGCGGATCTATCACGGCCGGAATGGCAATTTACGACACCATGCAGTTCATCAAGCCAAACGTTCAGACAATCTGCATTGGGATGGCTGCATCAATGGGAGCATTCCTGCTTGCTGCAGGCGCGAAAGGCAAGCGCTATGCGCTGCCAAACAGTGAAGTCATGATCCACCAGCCGCTCGGCGGAACGCAGGGACAGGCATCGGACATTGAGATTCACGCGAAGCGTATCGTGCGCATGCGTGAAAAGCTGAACGAAATTCTGGCGGAGCGTACCGGTCAGGATATCAGCACGATCAGCCGTGACACAGACCGCGATAACTTCATGAGCGCTGTTGAAGCTAAAGAATACGGCCTCATTGATGAAGTAATGGACAAATCTCAAAAGGTTTAATGATCATGCTGCTTCCTTAACAGGGGGGCAGCTTTTTTTTATGGAAAACCATCTCCGCGAAAGCGTGACGTTCTGTCTGAACGCCGACATCACCTTACTCTGCTCGTCAGGAGCTCCGCCTTTATTCGCTTAGGGTGCTTTTTCACGATAACCCGTCCAATGGAACACGTTTTGTTCTCGCAGCAACAAAAAAACCGCCCTGCTGGACGGCTTTTGACTACTCTTCTTTTTCAACAAAGGAGCTGAGGGCGCTGAGGGCTTCTTCTTCATCTGGACCGTCGGCTTTAATTGTAATACCCTTGTTTGCTCCTACGGCAATACTCATAATTCCCATGATGCTTTTTGCGTTCACGTTTTTTCCGTCTTTTTCAATAAAAATATCTGCGTGAAATTTATTTGCTTCCTGCACGAACAGGGCAGCGGGCCTGGCTTGAAGACCTGTCTTTCGTTTTACTGTTACATTTTTTTCGATCATTGACTGATTCCTCCTTTGATTCATATCGGGATCATGACAAACGCTTACATCGCTGAGTAAGAAAGAAGCGGGGGATTATACTTTTTCCCCCGCACGAAGCTTGTTGGCAAATTCTTCGATCTTGCGAAGCCGGTGATTGATTCCGGACTTGCTGACCGATCCACCCTTCAGCATTTCGCCAAGTTCCTTTAAGGAAATATCCTGATGCTCAATCCGAAGCTCGGCCACTTCTCTCAGCTTATCCGGGAGCGCCTCCAGGCCGATCTCATCGCGGATAAAACGGATGTTTTCGACTTGACGCATGGCGGCTCCTACGGTTTTGTTCAAGTTCGCTGTTTCACAGTTCACTAGCCTGTTCACCGAATTTCGCATGTCCTTCATGATCCGCGTGTCCTCAAATCGCAGCAGCGCCTGATGGGCACCGATCACGTTTAAGAAGTCACTGATTTTCTCTCCTTCTTTCAAATAAAGCACGAAGCCCTTCTTGCGTTCGATCATTTTAGCGGGAAGATAAAACTCCTGCATCAGCTCCATCAGCGAACGGGTATGCTCCTCGTAGAAGGAGAATATCTCCAAATGATAGGAAGCGGTGTCCGGATGATTGACCGATCCTCCGGCTAGAAATGCGCCGCGCAGGTAGGACCGCTTGCAGCACGTTTCACGGATCAGATCCTCGTCGATCGATCGCGTAAAGCTGAACGTTTCATCGACAATTTTCAGCGATTCGAGAAGCCGCCGTGCATCTTTTGAAATACGGACGACGTACACGTTGTTTTTCTTAAGCCGCATCTTTCTGCGGACGAGAAGCTCCACGTGAACCTCGAAAATCTTCTTGAGCAGCGTGTAAATTCGTCTTGCAATTGCTGCATTTTCTGTTTGAATATCAAGTGACATCTGCATGTTGCGAAGCGATACCGCTCCGTTCATGCGAACCAGCGCCGCAAGCTCAGCCTTCGAACAGCACGCGTCGGCCTCAAGCTGGGTTAATTCTTTTTTCGTCTGAGATGCAAATGACATGCTTCATCCCTCCCCTCGGGAAGTCTCTACAGCAGGGATAAAAGCCGCTGGGAGACCTTCATTGCATCGTGGCGCAGCAGGCTGCCCGAGATGGTGAGCAGCCTGTCGGAAATGATAGTAACATCCATGTCCTTCAGTCTGTTTTCATCAACAGCGACGTGCGATGCGCCTTCTTCTTTATACTTTTCCGCAAACGTCTCGGGAATTTCCTGTGTATTTAATAATACCGCATCTACTACGTTTGTGCCAACATGAGCATGTATCGCTTCGACATGATCGGCAACCGAATACCCGTCTGTTTCACCTGGCTGCGTCATCACGTTGCAGATATACACCTTCGGCACGTCCGACCGGATCAATGCTTCCTTCATGCCCGGCACGAGCAGGTTCGGAATAATGCTCGTATACAGACTTCCGGGTCCGAGAACGATCAAATCCGCCTGCTCAATGGCATAAACAGCCTCTGCCATCGGGCGCGGCCACTCCGGCTCCAGGTACACCCGCTTGATCGGCTTGCCGACGGTGGGAATATTTGACTCTCCCCGGCAGACGGTTCCATCTGTGAATTCAGCTACGAGCGTTAAATGCTCATTGGAAGCAGGAATCACTTTCCCTTTCACATTCAGAACCCGGCTGATTTCCTGAACACCCTGGGCAAAGTCTCCTGTAATGCTGCTCATCCCCGCCAGCAGCAGGTTCCCGAGCGAATGGCCGGTGAGCCCAGCGCCGTTGGTGAAGCGATGCTGAAACAATTCTTCTACAAGCGGCTCTACCTCTGACAGTGCTACGAGCACGTTCCGCACATCTCCAGGAGGCGGGATATCAAGTTCTTCCCGCAGTCTGCCTGAGCTGCCGCCGTCATCCGCTACCGTTACAATCGCTGAAATATCAACTGGAAATGTCTTTAGACCGCGAAGAAGCACAGACAAACCGGTGCCTCCCCCGATCACGCAGACGTTCGCCCGTTTCATTTCTCGCGCCGTCCTTTTTCCACGTCGCGGTGCGACACATACGCCTGGTAGTCGAGCTCTGTGAGCCTCTTCTGAAAATACTCCGCCAGCGTAACGGAACGGTGCTTGCCTCCGGTACAGCCGATCGCAATCACCAGCTGGCTCTTTCCTTCCCGCTTATAGTGGGGGAGCATATATTGAAGCAAATCGTCCAGCTTTTCTACGAATTTTTTCGTTTCATCCCACTTGAGTACGTAGTCGGACACTTCTTGATCGAGACCGGTCAGCGGCCGCATGTGGTCAATGTAGTGCGGATTCGGCAGAAAACGTACATCGAACACGAGATCTGCATCAATCGGCAGCCCGTGCTTGAATCCGAAAGAAAGCACGTTTACCTGAAACGTATCTTTCTCCTCCGATGAAAATTGCTGCAAAATTCGTTCCCGCAGCTGCAGCGGCTTCAGACCGGTCGTATCGAGAATCACCTGTGCAGCACCTTTTAATTCATCCAGAAGCTCTCGTTCCGCATGAATTCCGGTCAGCGGAGACGACTGTTCAGACAGCGGGTGTGAACGGCGGGTTTCTTTGTAGCGCTTAACGAGTGTTTCATCATCCGCATCCAGGTAAAGAATTTTCGGCGTCACCTTGGATTCTGCGCCTATCCGGTTCATCGTTTCAAACAGCTGATCAAAAAACTCACGGGCGCGCAGGTCAATCACAAGCGCCGCCTTCTGCATTTTTCCCGCTGAACTGTCGACAAGATCAATGAATTTTGGTATCAGCGCAGGGGGAAGGTTGTCGACACAAAAATACCCCATGTCCTCAAAGCTCTGTACAGCGACGGTTTTCCCTGCACCGGACATGCCGGTGATGATGACAAGTTCGAGTTCATTATGTTTAGCCACGTCTTCCATTCCCTTCTGCCTCTAAAGTCGTCTCCCATTCAATTCAAACACTGCTTCCTGCAGCTCCCGGTGATGATTGTAAATCAGCGTGCCATACAAGAGCCCCGGTTCGTTCATAACTGCGTTGACGGCCTTCCGGTCCGCTTCGTCCATCGGAATATCGCTCAATCCCGATACCGGGATCCAATCAAGCTCTCCTTCAGGCGACCGGCTGCGCAGCGTGCCACTGAATCCTTTTGCGTAGAACAGAAACATCGTGCGTTTTTCCACGTAGCTTTCGCCATCGGTCACAAGGTGCGTTAAAATACCGCGCAGCTCCGGACGTCTGATCGTAAGTCCGGTTTCTTCGTATACTTCCCGGGCAGCCGCTTCCGGCGCCAGTTCTTCATGCTCCATTTTACCGCCCGGCACATACCACCAGCCGCGCTTCGGCTTTTTGATCATGAGAAGCCGTCCTTCATACTCAATCATACAATTCGTAATCCGCTGCAACGTCTCCACCTCCGAAACTTCCTAAGCTGTTTCCAGTATACTACAAAATTCGAACGGATTAAAAAGCAATCAGCTGAGCCGGTCCGGCCTCGAAAACAAAAAAAGGGCACGGACTGCGGTCGTCCGTGCCGAAAAACAATATAAAAGGGGGTCAATTACAATCCCTAGTATAACGAATCATTGTTGCACATTGGTTACAGCTCAATTAAAGAGTCATTACGATTTAGACAGACTCTTTTTCCGTTTGCAGCTCTTCCATCAGGTTTTCAATATAATGCTGGGCAGACTGTGCTGCAATACTGCCGTCCCCTGTTGCGGTGACGATCTGGCGGAGCATCTTATCACGGATGTCGCCTGCTGCAAAAATGCCCGGAATGTCAGTCTGCATGTCGCCGTCTGTGACAACGTACCCTTCTTTATTCGTAATGCCGAGATCAATAAACGGTTTGTTCAGGGGCAGCATGCCGATATAGACGAACACGCCGTCCGTTTTATACTCTTTTTCGGACCCGTCTTTCTTATTAATCAGCGTCACACTGCCGACTTTTCCGTTTTCCTCGTGAATTTCTTTTAACACGTGGCTCCAGATAAAGTCGATCTTTTCGTTATTAAAGGCACGGTCCTGCAGTATTTTCTGTGCCCGCAGCTCGTCGCGGCGGTGCACCACCGTAACCTTGCTCGCAAAACGCGTCAGATAGACGGCTTCTTCAACCGCTGAATCTCCTCCGCCGATAACAAAGAGCTCTTTCTCTTTGAAGAAAGCTCCGTCACATACGGCACAATAGGAAACACCGCGTCCGCCGAGTTCTTCTTCACCCGGCACACCGATTTTTTTATATTCGGCACCAGTAGAAATGATAATGGAACGTGTTTTAATTTCACCGTTTCCGAGAACAATTGTTTTGTACTCGCGTCCATCTTTAATTTCCTGGACATCCCCATACTTGTATTCCGCACCAAACTTTGTTGCATGCTCAAACATTTTGTTTGAAAGATCCGGTCCGAGAATATGATCGTAGCCCGGATAGTTTTCGACTTCTTCTGTATTGGCCATTTGACCTCCAGGCATGCCGCGCTCAAGCATGACAGTGGACAAGTTTGCACGGGACGTATAGACGGCAGCCGTCATACCGGCAGGTCCTGCACCGATAATCACTACATCATAAATGGTTTCTTCACTCATTGTTTCACTCTCCTATACGTAATTAATTCCCCTGGATTTCTGATGAACTGTCTTCATCCTAAAGAATTTGCAGATGCGTGTCCACTTATCTGCTCATATACCCCCACAGGCATACAAAACGTGATCATGACAAGGTTTTTAATACGTCCAATCCTCCATCCAGGCATCTGCCTCTACAGAACGAAGCTTCATAAACCGCTCCCGTTTTTCGGGCTGCATCGAAGCCGCCTGCTCCCAAAGTCTTGACGCCCGGCTCTCATAGCCCGCATATTTTGCGGCTGCAGCAAGCTGATGCAGGTAAACCGCCCGTTCGACCGGCACGGATTCGCGGAGCAGGTGATACGCCCGCTTGAAGCACCCTGCCGCAAACAGCACTTTTGCGAGCACGTAGCGCTCCCAGCGATCCATCGGATAAAGACCGGCAAGATCTGCTTCCAGCTCTTCTTTCGTCCGGCTTCCCTGCATAAGCGTCCCAAGCTCCAGCAGGCATCGCGCACTCGTATCCGCACCTTCTTTTTCCATTAAGTTGTTCAGGATATCGGCCGCTTCTTCAAATTTCCCCTGCCGAATCTGTGCTTCCGCCAGCACACCGTACATGAACCAGCAGCGGCTCTGTTCGGCTGTGAAGCGGAGCGCCTCTTCCTCTGCTTCTGCGAACTGCCCCTCGTGCAGCAGCATAACAGCGTGTGCGGTAAATGGATCCGTACGGTGCCGGTCCGTATGTTCCTGGCCCAGCTCTACTTTCAGCAAATAGTGCAGGGCATCGGCATCCTCCCGGAAATCTCCCGTGCAGTCCAGTTCCATGTACATTTCCAAATAGGCCTTCGCTTCTTCAAACTCCCCGCTGTGTGCCAGATTGTTCGCAAGGAAAAAGTAGCTTTCGCTCATCGACGGATCAACGTCTTCAATAATCTGCCGCAGCCATCGGTTGGAGGACGAGTAGTCGCCTTCCTCCGCTAGCAGAATGGCGAGCTGGCAAAGAAATACGGGCTCTTCCGGGTCCATGTCCACAGCACGCTTGATCAGATGAATGGATTTAGCTGTCTGTTTATTCTGGTACGCTTCAATACCCTTTTTATAAAAAAAACTACCATCCCTCATGAAAGGGATGACTTGCGCGTTTCTCGTCTGCGTCATGGAGACACGTCCTCCGTTCAGAAAATCGGTCATTTTTCTTTAAGAAGTATAACATGCACGGCACACGCGGACAATGTGATTTTCCACTCTTTCTCGCGGTTGGGATTTTTTTCTGAATATTGGTGCAGATGGGTTAGACACGTTGTATAACGGGTATGGGAGGAAAGAGCCGCAAACTGGCTTCCTACATATATCAGGCAGAACGGAGCTGGGACGCATGCCGCTTTATGACATTATTTTCACTGCCCTTTCGATTATCTGGGTGCTCGAATTTCTCTTATTTAAAAGCCGCAGAAATACTGACCGGTCAGAACGCGGATCGTTTCCGTGGATCATGACAGCTGCTGTTTCTGCTGTCATTTTATCCATCGTGAGCCGCGAGGCCGGTCTTCTTACGTTCGGCGGTGCAGGTTTACTGACAGCTGGACTCATTCTCTATGCTTCCGGGATCGCGCTCCGCTACTGGGGCATTCTTGCGCTCGGCAGGCAGTTCACACGCGGTGTACAAGTCCGGGAGGGCGATCAGCTCGTCAGTCACGGGCCGTTCCGGCTGCTCCGCCACCCGCTCTATACCGGCCTGCTTCTGCTGTTAGCCGGTTTTGCCCTGTTCATGACGAGCCTGCCCGGACTTGCTATCGTGCTGTTTGTGTTTCTGCCGCTTTTGCTTAAGCGGATTCGCGATGAGGAAGCGGCGCTTACACGCTCGTTTGGCAGCACGTATCAGGAGTGGCTGGAAGGCCGCTATCGAATTTTACCGTTTATTTATTAAACTTAGGCTGCAGCAGCTGGGTACGTCCCCTGCACGGCGGCTTTTGCAGACATCCACGATCGACAGACTACACTAGTAAATATGGAGGTGCGGGAAAGATGACAGTGAAACAAAAAGCAGTGGTGATCGGGGCCGGACTCGGCGGCCTTTCAGCAGCAATGAGACTGGCCGGAGACGGCTATGACGTAACAGTCCTCGAAAAAAACGAGCGGATCGGCGGCAAGCTGAACCAGCGCAGCGGAAAGGGGTTTACGTTTGATACGGGACCTTCCATTCTGACGATGCCCTGGGTGCTCGAGCAGCTGTTTAACAGCGTCCACCGCAATGTCGATGATTACATGGACATTGTCCGTATCGAGCCGCAGTGGAAAACATTTTTCGAGGACGGTACGACACTGAACGTGCTGTCCGATATACCGGATATGCTGAATGAAATGAAGAAAGTGAAGCCCGATCCGGGACACTCCTTTATGAAGTTCCTCAGCTATTCCCAGGACATGTACGATCTTTGTATGAAAAGCTTTTACAAAACGAGCATCACGGGGTTAAAAGATTTAAAGCAGCAGCATACGCTGAAGGAGCTGCTTTCCATGGATCCATTTAATACCGTTGCTGACAGCACGAAAAAGCATTTCGACAACAAATACTTGGAGCAGCTGTTCAACTTTTTCGTTATGTACGTCGGCTCTAATCCGTACCAGTCGCCCGCCATTTTGAACCAGCTCGTTTACGTTCAGCTTGGACTCGGCATTCATTACGTAAAGGGCGGCATGTACAACATCGCACGCGGCATGAAAAACGTGCTGGACGAACTGCGCGTCGACGTCCGCACCGATACACCCGTTTCCCATATCCACCTGGAGAATGATGCGGCTACCGGCGTTGTTACGGAAGACGGCGACTACGTTCCGGCTGATATCGTCGTCTCCAATCTGGAAGTCATTCCGGCCTATGAGACGCTTCTTCCGAAAAACGGGCGCACGAAAAAGGAAGTGAAATCACTCTCGAAAACATATGAACCGACCGTTTCCGGACTTGTCCTGCTGCTGGGCACCGACCGCGAGTTCCCGCAGCTTGAGCATCACAATTTCTTCTTCTCAGAAGATCCGGAGAAGGAATTCAAACAAATTTTTGAAAAAGGGGTGCCGGCTGATGATCCAACGATTTATATTGGGGTTTCTTCTAAAACCGATCCTTCGCAGGCTCCGGAAGGGAAGGAAAACCTCTTCGTTCTCACCCACGTCCCGCCAAAGACCGCGATGAAGAAAAAAGGAGACTGGGACCGCTACAGGGAAGTCGTCCTCGACAAGCTGGAGCGAATGGGGCTGACCGGACTGCGCAGTTCTATTGAATTTGAATATGAATTCAATCCGGATACGCTGGAAGAGCTTTACGGTGCCAACGGCGGATCCATTTACGGGATCGCCGCCAACAAGGATACGAACGGCGGCTTTAAAATTCCGGCACGCAGCCAGCTGTATGATAATCTCTACTTCAGCGGCGGATCCACTCATCCTGGCGGCGGAGTGCCGATGGTTACCCTATCCGGCCAGCTGACAGCTGATCTGATCAAAGAAGACCAAAAAGCAAAGGCTAAAAAAGCACAGTAACTACCAAAAGACCGGTACAAGGCATTTTCGTACCGGTCTTCAGGCTGTTGAAAAAGCCTTTCGACTTACATGTTTATTCGTTTTGTAGTATTTCCCCTCTGCTTACCTAGCCTGCCGTGGGCTGGCCTTCAGCTATTTCTTAGGGGGATCTCCTTTCTGCAGGGAGGATGGCGCGGCTTCACTCGGACACAGGCTTCTCACCAGAAGCCTTCAAAAGCCAGTCCGGTTCTGCTTGTTGGGGACCAACGTCAGAACAGGCAGACGCGACTGCTTTTTTTACATTTATCATGAATATGATGAAGTACGGTCACCCCGATTCAACATCGAAACGTCCCATCGGGAAGGTTCTATCCTGTATGGAAGCCGATCGTGCAGTCCTAATCGGGTACGTGAAACAGACTGCCAGCTGCCGACATCGAAGGACCTCGACTCCAGGAGGATCAGAAGAACGAGGCGAAGATCCAGCGCTTCCGACGGAAGAAGGAAGAGCCGAGCCCGTTCCCTCCGGAAAGCGAGTGTCCGCAGATACAGGCAGATGCAACGTTACTCACCTGAAATGACTTTATCCACATTCTGAAGACCGGTATGAGGCATCCTCGTAACGGTCTTTTTTCGTGTTATCGGTCCTTATCGCGCAGCAAAATATCCTTGATTTCCTGAATGTCCTGGCGCAGCGCCTCGTTTTCTCTGTACAGGCGCTCCATGTTTTCCTTCTGCGCTTCCTCGTCTTCGTGCCCGAGATAATCGAGAATGACAGCAACGACAAGGTTCAGAATCACGAGGGCCCCGATGACGATGAAGGAGACGAAGTAGAACCAGGCCCATGGAATTTCGGCAATAACCGGCCGCGCTACCTGACTCGCCCACGATTCAAACGTTACCACCTGAAGCAGAGTAAACAAAGACGTATGAAAGCTTCCGAAAAATTCATACGGCAGCACTCCACGGAAAAACGTCGTTCCGATAATCGCATAAATCGAAAAGATCAGGGCCGTCAGACCAAGAATACCCGTCAATGCCGGCAGCGAGCGCATGAGCGAATCAATGATTTTCCGCAGAGCCGGTATAGCCGGGATCATGCGGATCAAGCGCAGCACGCGGATCAGACGAAGCACGCTGACGAGCGGTGTGTTATAAAAGATAAGGCTGAGGGCGACGATCGTAAAATCGAAAATGTTCCACCGTTCAGAAAAATAACCGCGAACCCCGAGACCGATTATCTTGAGCACAAGCTCGACGACAAAGATCCAGACGATAATCGTATCGAGCAGCAGCAGAATTGAATCTCCCGGCCGATAGGATTCCGCTACAATGACAAGACCATTCAACAGAATGACCCCTATAATGACAGGCTGAAACAGGCGGTGCTCGACCAGCCGTCTGATGGTATCACGAAATGATGACTGCATATATGTAATCCGTCCTTCTTTAAAATAATCACGCTCCTGATTATAGCATGAATGCTGCTGTTTGACTCGATCTTACAGCGTTAAAGGCGCTGCATCAGCCCGAATTTCGCAAGCTGCAGTCTACGGAACCAGCGAAGGGTCCTGAATGACTCGCCGGCCTGTGATAATTACGTAACGTCCAGCGCAGGTCACGTAAGGGCGGGCAACGATACCTGACGCCGCAAGATCGAGATAAACCTTCAGCTGCTGAAACAAGACTTTAGAACTCCGGAAAGCGGCAGACGCTCGCATAAGCGGAGTTTTCATTCACAGCCGGTTTCCTGCTCTCCGATTATAAAAAACACTGAAAAAGGAGGCTTTCCCCCTTTTTCAGTGCTCTGTCAACTAGACACCTTTTTTGCCGCTGTGCCGTTCTTCAAGACGCTTGAGTACATCGTCGACGGAAAGCTTCTGCTCCTGCAGAAGAACAAGCCAGTGGTAAAGAAAGTCTGCACTTTCCCAAACGAGCTCCTGCTTATCGCCGTTTTTCGCCGCAATAATAATCTCAGACGCCTCTTCGCCGACCTTCTTGAGAATCTTATCGATTCCCTCTTCAAACAAGTACGTCGTATAAGAGCCTTCCGGCATCGTCTGCTCCCGTTCTGCCAGGAGCCGCTCGAGCTCTTCAATGACGGCAAAGCGATTGGCTGCCGGCGCTTTCTGCAGCATGCTTTTGCTGAAGCAGCTCACCGCACCGGTGTGACAGGCTGGTCCAGCCGGTTCCACCAGTACAACGAGAGCGTCCTGATCGCAGTCAAAACGGACATCTGTCACTCGCTGCGTATTGCCGGATGTCGCTCCCTTGTGCCAAAGCTCCTGGCGGGAACGGCTGTAAAACCACGTTTCACGTGTTTCCAGCGTTTTCTCCAATGATTCTTTATTCATATAGGCAAGCGTGAGAACTTCTTTCGTTGCCTGATCCTGAACGATCGCAGGGATCAGCCCCTGATCGTCAAACGTTAGTTCTTCGATTGCTGTCATCGGATTGGAATCCCCTTTTCTTTAAGATACGCTTTTACTTCTGCCACAGATGTTTCGCGGTAATGAAAAATGGAAGCCGCAAGCGCTGCATCCGCTTTTCCATTTACAAATACAGATTCAAAGTGAGCGGCACTGCCGGCTCCTCCGGATGCAATTACCGGCACCGAAACTGCTTCGCTGACTGCTTTCGTTAGTTCTTCTGCAAAGCCGCTCTTTTCTCCATCCTCGTCCATGCTCGTCAACAGAATTTCCCCTGCACCGAGACGGACGGCCTCGGTTACCCAGGAGATGACGTCCCGCTCCGTCGGCTTTCGACCACCGTGCGTGTACACTCGCCATGAGTCTAATTCGTCATCCCATTTGGCATCCACCGCCAGCACGATACACTGGCTTCCGAAAAAGTCTGCGCCTTCTCTGATCAGCTCCGGCCGCATTAAGGCCGCCGTGTTAAGCGACACTTTATCAGCCCCGGCCCGCAGGATCCGCTTCATGTCTTCCAGAGAATTGATGCCGCCGCCGACGGTAAACGGAATCGCAAGCTTTCCGGCCACTTCTTCGACGACGTCCACCATCGTTTCCCTTCCTTCGTGAGAAGCGGAAATATCGAGGAAAACAAGCTCATCGGCCCCCTGCTCATCGTAAAACGATGCGAGCTCAACCGGGTCACCCGCGTCGCGGAGGTTCACAAACTGAACCCCCTTGACGACACGGCCTTCTTTTACGTCTAAACACGGAATGATTCGTTTTGTCAGCATGCTTACGACTCCTCCTTCAGCGCATCCTCCAAGGTAAGAGCATCGGTATAAATCGCTTTACCAATGATCGCTCCGGAAATACCGTCTCCGCTGCGCGAGGCCAGCTCCTTTACGTCATCCATGCTGCTGACTCCGCCCGATGCAATCACGCGCTTGCCGGTTGCCCGTCCAAGAGAAGCAATGGCCTCGACGTTCGGTCCGGACATCATGCCATCCTTCGAAATGTCTGTCATGATAAACGTCTCTGCGCCTGCCTCAGCGAGCCGCTTACCAAGCTCATCTGCTCTCACCTGTGACGTTTCCAGCCAGCCGTGTGTAGCAGCGTATCCGTCACGCGCATCAATTCCGATTGCAATCCGGCTCCCGTATTTCTCCAGCATTTCTGAAGCAAACTCTGGATCGGCGACAGCCGAGCTGCCAAGAATCACACGTGCAACCCCGGCTTCCAAATAGCGGGTTATGTCTGCTTCTGTACGGATTCCACCGCCGATCTGAATATTTGCGTCCAGCTCTTTAGCAGCACGAATAACGTGTGCATCGTTCACCGGTTTACCTGCTTTTGCCCCGTCCAAATCCACCATATGAATCCAGGAAGCGCCTTTTTCTGCAAAAGCCGCTGCCATATCGAACGGCGAATCGCCGTACACTGTTTCCTGATCGTAGTCTCCCTGCAAAAGACGGACGCACTTGCCGCCGCGGATATCAATCGCCGGATAAATAGTGAAATCAGTCAACTTCAACGCCTCCCTTCTGCTCTACAAAGTTTTTCAGCATGCTCATCCCGACACTGCTGCTTTTTTCCGGATGAAACTGTGTGGCCCAGACCGATCCGGATGCTGCGACTGCCGGCACTTCTGCATCTGCATAATCGGTTACGGCTACCAGTACCTCATCCGAACCTGCCTCCACGTAATAGGAATGCACAAAATAGACGTGCCCCTCTTCAACCTGATACAGCACCGGGTGTGCGGGCTGTTTAAAATGGAGCTTATTCCAGCCCATGTGAGGTACTTTCACACCGTTCTCCCGAAAACGGACGACCTTGCCCGGCAGCAGGCCGAGCCCCTTTGTCGATCCGTTTTCCTCGCTCTCGTCAAACAGAAGCTGCATGCCGAGACAGATACCAAGCAGCGGCTTGCCGTCACGAGCCCATTCTATAACAAACGTATCGAGCCCTCGTTTCGCAAGCTCCGCCATCCCATCACGAAACGAACCTACACCAGGAAGAATCAGCATGTCTGCTTGTTTCAGCTCGGCAGGATCTTCCGACAGAAAGGGATCGTGGCCGATTCGTTCCAGCGCTTTTGTGACGCTGTGCAGATTCCCCATTCCATAGTCGATGATACCGATCATGACAAACTTCCTTTCGTGGATGGAATTCCCTTCACACGCGGGTCCAGCTGAACCGCTTCATCCAGCGCACGGCCCAGCGCCTTAAATACCGCTTCGATGATGTGATGCGCGTTCGTTCCGTAGTGTACGTTCACATGCAGGTTCATGCGGGCCTCGAGCGCGAGCTTCCACAGAAATTCTTCGATCAGCTCGGTATCAAATGTCCCCAGCTTCTGATGCGGGATGGTGCCTTTCAGCTCAAAATGAGGCCGGTTGCTCAAATCAATTACCACGTGAGCAAGCGCATCATCCATCGGTACAAATGCAGAGCCGTAGCGGCGGATGCCCCGTTTATCACCGAGCGCTTCCTGAAGTGCAGACCCGAGCACAATACCGATGTCCTCAGTCGTGTGGTGATCGTCAATTTCCGTATCACCACGTGCTGTCAGCTTCAGATCGAACAGCCCATGCCGCGTAAACAGATCAAGCATGTGCGTCATAAAAGGTACGTCCGTGTGCAAGTCTGCTTCTCCACTTCCATCGAGGTTCAGCTCCAGCTCAATCTGTGTTTCCTTCGTATCCCGTTTTCGTTCTGCAGTCCGGCTCATGGTCGGTCTCCCTTCTTCATGCGAATCTCAATGGCTCGTGCATGTGCTTCAAGCTGCTCCAGCCTTGCAAATGCGGCAATTTTAGCGCCGTTGTCTTTCAGCGCCTGTTCGCTGTATGATAAAATGCTCGTTTTCTTCGTAAAGTCATCCACGTTCAGCGGACTTGAAAAGCGTGCCGTGCCGTTCGTCGGCAGCACGTGATTCGGTCCGGCAAAATAGTCACCTACCGGTTCTGAGCTGTTTTCTCCAAGGAAAATAGCGCCGGCGTGGCGAATTTTAGCCATCACGTCCCACGGCTTGGCAGTATGGAGCTCGAGATGCTCCGGAGCAAGTTCATTCACAGCTGCACATGCTTTATCCAAATCGGCCGCAACGTAGATCGCGCCGTGATTATCGATCGACGGACCGGCAATTTCTTTTTTCGGAAGCGTCTGCAGCTGCTTCTCCACTTCCTGCTTCGTCTCCTCAGCCAGCTCCTGACTCGTTGTGACAAGCACAGCTGATGACATCGGATCATGCTCAGCCTGGCTCAGCATATCGGCTGCGATGAAATCTGCATGTGCCGATTCATCTGCTAAAATGACAATTTCACTCGGTCCTGCCAGCATATCGATGTCGATATGGCCGAAAACGAGCTGCTTCGCAAGCGTCACAAAGATGTTGCCCGGTCCGGTGACCTTATCGACCGGTGCGATTGTTTCTGTCCCAAACGCCAGCGCAGCAACCGCCTGCGCGCCACCGACTTTATAGATTTCCTTAACGCCCAGCTCATGCGCCACAGCCAGAACGACCGGCGCCAGCTTTCCATCTGAATCCGGGGGACTCACCATGACGATTCGATCGACTCCTGCCACTTGAGCGGGGACGACGTTCATGATGATAGAGGACGGATAAGCAGCTCTCCCGCCAGGTACGTAGACGCCTGCTGCATCGAGAGGCAGAATGCGCTGGCCCAGGATCGTCCCGTCTGCCTTCGTAGTGATCCACGTTTCCCGTCGCTGCCGTTCGTGAAAATCGCGGACATTTGCCGCTGCTTCCCGGATAATGCTGCGCGTCTCTTCTGAAACGGCTGCTGCGCCGGCTTCCAGCTCTTCAGGTGTCACGCGCATGCTGTCCATGACCGCGCCATCAAAGCGCTTTGTCAGTTCAGCTACGGCCTCGTCTCCGCGTGTGCGGACGTCCTCTAAAATCTGCTCCACCGCTCTGCGCTGCTCCGATGTGCCCTGATCAATTGAACGCTTCAGGGACATGCCGCTCGTTAGTGCTTCCAGTTTCATGCTTGTTCCTCCCCGTTGATGACCTCTGCAAGCCGGTCGACCATGTCATCGATCCGGTCGGCTTTCGTGCGGTAGCTGACCGGGTTCACAATGAAGCGCGACGTAATTGGTATCATCGTCTCGAGCTCTACCAGCCCGTTTTCTTTCAGCGTCTGACCAGTGGAGACGATATCAACAATCCGGTCGGCAAGACCGACTATCGGTGCCAGCTCAATCGATCCGTTCAGCTTAATTATTTCGACCTGCTCTCCCTGTTCACGGAAATAGTCGGAAGTCAGCTTTGGATACTTGGAAGCGATTTTCGGTGCGACATCGAGTTCGGGACTGTAGTCCGGGAGGGCCGCAACGGCCATATAGCAGGCGCTGATTTTTAAATCCAGCACTTCGTAAACGTCACGTTCTTCTTCGATCATCACGTCTTTGCCTGCAACTCCGACGTCCGCTACCCCATGCTCCACATATGTCGGCACGTCCATCGGCTTTGCCAGAATAAACTGCATGCCGGACTCCGGCACTTCCAAAATAAGTCTGCGGGAGTCATCGAATTCCGGAGGCAGATCATATCCTGCTTTGCGAAGAAGCCCGACGGCTTCTTCAAATATCCGTCCTTTTGGCATCGCAACGGTCAAGAGCTCCTGATTCATGACTGCGCTCCCCCCTCTCCATTAGATCCAACATAGTACGCCGTGCGGTCGAACTGCTTGGAATATGCATCAATATTAGCAATTCCGCTGATTTCCTGAATCACAACGGAACGGCCTTCGGAACGGAGACGCTGCGCTTCAGCGAACGCTTCTTTCCGTCTTTCTCTGCTGTAAATCACGCAGACATCCTTTTTCACCGACTGTTTCGCCTGGCCAAGTGCTTCTGTCATGCGGTCGACGCGCAGACCGAAGCCCGTTGCCGGCTCTTCGTGATGAAACCGTCCGAGCAGCTGGTCGTAACGCCCGCCGCCTCCAAGCGGATACCCGAGTCCTTCGCTGTACGCTTCAAAGACGACACCGGTGTAATAGCTCATGTGCATGACGAGGTTCAAGTCCAGAATGAGACAGTCCTCTACGTCAAAATCAGCAAGCACATCAAGCAGGCTCTCCAGCTGATCAAGCGCTTTCTGACCGGCACGTGATTCGGTAATGCTGCGGGCACGCTCAATAATGGAGGCGTCCCCTTTTAGACGAAGCAGTTCCAGCAGCCGCCGCTTATCAAGCGAAGAAAGCGGAAGCTGTTCAACTGCTTTGCGAAAGCCGACATAATTTTTCTCATACAAATAACGCCGGAATTCGGAAGCCCGCTCCTCGTTGCCGAGAACTTCCTTCAAAAGAGCATTTACGAAACCGACGTGACCGACTGCCACTTGATACGTCGGAAGACCAGCTGCTTTCATAGAGGAAACCATCAGCGAGATCACTTCCGCATCTGCGCTGACCGAATCATCTCCGATCAGCTCGACGCCTGCCTGTTCAAACTCAGCCGGACGTCCTCCTTCATACTGCTGTGCCCGAAAAACGGGAGCATCATAGGTCAGCCGCAGCGGGCGCTCCGCTGTCTTCATTGTGGAAGCAGCGATTCGTGCGATCGGTGCAGTCATATCCGGACGCAGCACGAGCGTATTGCCTTCCTGATCCAGCAGCTTAAACAGCTGTCGGTCAAGAATGGCAGATGCACTACCGACCGTTTCGTTAAATTCAACAGCGGGAGTTTCCACAAACTCATAGCCCCACTGTGTGACTTCCTGCGTCACCCCCCGCTTAATCTGCTGCTTCAGCTGATATAGCTCAGGCAATGTATCCCGCATTCCCTGCGGTTTTTCAAACATAAACAGCTTCGTCATGTCATCAGTCTTCCTTTCCTGTCTGTATCGATTGATTCCGGATCCCGGAACCGACCTGTTCTCCGTTCACTTTAATGTGCTAACGTGATAGAGCAATAAAGATCTTATGACATATATTACACGCCATCCCTGCCTCCGTCAACCGGAACGGAATCGATTAAAAAAGCGGCCTGACAGAGCATCCCCTATCAGTACCGCCTCTCCGGCTCTGTTCATTTTTCCGTCTCGCCTGGACGGATCAGTTGCATCGGATTCCCGCCTACAAACGCTCCAGGCGGCACGTCTTTATGCACAAGTGTAGCCGCGGATACTACCGCCCCGTCTCCGATCGTAACACCGGGCAGAATCGTACAGTTCGCTCCGATCATGACATTGTCGCCAATGATCACATCACCCAGACGGTATTCACTGATCAAATATTCGTGTGCCAGAATCGTCGTGTTATAGCCGACTACACTGTTCCGGCCAATTGAGATGCGCTCCGGGAACATCACATCAAACATGACCATCAGCGCAACAGCAGCTTCCGGACCGATCTTAGCTCGCAAAAACGTACGGTAAAGCCAGTTTTTCACAGGCAGAAACGGTGTATACCGCGCCGTTTGAATAACAGCAAAGTTCCGCACCACCTTCCAGAACGGAACAGTTTTGTAGATGTGCCAGAGTGAGTTGGCGGTCTCCACCGGGTAGCTTGTCGTGTTCCGGGGCATGGCGCTCCTCCTCTCAGTGCTTTTCCACAAAGGAAATCAAATCAGTCATCTGCTCCAGCATCGCATCCGGCTCAAACCGCTGCAAATGATCGCGGCCTTTAATAGACCAGGAGACACCGGCTGAACGCGTTCCCGTGTTTTTTCCGGCGAGAATATCGTGCTCGCTGTCGCCGACCATCACCGCCTGCGCAGGCCGGCGGTTCAGCTGTCCAAGCGCGTTTAGCAGCGGCTCCGGATCCGGTTTCCATTTCGATACGTGATCGAGCGCCACGACAACTGGAAAATACTGCTCCATGTTCATCAGCTTCAGCCCTTTTCGTGCTGTATCACTTCGCTTCGTTGTGACAACTGCAAGTGAATAAGCGTGACGCTGCAAATAGTCCAGCGTTTCATGTACCCCGTCATAGCCTTTTACCAGCTCATCATGGTGCGCGTGATTAAAGCGGCGGTAAACGCTGATCATGTCGTCAGCGTAGTCCGGATTCAGCCTCGTGAACGTCTCCGATAGAGGAGGACCGATAAACCCGGCAATGTCCTCTCTTCCGTATACTCCCGGGAAATACTGGTTCAACGTATGCTCAAACGAGGCGACAATGAGGTCAATCGTATTGATCAGCGTACCGTCCAGATCAAACAGCACGGTATTCAGTTCGTTCTGTTTCATGTCGATTCGTCCTTTCTACCGGTCTGACGATGCGGCTGCAGCCGGCTGCTCTTCTTCCTGCTCCTGCCGCTCAAGCCTGTTCCAGATAAACGCCACAGCGGCTGTCAACAAAATCGCTGTTACCAATCTGACTAGCAGCAGCGGCCACAGCGGAATACCCAGCGGTGCAAAAATCAGCGTATCTTCGATCACTGCGTGGCAGGCAACGAGGAAAATAAACACCAGATACAAATCCTTTTTCGATACGCCGTCTTCTTTTGCCGCCTGGATCATGACCCCTGCTCCATACGCGAGCCCGAACAGCAGTCCGGATGCCAGCGTCGTCGATGTGTTCGGTTTCACACCGAGCAGCTTGGTAAACGGCGTCATCCACCTTGAGAACACAGGCAGCCAGGAGAGGTCCTTCATAATTTGTACAAACAACATGATCGGAATGACAATCGCAGCCAGCTGCAGAATTCCGATAAAGGCAGCTTCCACCCCGTAGAAAAAGATATCGGCCGTACCGCTTACTTCCTCGGGGCTCGCCGGCACAAAGCCGTAGCTCGCCTGCTCTGATCCGCCGCGCCAAACGAGATGAATCACCCAGGCAGACACAAGCGCCAGCCCGATTCGCACTGCAAGCACAACGCTGATCCGCAAGCCGACCTGCTTTGCGACAGCAGATTCTACGAACAAGTTATGTGAAAACGACAGCATAACGGCAAGAATAAATACTTGCTTTACCGTCAAGTCCATTGTCAGCATGGCTCCGATCGCCGCATACAAATTCAGCACATTGCCAAGGACAAGCGGAATAGCTGCCTCTCCCGGAAGACCGATCAAGCCCATCATCGGAGAAAGGACCCTCGTCAGCCAGTCCATGACAACGGTCTGACTGAGCATCGTCACAATCAGCGTGATCGGAAAGATTATTTTACCGAGCTTCCACGTCGTTGCAAGTCCGGCGAGCAGGCCTTTTTTTAATGTCTGCATAAGAAAACTAGCATCCTTTCCCGCTTGACGGTCAATCGTCTAAATAACGCTTCGTATATCCTGCTTTGCGCCAGTAGATAATTAACGCAATACTACCTGCAATCAGGACGGCAGACAGCACCATCGCGGTTCGGAAGGTTCCAAAGAGCAGGAGGTAGTCGGTACGTATTCCTTCTATAAAGAATCGTCCGATTGAATAGTAAATCACGTATGTCAGAAACAGCTCGCCACGGCGCAGGTTGACACGCCGTAAATAGAGCAGCAGCGCCACCCCGGCCAGGCTCCAAAGCGATTCATACAAAAAGGTCGGGTGATAATAGCTGCCGTTAATGTACATTTGATCGATAATAAACGTCGGCAGAAACAGAGATTCGAGGAACTGACGGGAGACTTCCCCTCCATAAACCTCCTGATTCACAAAGTTTCCCCAGCGGCCTACAGCCTGTCCGAGCAAAATACTCGGCGCTGTGATGTCCGCCATCTTCCAAAAAGAAACATTTTTCACGCGGCAGAATAAATAAGCGGTCAGCACGGCTGCAATCAAACCGCCGTGAATCGCAAGCCCGCCTTCCCAAATAAAGAAGACGCGCACTGGATCTTCCGCAAATTGTTCCCACCGGAAAATCACGTAGTACAATCTCGCTCCAATGATTGCTGCCGGTAGCGCCCACATGAGCAAGTCCGCTAGCAAATCATCCGGCATCCCGCGTTTTTTCGCTTCGCGATTGGCAATCAGATAACCTAAAAAGGCACCGAGTCCGATCAGCAGGCCGTACCAGTGGATTGAGATTGGACCAATTTCAAATGCGATTGGATTCATAGGTTGTATCGAATATAGCAACATGGTCACCTCAACTGTTGTTTAGTCATGATCGTGATCGCCTTCTTCAATCACGGTCGCAAGCCGTTCGGAAAACTGTTCGGCTGCATTAATACCCATCCGCTTAAGGCGGAAGTTCATCGCCGCTACTTCAATGATAACGGCCAGGTTCCGGCCTGGTCGCACCGGCACCGTAATTTTTGGAAGGTTCGTTTCGAATATTTGAATAAAATCCTCATCCAGTCCGAGCCGGTCGTACTGTTTTTTCTGATCCCACGCCTCGAGATCAATGGCAAGTCCAAGCCGTTTTTCATTTCGCACAGAGCCGGCGCCGAAAAGCGTCATCACATTGATGATGCCAAGCCCCCTTATTTCAAGCAGGTGACGGATTAAATCCGGCGAACGCCCAACTAGCACGCCGTCCTGCTCTTCGCGGATTTCAACGGAATCATCGGCTACGAGCCGATGCCCGCGCCTGACAAGGTCCAGCGCTGTTTCACTTTTACCAACACCGCTCGAGCCGGTGATCAGCACGCCGATTCCGTAAATATCGATCAGCACGCCGTGCATCGCCGTCATCGGTGCGAGCCTGCTTTCCAAATAGGTCGTCAGCTTGGAGCTGAGTCTCGTCGTGGCAATCTCAGCGGAAAAGACGGGCACGCCTACTTCGTTAGCCGCATTTTTTAACGTATCGGGTACTTCGATTCCCCTGGAAAGAATGATCGCCGGAGTATCATACGTGCAAAGACGCTGCATCCGGTCCACCTGGTCCTCTTCCGCCAGCTGCTCATAAAACGACATCTCTGTTTTCCCTAACAGCTGAATCCGCTTCGCCGGATAGTATGTAAAAAAGCCAGCCATTTCCATGCCCGGTCGCGAAATATCACTTGTTGTAATAGGACGGTAGGTCACCGCTTCTTCGTCATTCATCAGCGTCAGGTCAAATTCCTCCATCAGTCGATCTGCTGTCACTTCTGCCATGCTGCATCTGCTCCTCTCCTGCTCGCTTCATCTTTTTCCATTCTAGCATACCAGAGGAACTCCCGGACGGAAAGCGCCTCCGCTCTCCGCACGAAAAAACGGTCCGGCTGATGCCGGACCGCTGCAGACGTCCATCGCTACCGCTTCGTGAGCGGATCGATGATAAAGTTCGATATGATCGCATTCAGCAGCGCAAAGATCACCGCTGCAAGCAGACCGTTGAAAAAGCCGTCAATGACAAAGCTGTCTCCCATAAACCATGCGGTCAGCATGAGCGTAATGGCGTTGATGACGAATAAAAACAATCCGAGTGACAAAATCGTAATCGGCAGCGTCAGTACGACGAGAATCGGCTTCACAATGACGTTCACAACGGCGAGGATCAGGGCGGCAATCACAGCCGCACCGAAGCCTGTCAACTCGATACCGTTGAAGAAATACGCGATAATCAGGAGAACGACTGCGTTCACAATCAGCTGTATCAGCCAGCTCATAGTCCTCTCACATCCCCCTCATTCGGCATGAGAAATACTCCGATCAAATAGAGTGACACGACAAGCAGGGAAAACGGGAAAAACAGAACAATCGCTGCAATACGCACGACCGTCGGATCAATTCCAAAATACTTGCCGAGTCCTCCGCACACTCCTGCCAGCTTGCGGTCTTCAATCGTCCGGGACAGCTGTTTCATGCAAGACACCTCCGGTTATTTAACGTGAATCGAACCTGTAGTGGATTCGGCCTCAATATAGAAATGGCCGTCTCCCTCCTTGTTCGCAAGAAACGTCTGCCGCTTCTGAGCATAATCCTTTTTCTCTTCAATCACGCTCATATTCGGCAGCTGGCAGTGCAGACCGCCGACAGTGGTCTTCACGTCTGCTTCCACTTTTACGCCGTCCGGAACTGCCACATAGACGCTGCCCATCACCGTTTTCAAGTATGCCTTGGACTGGGACGCTTCCGAAAGACGGAAATGCAGCGTGCCATTGACTGATTCCAGATGAAAGTCGCCTCGTCCGGCATCCACTGTTACCGTCCCGTTCATGGATTTCAATTCTCCATCCATCGCATTAAATTGGCGCACGGTAATCGAGCCGTTCGTCGTTTCAATTCTGGCTTCTTTTGCATCGATCCGTTCAACGGCGATCTTACTGTTGACGCCCCGGATATCGAGTTTATGAACCGGCAGGCTCCCGGCATTTATACGTCCGTTGAACGCATATATTTTCAGCTTTTCCAGATCGCCGGTCGGCAGATACACCACCGTATTCACTTTCATCGATTTTTTACGGACATCAAAGCGGAGCCGGCCGTTGGAAATGCTGAACTGGGCTTCGCGTAAAAATTCACGTCTGGCCGTTTCTGCATCCTTCACGCGAAACACCTGGACGTCGCATTCAATCCGCACCTTCTTCTCGTCGGAAGGACGAATTTCAACCGCACCGTTCTCCACGTGAATATCGGCTTCCTTTACATACACATCGCGCTGCTGAAACACATGATCGATTTTCTCAGCGGTTCCGAAGTTAAAATCAAGATCAAACTCCTTCAGCCGGTGCACAGCATCATCAACAAAGCCGGAAAACTTATTGGCAAAGCTCGTCATCTTTTCTTCTGCACGGCGATAGCTCCATTCGCCGCTCTCCTGGCTGTTTCTGTCCGAATGCGCAGAATCGTCTTCAAAAGAAGTCTGTTCCGGTTCCGGCTCTGCCTGCTTTTCACGCTCATTAATCGTTTCCAGCAGACGCATACCTTCCTCGGCAGAAATTTTCCCGTCCTCGATCATCTTCAGAATCATTTTCCGTTCTTCCTGCATGATCAAACGCCCCTTTCCATAGTCGGCAGGTCCAGTTTCCCGCCCCTGCCTTCATAATACAGCAGCCTCCACAGAGTTCCCTCCGTCCGGAGGCGTATTCTCCATCGGCATTCGGGTGTATTACGGATCAGCGCCGCAGATGTTTCATCTCGCGGTTGCCGGTTCTGCTTTCTCATTCATTCGCTTGCGCTCACGCTCCAGGATCGGCTTCAAAAAGCGTCCGGTATGGGAGGCTTCCACTTCTGCGACTTCTTCCGGCGTTCCTTCGGCCACCAGCTCCCCGCCGCCGTTTCCGCCTTCCGGACCGAGATCAATGACGTGGTCGACCGTTTTAATCACGTCAAGATTGTGTTCGATGACGACGACCGTATCCCCGTTCTCCACAAGGCGCTGCAACACGTGAAGCAGTTTCTCAATGTCTGCAACGTGCAGCCCGGTTGTCGGCTCGTCCAGTATATAGAAGGTTTTCCCGGTGGAACGCCGGTGCAGCTGCGAAGCCAGTTTAACCCGCTGCGCTTCCCCTCCGGAAAGCGTCGTTGCCGGCTGGCCGAGCTTAATATAGCCGAGACCGACATCCTGCAGCGTTGTCACCTTTCGTTTAATTCGCGGGATATTTTCGAAGAAATCGACTGCTTCATCCACCGTCATATCGAGTACATCCGCGATATTTTTGCCTTTGTATTTAATTTCAAGCGTTTCTCGATTGTACCGTTTTCCGTGGCATTCCTCGCACGGGACATAGACATCAGGAAGGAAGTGCATCTCGATTTTAATGATCCCGTCACCGCGGCAGGCTTCACAGCGGCCGCCTTTCACGTTAAAGCTGAAGCGCCCCTTCTTATAGCCGCGCACCTTCGCTTCGTTCGTCATTGCAAACACGTCGCGGATATCATCAAACATGCCTGTATACGTGGCTGGATTTGAACGCGGCGTTCTGCCGATCGGCGACTGATCGATGTCGACCACCTTTTCCAGCTGATCGATTCCTTTTACTTCCTTCACTTTGCCAGGCTTCGCCTTCGCTGTTGTGAGCTTTAAAGACAGGGAACGTTTCAAAATGTCGTTAATCAGCGTACTTTTCCCGGATCCCGATACCCCGGTCACGGCATTGAGCAGTCCAAGCGGAATAGACACGTCTGTGTTTTTCAGGTTATTTTCTGACGCTCCCTTAATCTGCAGACGGCGTTTCGTCGGCTTCCGTCGTTCAGTGGGGAGGGAAATAAACTTTTCACCGGACAAGTACTTGCCTGTCAGCGATTTTTCGTCTTTCATCACTTCCTCAGGAGTGCCGGTTGAACAAATGCTGCCGCCGTTCACTCCGGCCCCAGGTCCGATATCAATCAGATGATCGGCCGCTAGCATCGTATCCTCATCGTGTTCAACAACGATCAGCGTGTTGCCGAGATCCCTCATTCTTTCGAGCGTGCTGATCAGCCGGTGATTGTCCCGCTGATGCAGCCCGATGGATGGTTCATCGAGAATGTAAAGCACGCCCATGAGAGAAGATCCGATTTGAGTAGCGAGCCGGATTCGCTGCGCTTCTCCGCCGGAAAGCGTTCCTGCCGAACGTGACAGCGTCAAATACTCAAGACCGACATTTACCAGGAACCCGAGCCGCTCCTTAATTTCACGAAGTATCATCCGGGCAATTGTCATATCCTTTTCCGACAGCGTCAGGCTGTCAAAAAACTGATCTGCTTCGGAGATCGACATATCGGTTACTTCCCCAATATGCCGGCTGTCTATTTTTACCGCCAGCGATTCCTCGCGCAGACGGTTCCCATCGCAGGACGGACATGGTTTTTGAGCCATGTACTGCTCCATCTGTTCGCGGATATAGTCTGATCCAGTTTCCCGGTAGCGTCTGGCGACGTTTTTCAGCACGCCTTCAAAGTAAATATCCTTCTCGCGGACGCGTCCAAACTCATTCTCGTAGCGAAAGTGGATTTTTTCGCGGCCGCTTCCATCAAGTATAATCGCTTTTTCCTTTTTTGAGAGCTTTTTAAACGGCTTGTCCATATCAATTTTATAGTGAGCGCAGACGCTTGCAAGGAGCGAAGGGTAATACTGGGAGCTTGTCGGCTTCCAAGCCGCAATCGCATGTTCGTTCAGCGTCAGCGACGGATCAGGTATAATCAGCTCCTCATCCACCTCAAGCTTATGGCCGAGACCGTCACAGCTCGAGCATGCGCCGAACGGGCTGTTAAAGGAGAACATCCGCGGCTCCAGCTCGCCTATGGAAAAGCCGCAGTGCGGACAGGCATGGTGCTGGTTAAACAGCAGCTCTTCCTGGTCAATTACATCGACAATGACCTGACCTTCAGCAAAATTCAGTGCCGTCTCAAGCGAGTCCGTGAGCCGTGTTTCAATTCCTTCCTTTATCATGATCCGGTCGATAATGACTTCGATATTATGCTTTTTATTCTTATCGAGTGTTATCTTTTCTGCCGCTTCACGCATCTCTCCATTGACGCGGACTCTGACATAACCCTGTTTCTTTATATCTTCCAGTACTTTCGCATGCGTTCCCTTGCGTCCAGAAACAACCGGTGCGAGAATCTGCATTTTTGTGCGCTCTTCGTATGCCATGAGCTGGTCTGCCATCTGCGTTACCGTCTGTGAAGTGATTTCCACTCCGTGAACCGGGCAGATCGGCGTTCCGACTCTCGCAAACAGCAGGCGAAGATAGTCGTAAATTTCCGTAACGGTTCCCACTGTCGACCTTGGATTTTTCGACGTTGTTTTCTGATCAATGGAAATAGCCGGGCTCAGTCCGTCAATCGAATCAACGTCCGGTTTATCCATCTGGCCGAGAAACTGACGGGCGTAAGCAGACAGGGACTCCACGTAGCGCCGCTGCCCTTCCGCGTAAATCGTGTCAAAAGCGAGCGAAGATTTACCTGACCCTGAGAGACCGGTCATGACAACGAGCTTGTTTCTCGGAATCGTCACATCAATATCTTTCAGGTTGTGGGATCTGGCCCCCTTCACAACAATGTTATCTAAAGCCATGTTTGTCTCATCCTTCCGCTTTCAATTCTAAGATGACGTCACGCAGTTCGGCAGCTCGCTCGAAGTCGAGGTCTTTAGCAGCCTGCTTCATTTCAAGCTCCATACGCTCCACTACTTTTTCACGTTCCTTTTTCGTCAGCTTTTTATTCGGTGCTTTTTCAAGCGCTTCGTATGTTTCGTCTTCCTCAGCAGCGAATGTTGCCTTTATCAGCTCCGGAATTGCTTTTTGAATCGTCGTAGGTGTAATTCCGTACTTGTCGTTATACTCTTTTTGTATGGAACGGCGGCGTGTCGTTTCATCGATCGCCACCTGCATGGAGTTCGTCATTTTATCTGCGTACATAATAACGTGACCGTTCGAGTTACGAGCCGCCCGTCCCATCGTCTGAATCAGCGAACGCTCTGCCCGGAGGAAGCCTTCTTTATCCGCATCCAGAATCGCAACGAGTGACACTTCCGGAATGTCGAGTCCCTCCCGAAGCAGGTTAATCCCTACAAGGACGTCGAATTCTCCCTGACGCAGTTCACGGATAATTTCAATGCGTTCCAGCGTTTTAATGTCTGAATGAAGGTACTGCACTTTAATCCCGACCTCTTTTAAATAGCTCGTCAGGTCCTCCGACATTTTTTTCGTCAGCGTCGTGACAAGCACACGTTCACCGCGCTCGCGCCGCAGCCGGATCTCTTCAATCAGATCATCAATCTGTCCTTCAATCGGCCGCACATCAATCGTCGGATCGAGCAGTCCCGTCGGCCGGATGATCTGCTCTACCATTTCTTTTGTATGCTCAATCTCATACGGACCTGGTGTAGCAGATACAAACACGATCTGCCGGATGTGCTTTTCGAACTCTTCAAACTTAAGCGGACGGTTATCTTTTGCCGAAGGAAGCCGGAAGCCGTGGTCAACCAGCACATTTTTGCGGGCCTGATCGCCATTGTACATGCCTCGGACCTGCGGCAGCGTCACGTGGGACTCGTCAATAATAATGAGGGAATCCTCCGGGAAATAGTCAAGCAGTGTGTACGGAGTCGCCCCGGCCTCCCGGAACGTCAGATGCCGCGAGTAGTTCTCAATTCCGGAACAGTATCCGAGCTCCTGCATCATCTCCAGATCGTAGCGTGTCCGCTGTTCCAGCCGCTGAGCCTCCAGCAGCTTGCCTCTGTCATGCATATCCTTTAAAACAGTCTCAAGCTCCGCCTCTATGTTCTTCATTGCACGCTGCAGCTTTTCTTCCCGTGTAACGAAGTGGGAAGCCGGAAAGATAGCAGCGTGCTGCCGTTCGCCTAACACTTCTCCAGTCAGCGCATCTACTTCAGTGATCCGGTCGATTTCATCACCAAAAAACTCCACTCGTAAACAGTGTTCATCGCGGGAAGCCGGGAATATCTCCACGACGTCTCCGCGCACACGGAACGTTCCCCGCTGAAAGTCGATATCGTTCCTCGTATACTGCACATCGACGAGCTGTCGCAGCAGGTCATTGCGTTCACGCTCATCGCCGGTCCTTAATGACACAACAAGATCCCGGTATTCCTCCGGGGAACCCAGGCCGTAAATGCAGGAAACGCTGGCCACGATGATGACATCGTCGCGCTCAAACAGTGAACTCGTCGCGGAGTGGCGCAGCTTATCAATTTCATCATTTATGCTGGCATCTTTTTCGATAAACGTATCCGACTGCGGAATATATGCTTCCGGCTGATAATAGTCATAGTAGCTGACGAAATATTCGACCCGGTTTTCCGGGAAAAACTCTTTAAACTCGCTGTATAGTTGTCCGGCAAGTGTTTTGTTGTGAGCAATGATCAGCGTCGGCTTTTTCACCCGTTCGATCACGTTGGACATCGTAAATGTTTTACCTGTTCCGGTAGCCCCCAGCAAGGTCTGGAATTTCTCTCCCTGCTGAATGCCTTCTACGAGCTTTTCAATTGCTTGCGGTTGATCGCCTGCAGGCTTGTATTTGGATTCTAACTTAAATGGATAGGTTTCAACAGCCACGTTCTGTCACCTTGCCTTCCCTCATTAAACTTTATTCTCCTCATCTAATACCCGATTTTATCCTGATTCACCCATTATATCACGAAATGCAGCTCCGTGCGAACATACATTCTGTTCCTGATTTGGAAGCAGTCCGTCCGGGCTTATACGTCAAAAAACTGTTCCGGAAATGTTCCGGAACAGCCGCGCAGCACAGTCAGCTGCTTTTTTCTTCGTGAGTATTTTCCTTCTCTTCGTCAGCACCTGCGGTTTCTCTGCGATCCTGACGAAGGACGACAAGAGAACGGAGTCCGCGCAGTGATAAATTTGTGTTCTCGTCATCCGGAATAAACAGGCATCCAATTAAATAATGATCGTTCTCATAAATCGACGCCTGCGCAATTCGCTTTTCGCCGTCGCGGTCTACTACTTCCAGCTTCGCATACGCAGAACTCTGTTGCAGCGCTTCGTAAAATGCCGCCTGCGTTTCCACCTGCACACCGTTTGTCTTGACGATGGTTTCGCCCGGCAGAATGTTCAGCTTCTCAGCAGTCGATCCCGGCAGTACACCAAGCACCGTCAGCCCGTTTTCCCGTGCGGTATAAATGCTGACACTTCTTCGGTCTGCTGCCTCAAACGCCCATCCGGCGCTCACACGGCCGAGGAGAACAACGGCGGCGGCTGCGTAAATCATTACCGGCATAAAGAAAGAGGCTGCGAAGAAAACCCCGGTAAGAAGAGCCGTCACAAACAGTCTCGCTCCAACTCGCTCCGATGCAACATCTGGATAACTAGACTGCGCCTTCACCTGATAGCCGAGCAGAAACGGAATCAGCATAAAGCCAAACGTTCCGGTCCCTCCGTCAAGCAGCGGCCACCATCCCTGTGAAACAGTTCCTCCCGCTGGAAAGAGCACCACCGCAGGCATCAGCCAAAGGTTCGATACGGTGTGAGCCCCGACCATCTTGCCGCGAGGACTATTCTGCAAAAGCGGAGAAGAAGAAGCCGCTGTTCGGAATAAAACGGCTTCAAGCAGCATAAGCGTTACGAGCAGCACGCCCAAGTGAAGCATATTCACTTCCTGAAGGGACGCAAGCATACCGTTCAGCCAGGCAGAATCGGTGCCGCCGGCTGGTAAAAAGGGCAAAAGAAGCATAGAAACAGCTGCGGTTACCGTAAAGCTATACCAGGAAGCATGCTGGAACGGCAGCTGGAGCAGCCATACTGCTGTAAACAGCAGCAGAAGTGCATAGGACAGCTCGACCCCGGTTACGACAAAAACAACCGCTGCAGTGAATCCGGCGATCAGTGCTTTAGGTACCGGTGAAAGCAGTGCACTGACAACGTCATGCACCTTCGTATGAAAATGGCGCCTCTCCCGCTTTACGCGTTTTATATGATAAAGAAACAGCCCAAGCACAAATATGTATGTCAGCGGATGCAGAAACAGTCTGCCAACCGCCGTTAACGCTTCAAGCAAAACGGATCCCATGGTGATTCCCTCCTAAACAAACCTGTATATTCTATTCTAAAGGAATTCTTGGAAAAGAACAGCATTTTTCGATTAACTTTTCGTGTCGTTTCTCACCATTATCCCCATGGATTTTATCAATAATAGTCCGCTTTATACGATCAGGTGAAATAACGCATGATGTTCGGGGACACGACGTGATGTGTTCATGAAAAAGAGACTCCGGAAGCGGATCCGGAGTCTCCCTTACAATTATTTACTGAGCCTGTTCCAGCAACAGGTTGAGTGCCTCCTGATACTGAAGATCGTTTTCCTGATCCTGAACGGATTCAATAATCCGTTCCTGAATCGCATCAGCAGTTTCTTCATTGATTTCACCGGTTGCCTCAAGTCCCTCGTCTTCCTGGAATGAGCGGACGGCGTCTTCTGTTGCTTCATCAAAATAGCCGTCTGTCCGATCAGTTTCGTAACCGAGGCCTGTCAGCATTTCCTGTGCACTTTCGACATGCTCACTGAACATATCGAGTACGAGCGGTTCTTCCGCATCAATCGGCGTGCTGTAGAAATAATCAGGCTGCTCAACTTCTACGGTCGGACTGACACCTGCCTCATTGATGTCATTGCCGTCTGATGTAAGCCAACGGAAAAGTGTCAGCTTGAGCTGACTGCCGTCGTCCATCGGCATTGTCTGCTGAACGGTACCTTTGCCGAACGTCGTCGTACCAACGATATCGTGGCCGCCTGCTTCTAGCAGAGCCGCTGCCAGAATTTCAGATGCAGAGGCACTTCCTTCATTAATTAATCCAACAATTGGATAATCCTTTTCTTCTTCCAGATTGGAAACGTGCCGGGTTCTGTCTCCTTCCCGGTCCTCGATCTGAACGACTGTTTCTCCACCAGGAATAATCAGGTCTCCAATGTCTTCAACACTTTGCAGATATCCGCCGGGATTACCGCGGACATCGATCATCAGGCCATCGATGCCTTCTGACTCAAGCTCACCAAGCTCTTCTTCAAACCGTTCAGCTGTATTTTCAGAGAAAGAACGGATTTCAAGAACTCCGATGCTCTGGCCGTCCTGTTCCACAATGTCTCCGTATACTGTTTCCACCGGAATTTCATCGCGCACAACATCGACGTCCATATAGTCCGACATTCCGGGACGGTCTATCGTCAGCGTGACCGTCGTTCCTTTTTCCCCGCGAATTTTCAGTACGGCATCATAAAGCGAAAGTCCTTCTATATCTTCTCCATCAATTTCGATAATCTGATCATTTGGCCGAAGTCCTGCATCTTCCGCCGGCGAATCGCGAAATGGTGCCACGATCGTAACACGGCCGTCTGTCATGCTGACTTCTGCCCCAATCCCTTCAAATGACGATTCCAGTGAGTTCATAAATTCCTCAGCGGTTGATTCATTCATAAAGTCAGAAAAAGGATCATCTAACGTTTCAATCATTCCGGAGATGGCCCCTTCGATAAGCTGCTGCTCATCTACATCTTCCAGATATGTGTCAAGAATCATTTCCATCGCACGCTGTATCTGATCATCATCCGGCTCGGAACCGGTGCTTTCGGTGCTGCCCTGGCTGCTGTCATCATCACTTTCGGCAGATGCCTGCTCGGATGTATTTTCCTGCGGTGCCGCTTCCTGATTGTCTGAAACAGACAGATATGCAAACATACCGCCCGCACCGATTAACAGTGCGAGAACAAATACGACCGGCAGAAATATTCGATTGTTCATATTCCCACCCCATTCATAGAGAAAATGTCTTCCCCCTGATCGATCAGGTATTGTCTACAATCATAACAGAATCCACTTAAAAATTGAAAGAAAGCAAAAACCGTTACATAATATTTCACAGCGATGAAAGCAAGCAATCATATGTTAAAAAACGAGAACATCCCATAATCGGGACGTTCTCAGCTGAATCAAGCAGAGAAATGATGCATGAACGAAACGACTCTTGTTCCTTGAAGAACTGCCGTTCCTTTCTCTCCCTCTTTTATTTGAGCATCGAGCCTGCTGCTTACACGATATTCCTGCCTGCTCTCATCACTGAATTGCAATGTGACAAAATACGTTCTTTTCACCTGGCTTCTTCCAACTGAGAAACCGCCTCCACTCCGGCCCGGACTTGTTCGACGTTTCGATTCCTTTCGTTTGGATACTATGCGGACGTTCCAGGATTCTTCTGGCTGTTTATTGTTTTCCAGCCACTCTTTCAGCCGACTCCCATTCCTAATCAAAGCAACTCCTGCGAAAATGGCAGCAAGTAAGGCAATGATTATACCATCCATGCATATCCCTCCTTCGTACATTTACGTAAAGCTGCTTTTTAACGTTTCACCAGCTTACACAAAAGGGAGCCCCTTTGAAATGAAAGAAGAGGATCAACAAAATACCGCCCGGCATGAGAGCCGGACGGCGAAATAGTGGATTCAAGTTTAGTTATGGAAGATACGATGCCGGATTGACGGCAGATGAACCGCCGGCATATCCCCCGGGGTGAACCTCAAAGTGCAGGTGTACACCAGTTGAAACTCCGGTGGTTCCCATTGTGGCAATCACTTCGCCGCGGCCGACACGGTCCCCTGCCGACACGTTCATCGAAGCCAGATGTGCGTAAAGCGTCGCGTACGTCTGTCCATTAATGACATGTGTCACGACAACGGTGTTTCCATAACCGCCCATCCATCCTGCAGAAGATACGGTTCCGCTTTCTGCAGCATAAATATTTGTGCCGCCGTCACTGCCATAATCGATTCCGCGGTGCGGCCGGACATCTCCGTGCACCGGATGGCGCCGGTTTGGATTAAATCCTGATGTAACACGTCCGTCTGCCGGGCGGTGGAACGTCGCTGATCCGGATGATGGTGCAGCTTGCTCCGATGAAGTACTTTCCGAAGAGCCAGAGCCGGACGAGCTTTCAGAGCTGCTAACAGAAGAACTGGAGCTGCTTGAGCTGTTTGAGCTGCTGGAACTGCCGGAACTGCTTGAACTGCTTGAACTGCTTGAACTGCTGGACGAGCTTTCAGAACCGGATGAAGCAGCTACCTGTGTTTCTTCCTCTTCTTCCTGCTGGCGACGCTCTTCTTCTTCACGACGTTCCTGCTCGCGCTGGCGTTCTGCTTCTTCCTCTTCTTCTGCCTGGCGCTGCTCCTCAGCAGCTCGCTGACGCTCTTCTTCTTCGCGCTGGCGCCGCTCTTCTTCCTCGCGCTGGCGCCGCTCTTCTTCCTCACGTGCGCGTCGCTCTTCTTCTAAGCGTCGTTCCTCTTCGATCCGACGCTGCTCTTCTTCCCATTCTGTCAGCTCCTGCTCGGCAGCGGCTTCCTGGGCAGCAAGAAATTCTGTTTCTTCTTCAAGTGAGAACAGACTGTCTTCCAACACATACCCTCGTTCTGCCAGTTCTTCTAAAAGCGTATCTTTCTCCGCTGTCTGTGCTTCCAATGAAGCCTGAAGAGACTGAAGCTCTGCCATCTGCGTTTCTAACGCTTCCAGCTGCTCCTCCAGCTCTGCTGTGGCACGTTCCAGCGTTTCCATATCTGCTATGTGTTCATCGAGAATCTCCCGGTCCTGGGAGGCTATGTTATGAAGCGTCGACACCCGTTCAAGCAGATCGCCAAAGCTTTGTGCGCCTAAAATCACTTCAATGTAGCGGACAGAACCGCCGGACTGATGCATGGAGCGTACGCGCTCCTTGAGCACGTCATCCCGCTCGTCAATCCGGATTTCGGTTTCTTCGATTTCTTCCCGAAGCTCCTCTGTCCGATCGGTTGTCGTATCAATTTCTCCCTGCTTCTCGTTCATCTTACCTGCAGTTTCACTCATTTGTTCATCGAGGTCCCGAATGTCTGTCTGCACTTCGCCTATTTCACGTTCGACTTCATCCAATTCCTCTTCTGTCTGCTCTGCTTCCCGTTCCGTTTCCTGCTGCTGTTCCCGGTACTCTTCGATCTGTTCCTCCAGCTCGTCGCCGGTGTTGTCTGCAAAGGCAACACCGGGAGAGAGAAGGAGCAGGCCGGCAGAGAAACCAAGCAGCGTTTTTCGAATCAGCATCTGCACTGCCCCTTTTATTAGTAGATTGTATGCGTTATATACGAAGGAATTTTCTTACGCTCATCAGGCTTCCCCATACTCCAACGACTGCTCCGATTACAAGCAGCAGAATGGAAGTCTGCAAAATCAGCGGATTAGCCGGAAGGAAGTTAAAGAACTCCAGTCCCGTCGCCGTTCCGATCGAATCATAAAAGCGCTGATAGCCATAAGTCAGCAGTATAATCGGTATTGCTGCTCCGAACACACCCAGCAGCAGTCCCTCTATAAAGAACGGCCAGCGGATGAAGCTGTTCGTCGCACCTACAAGCTTCATAATTTGTATTTCTGTCTTACGTGCCATGATTGTCAGCTTAATCGTGTTAGCAATCAAGAAGACGGCTGTAAAAAGCAGCCCTACAATCAGCACCAAACCGACAATTCGCACGAAGTCGGTTGCCGCAAACAGCTGTTCAAAAATATCAGAGCCGTATTCAATATCATCCACGTAGCTTAATGCATCAATTTCCTCAGCTACAAGTTCTGTATCCTGAGGATCCGCAGCCTGTACGACAAAAACATCATTCAGCGGATTTTCATCCCTCAGATTTTCAAAATAATCTCCTTGTTCGCCGAGACTTTCAATGAAGTTTTCCAGTCCTTCATCTCTCGGAATAAATTCAATATCCTCGACCTGATGGATGGTGCCGATTGATTCCTCGAGCTCCTCCTGTTCGGCCGCTTCTGCTTCGCGGTCTACGAAGACCCGGACTTCCACATCGCTCTCAAGAGAATCCGCAAAGTGATTAACGTTTAAAATAACCATGAGAAAGGCACCGACAACGAGCAGCATAACCGTTACGGCACTGACAGAAGCAAACGTCATCCAGCCATTGCGGACGATATTCTTTCCGCCTTCTTTTATGTGACGGCCGACCGTTCTAGCTTTCATAGCCGTACGACCCCCTAACTTCATCACGGGAGATCCGGCCGCCTTCGATAGCGATAACGCGCTTTCGCATATTGTTTACGATGCTGCGGTTGTGTGTCGCCATCACGACCGTCGTACCGCGTTCATTGATCTCTTCAAGAATATGCATGATTTCCCAAGATGTATCCGGATCGAGGTTTCCAGTCGGCTCATCTGCAATCAATACAGCCGGACTGTTCACAATCGCCCTCGCAATAGCGACGCGCTGCTGTTCTCCTCCAGAAAGCTCATGCGGCATAAACCGCGCTTTATTTTTTAAGCGTACGATATCGAGAACATTCATGACACGCTTGCGGATATCGTCTCGTCCCGCTTCGATAACCTCCATCGCAAACGCAACGTTTTCAAACACCGTCATTGATGGAAGCAGCTTGAAATCCTGGAACACGACGCCGATATCACGCCGCAGATAAGGAACATGACGTTCTTTCATCAGCCGCAGATTCTGGCTGTTAATTAAAATGTCGCCCCGTGTCGGTCGCTCCTCCCGGTACATCATTTTTATAAACGTTGATTTTCCTGCGCCACTCGGTCCCACTACATAAACAAATTCGCCTTTTTGTATGTATACCGTTAATCCGTTGACCGCCATGACGCCATTCGGATATGTTTTCCAGACGTCTTTCATTTCGATCAAAATGCATCACTTCCCACTGTATAAAGTCCCGTTTTCCCCTATCACAAAGCACTACGTTTGTCGTTCTATGTCGAATTTCTCGAATTCGTCAACTTCGCTATTATACCACGAAGCGTTTTTAAAAAAAGCTTCAGGAAGTTTACAATTTCATTTCAAAACACAACAAAAAGAGCATCTGAACGGGTCATGCCGTTTTATCAGATGCTCTCTTCACATATGTGTTTGCTGACTGCCGTATTATCCCTGGTCTTCCACCCATGCTGCTACGTCTTCAGCGTCATCGCCTTCAACGAGATCAGCAGGCATGCTTCCAGGACCTTCCTGAATCGCACTAAGCACCTCATCGAAGGAATATCCTTCAAGTGCTGGTCCTGTTCCGCCTTCCAGCTCACCGCCGTGGCAGGAAGCACAGTTACCCTGATAAAGCTCTTCCCCGTTTGCGAGATCGTACTCTCCATCGTCTCCGCCGTTGTTGTTGTCAGCAGCTTCTTCGTTCGTGTTGTTAGCGTTGTTGTCTGCCGGATCGTTGGCAGGTTCGTTGTCTCCGCCGTTGTCTCCACATGCTGCAAGCAGCAGGGAAGCAGCAAAGAGACCTGCAACCATTTTCTTCATACATTCCCCTCCTCGAATTAAAAAATAACAAAAAGAACTGGCAGGATATAGAAATCCCGTCTTAACCATTATAACCGATTCAGCGTCTTTTGAAACCTTCTCCGAGAACTTCAGACGTATCGCTTACGATTACGAACGCACTGGGATCAATAGTCCGTACGAGCTGTTTCAGTTTCGTCACTTCATTGCGACCGACGACGCAGAGAAGCACAGGACGATCGTGGTTTGTATACCCACCGTAGCCAGCCAGCTTCGTTACGCCCCGGTCCACTTGCGTCAGCAGCCCCTGCTTCACTTCCTCTTCGTATTGGGAAATGATCATGACCATTTTCGAGTACCCGAAGCCAATCTGGACGATGTCAATTGTCTTACCTGTAATGAACAACGCGATCAGTGCATAAAGTGCAAACTCAAATCCAAAGATAAACGCGGATGACGTAACGACGAGCCCGTCCATGACGAAGACGCACGCTCCGAGTGACATTCCTGTATATTTATTAATGATCTGAGCGGCAAGGTCCGTTCCGCCGGTGGATGAATTCGACCGGAAGACGATCCCAAGTCCGACACCGACACCGACGCCTCCCATAATGGAGGCGAGAAGCGGGTCCGTCGTAGCCGGCTCCCAGTTCCTCGTCAAATACACGACGTATGGCAGAAACAGCGTGCCGATCAGAGTTTTTCCCCCGTAAAACAAACTGCCGCTGATGCTTCCGCCGAGTAGCAGAACACCCGCAACAAATAGAGGAATGTTAAAGGCCCACTGCGTGTAGGCCGGCTCAAAGCCGAAGACGTGTAAAAACAGCGTCGAAATACCGGCTACGCCGCCGGATGCAATCTGATTCGGCAGCAGGAATAAGTTAAACGCAATCGCGACGATTGCCGCTCCGACTAATACGTGGCCAATTTCGAACACCGCTCTTGTAAACGGAGTTCGCGGCGCGGCTGTCCCGCGCCGGTTCATTTTTTTCATCATATGTATACGCCCCCGTCAGCAAAATCCTTCCGTAGTATATCACCAGTGGAAATGCTTGTAAACGCGGCTCCGCTAACGCTTTAACACGTTGTAGCAATATCTGCTGGCTGCAGGCGGACCTCGTTCTTCTTTTGCTTATCAGGGGCGAATCTGCACAAACAAAAAGCACCGGAATCATCTGCTCCGGTGCTCTCCTGCTTTCTTATTGAATACGCGAGCGCAGGTACGAATCGATGAACTGTGTCAGATCACCATCCATAACGGCCTGCGTGTTGCCTGTTTCCGAATCCGTCCGATGGTCCTTCACCATGTTGTACGGATGAAAGACGTAGGAGCGGATCTGGCTGCCCCAGCCAATTTCAGACTGCTCACCGCGTATTTCCTCTGCTTCCGCGCGCTGGCGGTCCAGCTCCTGCTGGTAAAGCTTCGCTTTCAGCATCTTGATCGCTTTTTCCCGGTTTTTGATCTGCGATCGCTCGGACTGACAGCTTACGACCGTATTCGTCGGAATATGCGTCATCCGCACGGCAGAATCTGTCGTGTTAACGTGCTGTCCGCCGGCACCGCTGGATCGGAAGGTGTCCACGCGAATATCCTCCGGCGAGAGGTCAATTTCTACATTGTCATCAAGCTCCGGCATAATATCACACGAGACGAACGACGTATGACGCCTGCCGGAAGAATCAAATGGGGATATACGCACCAGCCGGTGCACACCTTTCTCTGCCTTCAGGTAGCCAAAAGCGTTATGCCCTTTAATAAGAAGCGTCACACTTTTGACGCCAGCCTCATCACCCGGCAGATAGTCGAGCGTTTCCACCTGAAAGCCCTGCGCTTCGGCCCAGCGGGTATACATGCGAAGCAGCATAGAGGCCCAGTCCTGGGATTCTGTTCCACCGGCACCGGGATGCAGTTCAAGAATTGCATTGTTGGCATCATGAGGTTCGGATAATAGCAGCTGCAGCTCAAACTTCTGCAGGTCACGCTCCACTGCTTTCACGTCCTCCACAAGCTCCGCTTTTAATTCTTCATCGTTTTCTTCTTTAACGAGCTCGTACGATACGTCCATGTTATCCAGCTTTTCTTCCAAATTGCGGTACGTTTCTGTCATAGCTTTCAACGCATTGTTTTCTGCAATCACTTTCTGTGCTTCGTCCTGATTGTCCCAGAAAGACGGATCGGCCATGCGTTCTTCCAGTTCTGCTACGCGGGTCTCCTTTTCATCGAGGTCAAAGAGACCCCCTGAAGTCCGCCAGCGTACCGGCCATATTTTCAAGCTTCTGTCTGATTTCTGCCATTTCCATCGTATATCACTCCATTAATTATTCCCGTCACGGCGAAAGCCGGCGGGGGCCGGCTATTCTTCTTTTCCGTGGCAATTTTTATACTTTTTACCGGATCCGCAAGGGCAAGGATCGTTGCGTCCGACCGTTTCCCCTTTTACATACGGCTGGGTTTTCCCCTGCTCCTGCTGCTGTTGCTGTTGCTGCTGCTCACCCGGCGTACGGTGAACGGCCTTTCCTTCGGCAACCTGCTGACGCTGGAGGTTCGATTGAATCTGGGCTTTCATGATATAGCGGGATACTTCTTCTTCAATAGAAGCAACCATTGTCTCAAACATTTCAAACCCTTCAAACTTATACTCCCGCAGCGGATCGTTCTGTGCATAGGCACGCAGATGGATCCCTTGGCGCAGCTGATCCATCTGGTCAATGTGCGCCGTCCACTTCTGGTCGACGGTGCGAAGCAGGATAACCCGCTCGAATTCACGCATCTGCTCCGGCGTAAACTCTTCTTCACGTGCATCATAATCCTTCTGCACCCGCTCTACAATCAGCTCGGTCATCTCTTCCGGATCAAGATTTTTCAACTCATCTTCCGAAACTTCCGAAGAAGCAAACACAGTCATGTTCATATACTCTGCTAAACCGGCCAGATTCCAGTCTTCCGGAACCTCTTCTTCCGGCGTGTATGAATGGACAACACGTTCGACGGTATTGTGAAGCATATCCTCCACGACCGGACGGAGGTTGTCGGAGTCGAGCACTTCATTACGCTGCTCATAAATGACGTCACGCTGCTCACGCATAACATCGTCATACTGCAGCAGCTGCTTCCGAGCATCGAAGTTGTTTCCTTCCACGCGCTTCTGCGCCTGCTCAACGGCTTTCGTAATGATCTTGCTCTCAATCGGCTGGTCTTCTTCCATTCCGAGCCGTTCCATCATTTTACTCATATTTTCAGAGCCGAAACGGCGCATAAGCGGATCTTCAAGCGACAAGAAGAACAGTGACATACCCGGGTCTCCCTGACGGCCTGCTCGTCCTCGCAGCTGGTTGTCAATCCGGCGGGACTCGTGCCGCTCTGTCCCGAGAACGAACAAACCGCCGAGATCGGATACGCCCTGACCGAGCTTGATGTCAGTACCGCGCCCTGCCATGTTGGTCGCGATGGTGACCGCGTGCTTCTGCCCTGCGTTTTCAATGATCTCCGCTTCACGAGCGTGGTTCTTCGCGTTCAGCACGTTATGCGGAATTCGCTTTTTCTTCAAGAGCTGGGAGATCAGCTCCGAATTGTCAACGCTGACAGTACCAACGAGCACAGGCTGTCCGGCCTTATAAAGCTCTTCGATTTTTTCCACAATTGCACGCTGCTTGCTCGCAAGCGATTTGTAAATTAAGTCAGATTTATCGATCCGTACGATATCTTTATTCGTCGGCACTGCGTACACATTCATGTTATAAATGTTCTGGAATTCCTCTTCCTCTGTTTTCGCTGTACCGGTCATCCCGGAAAGCTTCTTATACATACGGAAGTAGTTCTGGAACGTAATCGACGCCATCGTCATGCTTTCGCGCTTGATTTTGACGCCTTCCTTCGCTTCAATCGCCTGATGCAATCCGTCGCTGAATCGGCGGCCCTTCATCAAACGCCCTGTAAACTGGTCAACGATCGCAACCTGGTCATCCTCTACAACGTAGTCCTCATCGCGGATCATCACTTTGTGAGCTTTCAGCGCCTGATTGATGTGATGGTTCAGCTGCACGTGATCGGAATCAAACAGATTGTCGATGTTAAAGATTCGTTCTGCCTTTGCGACACCGTTCTCCGTCAGCTGGACAGACTTCGTTTTCTCATCGAGCGTGAAATCATCATCAAGTTTAAGCATTTTCACGAACTGGTTCGCCGTGCTGTAAAGCTCTGACGTCCGGTTAGCAGCACCGGAAATAATGAGCGGGGTCCTCGCTTCGTCGATCAGAATCGAGTCAACCTCATCGACGATTGCAAAATGCAGGTCGCGCTGCACCATGTCTCTCTTGTAGGTCACCATGTTATCTCGCAGGTAATCAAAGCCGAATTCGTTGTTTGTGCCGTACGTGACGTCTGCTGCGTAGGCTTCACGCTTCTCTTCCTTCGTCATGCCGGACGCGTTCAAGCCGACTGTCAGCCCGAGATAGTTATACAGCTTGCCCATTTCTTCTGCGTCACGACGGGCGAGGTAGTCGTTGACCGTGACAACGTGAACGCCTTTTTCCGAGAGCGCGTTCAAATAAACCGGGAGTGTTGCGACAAGAGTTTTCCCTTCCCCGGTTTTCATCTCTGAAATATCGCCGCGGTGGAGTACGATCCCCCCGATCAGCTGCACGCGGAAATGCGTCATGCCGAACACTCGCGTCGACGCTTCGCGTACGACCGCAAATGCTTCCGGCAGAAGGTCGTCGATCGTTTCGCCATCTGCCAGGCGCTTTTTAAATTCAACCGTTTTTCCTCGCAGCTCATTCTCGCTCAGCTGCTTTATTTTTTCTCCGTATTCGTCAATCTCGGCTACAAGCTTATCCAGCTTTTTCAGATGGCGGGCATCTGAGTCACCGATCACTTTTTTGAGTAATCCAATCATCGGGCATTGCTCCCTTTCTGCTAAATTCCTTCCCTGCACAAAAAAGCCGTGCCGGGCAGGATCCGCTGTTACACGCTGCTATTCATTTTATCAGGTTGCTGATAAGCTTACAAGGAGCGGCAGGATGCGGAAGAAGCTGCAGGTTGATCCCTGAAAACGGATACGACTATAATAGGAACACTAACGTCACAGCGATATACCTTTAGAAGGAAGGAGGGCTCCTGGTGCTTGCGGTAAAAAAAGTGCTGAACAACAATGTCGTCATCGCTACACATCCGGATCATGAGGAGGTTGTGCTGATCGGCAAAGGACTCGGATTCGGGCGCAGCCCCGGCGACGAGATCGCCGGCAGTCAGGCAGAAAAATTCTTCGTACTCCGGAACGAAACGGAACGCGAACAGTATAAACAGCTGCTGACCTACATCGATGAAGAGTTCGTCGGCTTGATGGAAGAAGAGATTTCGAGGCTTGAAGTCACCTTTTCTTCAAGTTTGAATGAGCATATCCACGTCGGCTTGACGGATCACCTGTACTTTGCCGTCAAACGGATTCAGGATGGTCATGGGATCACGAATCCATTTCTAAAAGAGACGGAGCTCGCCTATCCGAAGGAATATCAGGCGGCGGCTGCCATGGCGGAACGGGTGGGAAACAAGCTTGACGTGCGTCTTCCGGAAGGTGAAATCGGCTTCATTACGCTCCATATTCACAGTGCACTGACGAACCGTGATTTATCTGCAGTAAACCGCCATACGCAGCTTGTCAGCGAGCTTGTGCGCCGGATCGAAACGTTTCTCGGCTTTGAGCTTGACCGCCGGGATGTCAATTACCTGCGCCTCGTCCGACATTTGCATCATGCGATCGAACGAGTGGAAGCGGAAACGTATACAGAAAATCAGGATCCATTGTTAAACGTGTTGCAATCGGAGTATCCGCTCTGCTATAATTTGAGCTGGAAACTGATGAAAGTGATGCAGCAGCGCCTGAATAAACACGTACCGGATGCAGAAGCCGTCTATCTGACGCTTCACATTCAGCGGATATCCGGCGCCCAATCCAATTCCATACGCTGATCGGCTTTTTCCGTGTTACTGGTGATGCAGGCATGAGAGAAAAGGACGACTGAAACACTTCGGCAGGGGAGGACTATCTTCTGACGGAGGTTCGGTTCCTTTTTTCTCATGCCTTTTTTGCGTTCAGCTGTCTGCTTTCTCAGTTCATTATTCTTTTTAGGAGGTTTCCTGCTATGTTTAAACGTTTTTTTGGACAGCTGCAGCGGATCGGTAAATCGCTCATGCTGCCCGTTGCGATTCTTCCGGCAGCAGGTCTGCTGCTGGCGTTCGGTAACGCGATGCGCAACCCGAACATGATCAATCTGATGCCGTTTTTAGAGAGCGACTTCTTCATCAGTCTCGCAACGATGATGGAAAACGCCGGCGGTATCGTATTTGATAACCTTGCGTTAATCTTTGCACTCGGTGTCGCCGTCGGTCTCGCCAATGGGGCCGGTGTTGCCGCACTCGCAGCTCTCGTCGGCTTCCTCGTGATGAACGTGACGATGGGGGTTATGGGCGGGTTGACTGTTGAAGGCGTTCTTCAGTCCGAAGACCCGGCGCATGCGCTCGTCCTCGGCATTCCGACGCTGCAGACCGGGGTGTTCGGCGGGATCATTATGGGGGCACTCGCTGCCTGGGCATATAACCGCTATTACACGATCGAACTGCCTGCATTTCTCGGCTTTTTTGCCGGTAAACGCTTCGTTCCAATCGTAACCGCGTTTGCGTCATTCTTTGTCGGGATCGCCCTGTTCTTTATTTGGCCGCCGATTCAGGAAGGCATGAACTCGGCGTCCCAGTTCTTAATGGAAGAAGCCATGACCGTTGCCGTCTTTTTCTTCGGCTTCATTAAGCGTCTCCTGATTCCGTTCGGTCTGCACCACATTTTCCATGCGCCGTTCTGGTTTGAATTCGGGCAGTATACGAACGCCGCAGGCAACGTTGTCCGCGGTGACATGAACATTTTCTTCGCCCAGCTCCAGGATCAAACGGAGCTGACTGCTGGACACTTTATGGCCGGTGAATTTCCGATCATGATGTTCGGACTGCCTGCTGCAGCACTTGCGATGTATCATCAGGCACGTCCGGAAAACAAAAAAGTCGTCGGCGGTCTGCTTGGTTCCGCAGCCCTGACTTCCTTCTTAACCGGAATCACGGAGCCGATTGAATTTTCGTTCCTGTTCCTCAGCCCGCTTCTCTTCTTTATTCACGCGGTGCTCGACGGGATATCATTTGTGATTCTTTACTGGCTGAATATAAACATGGGCTACACCTTCTCCGGAGGTGCGATCGACTTCTTCCTGTTCGGGGTTGTGCCGGGACGTGAACCTTGGTGGATCGTCATTATCGTCGGCCTCGTGTTTGCTGTCATCTATTACTTCCTGTTCACTTTCATGATCAAGAAGTTCAACCTGATGACACCTGGCCGCGAAAAGAATGTGGATAATGGCGACACGCAAAAGTCCGGTTCGGTCAGTGAACTGCCTTATTCCGTGTTGAAGGCTTTTGGCGGTAAAGAAAATCTTTCCCACCTGGACGCCTGCATCACCCGTCTGCGGATCACCGTAAAAGACGTCGATCAGGTAGATAAAAATGAACTTAAAAACCTTGGCGCGTCAGGGGTCATGCAGGTTGATAAAAATATTCAGGCGATCTTCGGCCCGCGTTCGGAAACAATTAAGAGTCAGATGGAAGATATCATCAGCGGCAAAACGCCTGCTGAACCGGAAACGGCTCCGGAAGCCTCAAGCGGTCCTGTTCTTTCGAGTGCCGCCGTTGCGCTGCCGCTGAACGGCGAGCTGAAAAAGCTCGAAGAAGTGCCGGATGACATGTTCGCTGAAAAAATGATGGGCGACGGGTTTGCAATCGAGCCATCTGACGGTACGGTGGTCTCCCCTGTTGACGGGAAAGTCGTACAGCTCTTCCATACGAAGCACGCTGTCGGCCTTGAAGCTGAGGATGGCACAGAAATTCTCATTCATATTGGAATCGACACGGTCAATATGAAAGGAGAGGGCTTTGAAGCTTTCGTGGAGCAGGGCGATACGGTCCGCGTCGGCGACGAGCTGATCCGCTTTGATCTGGAGAAAGTAAGAAAAGAAGCAAAAGCATCGATCACTCCTGTTATTTTTACGAACTTAAGCGACAAGCAGCATATTGCGATTCTGCGGGAAGGCACGGTTCGCCGTGGAGACACCGACGCCGTTCGAATTGACTGATCAGAAGCATCCGCTGCTGGAAAAAACCGGCGATTCCAAACGAATTGCCGGCACGCTCCATCATATCGGTTCTAAATGTAAAGAAGCTGCCCCTTAGGAGGCAGCTTCTGCTCGTTTTTCAATCAAGATTCTGGTTCAATCAGGCCGTAGCGGCCGTCTCGCCGTTTATACACAACGTTGGTGTCTCCATTAACCGAATTGGAGAAGACAAAGAAGCTGTGCCCGAGCATGTCCATCTGCAGAATCGCTTCTTCTGCGTCCATCGGCTTCAGGTCAAAGCGCTTCGTACGAACGATTTCAAAATCGTCGTCCGGGAATTCTTCTTCTGCGAGCGGCTCCAGTTCATTTTTAAACATGAACTTCAAGCTGTCATCGCCGTTGCGGTATTTACGGTTTACTTTCGTTTTATGCTTACGAATCTGCCGCTCGAGCTTCTCGATTACGAGATCGACGGCAGCATACATATCCGCATGCTTTTCTTCTGCCCGAAGGAGGAGCTTCGGCATTGGGATCGTAATTTCCACTTTCTGCTCCTGATTAAGAACGCTCATTTTCACGTGTACGTCAGAGGATGGTGTTGTATCGAAATAGCGCTCCAGCTTGCTGACTTTTTTCTCCACGTGGTCTCTCAGCGCATCCGTAATCTCCAGGTTCTCGCCACGAATATTAAAATTCATAAGCTAACAACTCCTTTCGGTTATACGTACATTATTCGCTGTACCCTCGCGCTTCTCCTGCTGAAACATTCATTTTCTTCATAAATAATTAACAAAAACCTGCTGGGCGCCGAAGCGGGTCCGCCCTCCTTTCCGCAGGTTCATCTGGTAAAAAACGCCCCGTCAAAGAAGCTTTACGGGACGTCTGCTTATATACGTTATTTTTTCACAACGTTGGATGCCTGCGGCCCTCTGGCCCCTTCGACAACGTCGAACTCGACCTCCTGGCCTTCATCCAGCGATTTGTATCCTTCCTCATCGATGGCCGAATAGTGAACAAACACGTCCTCCGACCCTTCCACTTCAATAAATCCAAATCCTTTTTCGGCGTTAAACCATTTTACTTTTCCGAGCATAGAATGATCCCATTCCCTTCGTAAAAAGTGAGCGGCTGCTCCGTCACCTACAATATATCAACCTCCCTCCGCTTCGTCAATGCTATTTGTCAGATAATTTCATCATCTTTCGGGAGATGATTTATTTTTTCAGAAAGCGTTATCATTTTTGGTTCTTTAGACTCATTTTTCTCTCTTTCATTTGTCATATTATTATTTTAGTACGTATTTTGATCCATTATTTTACTTCTGATTCAGTATTCATTATGGTGCGTAAAACGGCATCCCGTATGCTGTTACATTCCATATGCAAAGGAGGGCAGTCGCAAATCGCAGTTTTCAATCCAGCATCCTAACCTACTACATCAACCAAGTTAAAGGAGCGACTATTATGCTGAATCAATTTATTTTTATCGGAAGAGTGGCTAAAACGCCTCATCATACAACAACTGCTAACGGTGCTTCCCTGACCCGCTTCACGCTCGCTGTCAGACGTTCATTTCGCAACAGCAAAGGCAGCTACGACACAGACTTTGTACAGATTGCCTGCTGGAACAAGCTCGCTGATCGTGTCGCCGACTACTGCGGCACTGGCTCCCTCCTGTCTGTAAAAGGTCGAATTCAGATGCGCCAGCTCGTCGTCAATGACGAAAAACAAGTATGGGTGCCGGACGTGATTGCAGACACCGTCACGTTTTTGAAGCTGAATAAACTCGACGGCACATACGAGGAAGAGACGATGGACGGGTCTTCCGAGGAAGCTGTGCAGGAACAGACGGGTGCGTGATCGGCCGTGACAGAACTGGACCTGCTGAAAGTGATCATCCGCCGGCTGTCGCGTCTTGAAAACCTGCTGTCGTCGAAGGATGATATGGAGCTGATTACGGAACAGCTTGATCATCAGTCAGATGCCATTCGTCATCTGCACGACAGCATGGCTGAAATGAAGGGACTCGTCGATTCCCATCATATGGAGAACGTCAACTCAGACGATGTTCTGCTCCGCTCGATTCTGCAAACCTCAGACAGAAGCTGATACAATCCTGCCTTCCACCCGTTCGCAGGAAAATCAAAAGAAGCCGCCCACGCGGCTTCTTTTCGTATTGTGTCAGATCCATCGGCTTTTGATGCAGCAGACAAGCCCTTAGCTTCTTTCCCCATTCGTGCACTTCTCTGCCGTAATCGCGCTGCTGATTTCATTTCCGCCGGTTGTCAGGATACGATGCTCGTGATTAGCAAGAACTAGCTTGATTTCGGTTCCAGGTTCAAGCTCGCTGAGAGCGTATGGAAAGTCATAGATTCTTGCTTCCCGCTCCCCGTTTACATATAAATGGGCGTGTCCTCCCCGTGTCACCGCTGTCTCTCTCGTAAAGCGGAAATGCTCGGCTTCCGCATGGAGCAGGCATTCGCCTTCCGTATCCTCTAAGCGAATGGCAAGCTCTGGTGCGGGCTCCTCTGCTTCCACCGATCCGTGGTCATGGCTCCCTGTCAGATGTCCAGTAAAATGGCTGTTGACCAGATGACCGTAGAGCATCAGCGCTGCTGTTACGAAAATGAGCACAAAGCTGATCGACCTATACATCAAGCTGCTTCACCCTCCTTAACAGCAGCCAGCCTGCTCCGAGCAGAATCACACCGCTTGCCAGAAAAGCCAGGTCAAACAAAAGCGGGTTTTCAGCTTCCGGATGCACACGGTGAATCTGAAGAATATGATGATTGATGATCCCTTCCAGCAAATTAAAGGTCCCCCCTCCGATTAGAAACAAGCCGCCTGCGGACTTCCACGCGCTTTTCGGCTCATGCGGCTTTCCACTCAACCAAAGCAGCACGGCTCCTGCTATAATCGTCAGCGTTACCGCAAAGTGAAACAGACCGTCGCTGATAATCTGAATCGTCGTCGGAGCATCATGAATCACGCTGTGCCACTGCAGCAGCTGATGAAAAACGATGCCGTCCAATGCTCCTAGAAATCCGAACCCGAGCAGGAAACTTCCGATATACATCTTCTTTTGATCCTTCATACCTCCATCTCCTCTCCAGAAAATTCGTTGTCCTTCTATACACGAGATTTCGATTTCCGAAACGTCATCGAAAGAACTATTATAAACGTTATATATTCGGTTGAAAAAGAGGTTTCTTGCAAGCGCTGACTGGGGAATTGTGTAAGTATCTGAAAATTTCATACAATTCTGTTTTAAGGGAGGAATCTGCATTGTCGAAGCAAGTCAGCGTACAAGTGAATGGAAAGCTCCATCAGGCTTCTGAAGAGCAGACGGTGCTGCAGCACTTAAATGAACGAGGGGTGGAAGTTCCCCAGGTCTGCTATCACGAAGCGCTCGGTCCAATTAAAACGTGCGATGCCTGTATCGTGGAAGTCGACGGCGAGCTCGTCCGTTCCTGTGACACGAAAGTAAAGAAAGGTTCCCGGATCGATACGGTTCAACAGGATGTGAAGGATGCCCAGGTCATCGCGATGGACCGCATTCTACATAACCATGAGCTGTACTGCACAGTGTGCGATTACAACAACGGCGACTGCGAAGTTCATAATGCAGTCAAGGACATGAAGATCGAGCATCAGACCATCCCGTTTGAACCGAAACCGGAACCGAAAGACAATTCGCATCCTTATTACCGCTATGACCCGGATCAGTGTATTTTATGCGGCCGCTGTGTCGAAGCGTGTCAGGACGTGCAGGTGACAGAAACGCTCCGCATTGACTGGGAACGGGACCGTCCTCGGGTTATCTGGGATAACGATGTGGCTATCAATGAATCCTCATGTGTCTCCTGCGGTCACTGTTCGACCGTCTGTCCGTGTAATGCAATGATGGAAAAAGGCATGGAAGGCAAAGCAGGCTATATGACAGGGATGGATCAGAAAACCCTTCGTCCGATGATTGAGCTGACGAAAAATGTGGAAACCGGCTATGGCTCCATTCTTGCAATCTCTGACATGGAAGCTTCCATGCGTGACGCTAAAATCAAAAAGACGAAAACTGTCTGTACCTACTGCGGTGTTGGCTGTTCATTTGATGTATGGACGCAGGGAAGAGACATTCTGAAGGTAGAGCCGCAGGAGGAGGCCCCGGCAAACGGGATTTCCACATGTGTGAAAGGAAAGTTTGGCTGGGATTACGTGAACAGCGAAGAACGGATTACGAAGCCGCTCATCCGTGAAGGATCCCGCTTCAGAGAAGGAACGTGGGAGGAAGCCTACAAGCTGATCGCTGAAAACCTGCGTTCGATCGAAAAAGAACACGGAAACGATGCGCTTGCCTTCATCAGTTCATCCAAAACGACAAACGAAGAGTCTTACCTGATGCAGAAGCTCGCGCGCAGTATTTTCAAAACGAACAACGTGGATAACTGCTCCCGCTACTGTCAGACACCGGCCACGAAAGGGTTATTCCGGACCGTTGGCTATGGCGGAGATTCCGGCAGCATCACCGACATTCAGCAGGCAGATCTCGTGCTCGTAATCGGCTCCAACACGGCTGAATCCCACCCTGTTCTTGCCACGCGGGTGAAGAGCTCCCAAAAGCTTCACGGACAAAAGCTGATCGTCTCAGACCTGAGGCGCCACGAAATGGCAGAACGAGCGGATCTGTTTATTCATCCGCGCTCAGGCTCTGATCTCGTGTGGCTTTCTGCTGTATCCAAATATATTCTGGATAACAACATGGAAGACAAAACGTTCATCGAGAAACATGTGAACGGCATTGATGAATTCCGCCAATCGCTCGAAACGTACACACTTGAGTATGCAGAGAAGTACACCGGACTCAGCCAGGACGAGCTCGTGAAAACGGCCGAGATGATTGCAGAAGCAGACACTGTCTGTTCTCTCTGGGCCATGGGCGTCACCCAGCACCTCGGCGGAAGCGATACGAGCACCGCTATTTCCAACCTGATGCTCATCACCGGCAACTACATGAAGCCGGGCGCCGGAACGTATCCGCTCCGCGGTCATAACAACGTGCAGGGTGCCAGTGACTTCGGCAGCATGCCAGATAAATTCCCGGGTTATGAATCGGTAGAGGACAGCGTAATCCGACGCAAATATGAAGAAGGCTGGGGCACCTCTCTTCCGGAGAAAGCCGGCTGGAACAACCACGAGATGGTAGAAGCGGTTCATGACGGCAGGCTCAAAGCAATGTATTTGAAGGGCGAAGACATGGGGATCGTCGACTCCAATATTAACTACGTGCACGAAGCGTTTGAAAAGCTCGACTTCTTCGTCGTCCAAGACGTCTTTTTATCGAAAACGGCTGAGTTCGCAGACGTTGTGCTTCCGGCAGGCCCGAGTCTTGAGAAGGAAGGTACATTTACAAATACCGAACGGCGTGTGCAGCGTCTGTATCAGGTTCTGGAACCGCTCGGAGACTCGAAGCCGGACTGGAAAATTATCATGGAGCTCGCGAATGAGCTCGGTGCGGGCTGGACCTATTCCCATCCGTCCGAAATCATGGCAGAATCCGCTTCTCTTGCGCCATTGTTTGCCGGTGTCTCCTATGAACGCCTGGAAGGCTATAACAGCCTGCAGTGGCCGGTGGCAGAAGATGGCACCGATACGCCGCTTCTATTTAAGGAAGAATTCCCGTTCCCGGACGGAAAAGCCCGGCTCTTCCCGGTAGACTGGACGGTTCCGCTTGATTTCGGCGAGGAATATGATTTGCACATTAACAACGGAAGACTGCTCGAACATTTTCACGAAGGCAATATGACGTACAAAGCGGAAGGCATTACGAGCAAAACGCCTGGCGCGTTTCTTGAAGTTTCTCCGGAGCTTGCAGAGGAGCGCGGGATTGAAGACGGTTCGTTCGTCAAACTGACGTCTCCATATGGACAGGTGAAGGTATCTTGTATCGTAACGGAGCGCGTGCAAGGTAAGGAGCTGTATCTGCCGATGAATGATTCCGGTGAAGCGGCCGTCAACCAGCTTACGAGCAGTTACGCCGACAAGGATACCGATACGCCTGCCTACAAGGAGCTGTCTGCGAAAATGGAGGTGCTGAAGCCGAAGGGCGCTAGCCCGCTTCCGCGCACGAATCACCGCTACGGCAATCCTCAGCCGCAGATCGGGGTCAATGTTGAAGCCAAATGGCAGCGTAAAGACTACGTGTTTCCTGGAGATATAGTGAGAAGGAAAGGGGCGAAACCGAATGGCTAGACCGATCCGCGACATTGAACCTGCTCCGCTCTCAGCTGAAACGCAGCGGCAAAAGGACCTGGAGGAGGTCGAACAGGCGCTCGCCGATAACAAGGAGGCCGTCCTCGGGGCGATTGATTTAATGAATAATCTGCATAAAAACGGCATCACCCGGATCGCCAACGGTCTTGTGTCAGAAGGCGATAAAGTTCTTGAGATCATCGTGCAGGAGATTTCAAAAGATGAAAACACGAACGCACTACGCAACATGCTGCTGATGGTCGGCGTGCTCGGTACGATCGACATGCGTAAAATCGAGCCGCTGCTGCTCAAGCTGAACAATGGTATCGAGCGCGTGGCCGAAGATCCGGATCCGGATGAAAAAACAGGCTATTTCGATCTCGCTAAGAAGCTGAAAGATCCGCAGATCAACCGCTCTCTGACCATTTTGATGCGCTTTTTGGAAGGCATGGGCCGGGAGACAAAAGATCAGGAACGCAATTAAAGCAGCACATCTCGAGCGGAGGGACACCGCGTTCCCTTCCGCTCGTTCTTTTTTCGTCAATCCGTTCAAAGGAGTGAATAAGTATGGCAGCAGAAACATCTAAAAACCGCTGGCTCATCGCAGCCGCGGCAGTAGGCATTCATATTTCCATCGGTTCCGTTTATTCATGGAGTGTTTTCTCCAATCCGATGAACGAAACGTTTGGCTGGAGCCTGACGGCGATCTCGATTACCTTCAGTATTGCGATCGCCTTTTTAGGTCTGTCGGCCGCCTTCATGGGGCACTTCGTGGAAAAGTACGGACCGCGTGTTTCCGGGCTTGTTTCCACCGCTTTATTCGGAGTCGGCATGATCGGATCCGGTCTGTCTGTCCAGCTCGAATCGCTGTGGATGCTCTATTTCTTTTATGGGGCAATGGGTGGCTTCGGTTTGGGTGTCGGCTATATCACGCCGGTATCGTCGCTCGTCAAATGGTTTCCGGACCGCCGCGGACTTGCGACCGGCATGGCGATTATGGGCTTTGGTTTCGCTTCGTTGATTGCAAGCCCCGTTATGCAATACTTAATTGGTGCCTTCAGCATCGCGGCAACCTTTTATATTCTCGGTGTCGTTTATTTTGTGATCATGCTTATTTCGTCCTTGTATCTCGCCAAACCGCCGGAAGGCTGGAAGCCAAAGGCGATGCGGGAAAAAGAAGAGAGCGGCGAGCAGTCTGAGAAAAAAGACCTTGCCTTTCTCACTGCGAACGAATCGGTTAAAACACGGCGCTTTTACCTGCTTTGGGTGATGCTGTTTATTAACGTCACCTGCGGAATTGCCATCCTGTCCGTTGCTTCGCCGATGGGTCAGGAAATTGCCGGTCTTTCTGCAGCAGCGGCTGCCACGATGGTCGGGATTATGGGCTTCTTTAACGGAGCAGGACGTCTTGCCTGGGCGAGTATATCCGACTATATCGGCCGTCCGAACGTTTACACCGCTTTCTTTGCGATTCAGATCGTCTCATTCATTGCGCTTCCGAGCTTAACCGATGCGCTTATTTTCCAGGCTGTCCTGTTCCTGATCATGACGTGCTACGGCGGCGGATTTGCGTCGATCCCGGCATACATTGGCGACATTTTCGGTACGAAGCAGCTCGGTGCCATTCACGGCTATATACTCACTGCTTGGGCCGCGGCAGGTCTCGTCGGGCCGGTCGTTGTTTCCTGGCTCCGTGAAGTGACGGAGAGCTACGCGCTGACGATGTACATTTTTGGCGGCATGTTTGTTGTCGCGCTGTTTGCCTCGATCCTCATCCGCGCAGACATAAAGAAACTGAAGGAAAAACAGGAAAACGAAGAGTACGCAGAAGCGTCTGGAAGCAGCAGCTGATACGAAAAAGGTGCCTGATCAATTTCTGATCCAGGCACCTCTTCTTATTCGTGCAGCGTTTTACTTGCTCAGGCTGATTCACCAGGCTCAGCAGCGATCAGCTCAAGCGTACCGGTAAAAACAGGCTGCTCCTCCCCTGCTGTGACGACGAAGTGAGCCCCCTTTTGGACGGGCATTTTCCCGCCGTTCAACAGGACATAGCCTTCTCCGTCAATGACCGAGATCAGCTGATACGACGCTTTTTTGGCCAGCGCAGTTTCTGCTTCGACCAGGACTCGGCGAACAGTAAAGTATGGAGCTTCGATCAGCGTTTCCATCGTGGCGCCGGCTGTCTGTTCCGTCGTACGTGGAGGGGTTTGATCCTCATGAGGCACCATCGAGCAGGCGATCGAATCCTCCAGATGCAGCTCCCGCATCTGCCCGTTTTGGTCAGGTCTGTCATAATCGTAGAAGCGGTACGTAATGTCAGAGCTTTGCTGGACCTCCAGCAGCGTGATTCCGCCGCCGATCGCGTGCACGGTCCCGCTCGGCACGTAGACAAAATCCCCTGCTTTCACCGGTACACGGCGAAACAGCTCCTCCCACTCTCCGTGCTCTGCAAGCTTTCGCAGTTCTTCACGGGAATTGGCGTTGTGCCCCAGCACCAGCTCCGCTCCAGGCTCTGCATGCGCGATGTACCAGCACTCTGTTTTACCGTAAGGCCAGCCTTCCTTTTCCTTGGCATATTCGTCATCCGGATGCACCTGAACCGACAAATCATCTGCCGCATCGATGAGCTTGACAAGCAGCGGAAACGTCCCTTCCGGATGACCGAACAGCTCCGGCTTTTCGCTCCAAAGTACAGACAGCGGCACCCCGTCATAAGGACCTCCCTGCACTTCTGTTGCTCCGTTTGTGTGCCCGGAAATGCCCCAGCACTCTCCTGTATTGTCTTTCGCTTGCTCATATCCGAAACGGTCTCTTAGCGCAGATCCGCCCCATACCTTCTCTTTAAATACTGGTTTCATCTTCAGCAATTGTGTCATAACAGCCTCCTGATTGAATGTCCATGGACACACCTTTGTACCCATGCTATACTGGCGGTACAATCGCTTTTTTATTCGTGCTTTTTGTGCAAACGATTGCACTCATTTTGTTGTGTATGAACGGCACGACGAGGTGCACTGACACTTATTGTAGCGGATCCGGGAGGCGCTGCCTACCCGCTCTGCGGACAGGGAGGAACCGATATGCTGCTTGAAGCAATCTACCACCAGCCAAAATCGCAATATGCGTACGCGTACGATCATGAAACACTGCACATTCGAGTTCGCACGAAGAAAGATGATATGGACCGGGTTTCGGTCGTCTGGGGAGACAAATACGACTTCCACGAAGAAACGATCCGGACTTCCGCCATGCACGTTTTTGCCCGGGATACGATGTTTGACTATTATGAAGTAGAAATCAAACCGCCGTTTCGACGCTTTGCCTACGCTTTTAAGTTTAAGAAAGGCGACAGAACCGTGTTTTGGAACGAGACCGGCTTTAAAGAAGACTCGCTGCACTCTGGCGGTGTCGGCATGCTCTGGTCGCCGTCCGGCATGTTCGAATTTCCGTTCTTGAATACCATTGATGTTTTCACGCCGCCTGAATGGGTCAAGGACGCCGTTTTTTATCAAATTTTTCCGGAGCGGTTTGCTAATGGTGACGAATCATTAAATCCGCCGGGAACAGAAGCCTGGACTCCGGACGCTGTTCCGACACGCGATAACTTTTTCGGAGGCGATCTGCAGGGGGTCATCGACAAGCTGGACTACCTGGAAGAGCTGGGCGTGACATGCATTTACTTCACACCGTTTTTCGAAGCGTTTTCCAATCATAAATACGATACGATCGATTACTTAAAGGTAGACCCGCAGTTTGGCGATAACGAAACGGCAAAACGACTGGTCGATGAAGCACATGCGCGCGGCATCCGCGTCATGCTCGATGCAGTGTTCAATCATTCCGGCTACTATTTCCCGCCGTTTCAGGATGTGCTGAAAAATGGAGAAAAATCACGGTTCCGCGACTGGTTCCACATTCGTGACTATCCGCTAGCCGACGATCCGCTCAACTACGATACGTTCGGTTTCGTCGCCCAAATGCCGAAGCTGAATACCGAGCATCCAGAGGTAAAAGCGTATCTGCTGGAGGTCGCCCGCTACTGGGTGGAGGATATCGGCGCAGACGGCTGGCGCCTTGATGTCGCCAATGAAGTCGACCACTGCTTCTGGCGGGAGTTCCGGGATACAGTGAAGAAGGCGAATCCGGATGCCTATATTCTCGGTGAAATCTGGCATAATTCACTCGCTTGGCTCGGCGGCGATCAGTTTGATGCCGTTATGAACTACCCGGTCACCAACGCGATTCTCGATTTCTTTGTGAAAGAAGAAATCGACGCTGCGCACTTTATGGGCCGGCTTGACGCCATGTTGATCTCCTATCCGCGCCAGGCAAATGAAGCTGCGTTTAACCTGCTCGATTCTCACGACACTCCTCGTCTTCTAAGTATCGCAGAGGGCAACAAAGAGCGGATGAAGCTCGCTGCTTTGTTCCAGCTTACGTATATGGGAGCGCCGTGCATTTACTACGGTGATGAAGTCGGCATGGACGGCGGGGCTGATCCAGGCTGCCGGCGTCCGATGGTCTGGGAAGAAGAGCACCAGGATCAGGAGCTGCTTTCGTTTTATCAGACGCTCATTTCACTGCGGCGCAGTCACCGCGCGCTTCGTGACGGCTCCTTCCGCTTTCTCTCCGCGGAATCCGGCAGCAGCGTCACTGCCTATGAACGTTCAGATGACATGTCACGCTTCGTTATCGCAGCGAACGCCGGCACAAAACAGGAGAAAATCGAGTTAAATGGACTCGGTCAAGGAACGTTCCGAAGCCTGGAGGACGACACGCTTTACGAACTTAAAAAAGGAAAGCTGACCATCACACTAGAACCGCTGCAGGCGGTCGTGCTGAAAGAGCAGTAACCACTGATCCGCATCTTCCGTTGACGAAGATGCGGATATTTTAGCAGAATCAGCCTGGATCCCAACTGGCTGGTTTGGATGTCCGGTTTGCAGATCGTGAGTAAAATTACGGATGCCATTACCGAAAGCATTCCATGAAAAAAAGCTCCGGATCGCATTGATCCGGAGTTTTTTCCTGCTTTATGCGTTGCCTTCTTTTTGCGCGAGACGGACGAGCGTGCGGGCGATGTGCCGCTTTTCTTCTTCTTCCGCGACCTGCCACATTTCCTGCAGCAGCTTCTCTTCCGAATTACGCGGCTCTTCATGGTTCTTCAAGTATTCTGCGACGCGCTCAGCACCTTTTGCGAGCTGCTCTTCTCCAAGACCAATCTTTTCACCGCGATTGACCTGCTTGTTTAGATAGTCGAGGAACCCTTGGAAGCTGTCGAGAATTTCCTGCTTCTTCTCTTCGGACGTATGCTCCAGCTTTTCTTCTGCCTGTTGTTTCGGATCCATGTGAAAACGCCTCCTCTATATAGTGTATACGAAGACTATTTCACAAATCGAAACAACCTAAACCCCATAATCAGGATTTTATGTAAAACTTTTTTCGTAGTCCAAAAGATGACAATTACTCTCTCTTGTTGTCTCTTCCTTTTACGTTGCAGTTAAAAACGTGAAAATCCGGTCCCGCATGCCGGGAAGCGCTTCGTGAGCAAAATCAGGATAGAGCACAATCTCTTTTTCCGACGTGATTTTATTATAGGCAGCAAACTGAGTCGACGGCGGACAAACCGGATCAATCAATCCGGTTCCCATTAAGACAGGTGCTTGAATCCGGTCAGCCAGATGCTGAATGTCAATATACCCGAGACGTTCGAAAAACGCATCACGGCCGTTATGGGTAGGATCGAAGCGGCGAAAGTAGCGGCGGACATCCTGATAGGCTTCCACGTCCAAATCCATTTCCCAGACGCGCAGGTAGTCAGATAAAAACGGGTACACCGGCGCTGCCCGCCTCACACGCGGCTCCAGCGCTGCACAGGCAATCGTCAGCGCCCCGCCCTGGGACCAGCCGGTTACCGACACGTTTATTTCATCAATATCGTCCCGCGCCATCACCAGACGGGCAAGTTGCACCGTATCGAGAAAGATATGGCGAAACAACAGCTCGTCCTCTCCGTCCTGCATGCCTCTCGTAATATGACCCTGCAGCGTGTTACCGCTCACGCCGCCGGCATCCTCCGACAGTCCGCCCTGACCGCGGATGTCCATTGAAAAGACGGCATGTCCCGCAGCTGCAAGCGCTGCTTTCGTCGTCCAGTCACCTGCGTTCATGCCGTAGCCATGAAACTCCAAAACAGCAGGCAGCTTTTCTGACCCAGCCGGGGGCTGATGCGGAATGACCGCCTGCACGTGAATCCGCGCCCCGCGCACGCCCGTAAACGTCAAATGCCGGCACGAGGCAAATGGAAATTGAAATGCTGCCTCTTCATCTTTTACGTCCGCCTCAATGGCGTCAAGCTCTGCGAGTGCCCGCTCCCAGTATTCATCAAAATCAGCGGGCTTCGGATTTCTTCCCTGATAGGTATAAAGCTCCTCAAGCGGCATATCAATGACCGGCATCGCTATCATCTCCTGAAGTAGAATAAAGAGCTGCTGTATCCTGCCACATTTTCAGCGCCGGGATAAATTGCTCGTGTAAAAAATGCATTTTTTCAGCTGTCGTCCATTCGTTTTCCGTCATCGCCGCCGCTTCCGTAACCGCATGATGAAACGTGGTCAGCCGGCTGAGCGCGGTCTCCTCAGATCCGAATATGGAGAACATCGTCATGTTTTCCGGATTGTACGGGATCAGTCCCGTACTCACAGAGGCGAGCAGCCTGTCTGCGATATCGTCATCCCCTTGAATGTAGCATTCTCCTGCGTACACAGCCGATTCCTGCACTTCCTGAAGCAGGCTCGTATACTGCTTTAAAAACACTTTCTGCTTCTCGTTCAGCTGAGCTGGCATAAAGAGTCTCCCCTTTCAGACATCATCTTCTTCAGTTTAGCACGCCTTGCCTTGTAAGAAAAAAAGAACACGAACCGGCTGAGCGGCTGTGTTCTGTAAGCTTGTACTGGTTATCGTTTTGCTCCTGCAGCTGCATACGCATTGCCGGCTGCTTTTGAAACACCGCCGGATCCGTGCCGTGCACGGCGGTCCATCTGAATAACTTCCTTCCACGTGTCGCGGAACTCCGTCACTAATCCTGCAGCTTCTGCGAGCGCCTCGCGGTCGTCTTTCGTATTGGCATCAATCAGCCTCGCCAGAATAAAATCGTACAGCTGCATCATACCCTGACTGACGTTAACACTTTGATCGAGCGTCACCATCAGTTCGCGGATAATGTTCTGCGCCTTTACCAGATTCGTATGGCGGTCCTCTGTGCTGCCTGTTTCCATCGCGGCATCGGCTCGCCTGATGAACTTCAAGCATCCGTCGTACAGCATGAGCGTCAGTTCTCCCGGTGATTTTGTTTCGATCGATGTTTGTTTATATGCAGCATATGGATTGTTTGCAGCCATACAGTATGACACCCTTTCTTTCTGGTAATAGACTTCCACTGTTCATATCGGTACATCCGGCGGAAAGGTTTAATGTATTTGCCTGCCAAAAAGAAAAAGAGGAGCCGCAGTCTCCCCTGTCCTCACACTTTCCGGTCAAATAAAAGGCCTGCAAACTCCAGCATGGAGGAGATCATATCGAGAAATTTCTCCGGCGGCAGTTCCCGGACAATTTCATCTGTTTCCCGGTCAATGATTTTGACCATCGTCCTGTCCAGCGTGTCGTGCTGTTCAAACTTTAAGGAACGCTCTTTCATGATCGAAAGCTCGTTCATGCCCTCGAGGCTGCGGTCCAGGTTTTCCTGAGACCATTTCCCTGCTTCTGTACGTCCTTGTGGAGCAGATACGGGCTGCTGCGGCAGCTGTTTCTCCTGATGTATCAGGGCAGAGCGGTCCGGCACCGCGCTTCGGCCTGTGTGCACTTCCATGTGCCAACACCTCACTTTTCCGATGGTACATCGTTTATATCGGACGAAAGGCTCATATGTGAAGGGTTATTTCTTAGAGTCGACGAAAACACCGTCCGGAGTGGGACCACTGTATGGGTTCTCGTACTGCACCGCCCGCTTTCGCTGTTCATGGGAGCGGATATCCTTTTGAATTGCTGCTTTGCCCGATTCCAGCTCCTTCGCAATCTGCTTGGAAAGCCGGATTATTTCCCGGGCAATACGTGTCTCCGCTTCTGATTCAGGCGGCTTGACGCCGTCCGTATACTGCTCCCGGCGCTCCAGTAAATCGTTGACCGTATCAATATACGTGTCACGTGCTTCCCCGTCCTTTGGCATCGGCACCTGGACGTGATCGTAAAGTGCTTTTGATGTTTCGTACAAGCTGCGCAGCTGTGCCATCTCTTTCTCTCCTTTATTTCCGTTTACATGCCGCTAAACATTTGCGCAAAGAAGGTCTCTGCCTGGGCATTCGCTTTTGCGACTGCTTTTTCCATTGCAGTGAACTGAGACCAGTACCGCTGCTCCACCTGCTGCATGCGGCGCTCAAAAGCGGACATCCGGTCTTCGATGTTGTTGATTTCCCGGCCGAGCGTAAACTGCTGATTCACCGTACGGCCCCGCAGTCCGCCGGCCCGTCTTGAAATCGATTCAATCATGCCGTTGGCACTGTCCCGCAGCCGCCGCGCCAGCCCCTTCTCCGATTCAGCCGCACCATCTGCCGCAAAGAGCTGGTACACGCCTTCTGCATCCTGTTCAATCGCTGCCCGCAGACGGTCCTCGTTGATTTCCAGCTTGCCGCCGCTGCGGAAATCGGATGTTGTTGTGATGCCGATTTGCGCCAGCTGCCTGAAATCGGAGCCGGTCCCCTGCACGCTGGAATACATCTGCACTCGGAATCGATCCATCCCCCCACGCAGAATAGAATCGTTCCGCAGCAATCCGCTCATCGCTTTTTCATCCCAAAGCTCGGCTTCCCGCTCGGTTAAATCGCGGCGCTCTTCTTCCGTCAACGGCGGAAAAGCACGGAATGCCTCTTCCGAAATACGCCCCTGCACGAGATCAATCAGGTTATTGTATTCTTCCACAAAGGCTTTTATCGTATCCATGACTTTATCCGTGTCACGCTGAACGGTTAGACTCACGTCTCTGCCGCTGAACGTTTCATGAAGTGTGATCGCCATGCCGTTTACGCTGAATGTATTGGACTGCCGGTGCGTTTCCAGGCCGTTGATCGTGAAAACAGCGTTCGTTCCGGCACGCTCATTCGCTTCATCGAGCTTGAGCGCCTCACGGAAAAAGGATCCGCTGAACGTCATTTCAGCGCCGCCCTCGTTATAAATACCGGTCTCATCCCGGACGATCGACACCCGGTCTGTACCAGTATCATAGAAGGCACTAACGCCGACCTTTGACCGGTTCATCATCTGCATCACGTCGTTCATCGACTGGTCACCGGTGATGAGAAAACGGTCCGTCACCGTCGAGCCGTCCTTCGCCTTCGTTTCAATATTGTTCATAGAAAACAGATCGGTACCGTTCTCGTCCTCGCGCGCAGTAACGACCTCTACACGAGCATTACGGGCAAGCTCCTGGCCGAACACGAGCGTATTCGTCTCCCGGTCAAGCATGACCTGTGTGGCGGTCAGCTCGCCGTCGAAGCCTTCCTCTACCACCTTATAAGAAACACCGTTCACCCTTACGACCGTTGATTCCGGATTTCCGAGCTCGCGGTTCAGGCTGATCGACGACTGGGACTGCTGAACCGTCACTGTTTCACGGTTGACGACACCCCGGGTCCATACGTTATCTGCATCTAGCTGCTGCTCGCTCAGCTTGCCCGAAACTGACAGCTGCTGGCCTACCCGGCTCGTGCTGGCATTCGATGCCGCAGTCGCCAATGATTTCACTTCCGTAAGCCTCAGAGAGCCTTCCAACGTGGATGAGCTTCCCGTTGCCGTCACGAGCGACGGCTGCGAGCTGACGATTTTATTCGCCATCATGGTCGAGCGGCGCATCACGTTATCAAACGTATTGTTTCGAAACTGATCAAGCTTCACGTTAATCTCCCGGAATTGATCGATTCGCCACTGCGTCTGCGTTTTACGCTGCTCTAATTTATTGAGCGGCATTCGTTCCGCCTTCATTAAATCCTGTACCATCTGATTGATATCCATCCCCGTTGCAAAGCCGCTGAGCCGCATATGCCTCACTCCTCATGTTCTATTCGGTTGTTATGCTGTTGTTATGCTGTTGTCAGTACGATCCTCTTCTAACTATATCGGATAAAAAAAGAAGCGCGTTCAGCGCTTCTCGTAAAAACAGGACTATCTGCCCTTTATTCATCAAGTGCCCAGTGACGATCGGCCATAAACGAAACGGTAAGCCATTTTTTTGGGGCAGCTCCGGTCAAAACCGAGGACAACTTTCTTCGCATTTCATCCTGCTTCGTCAACGAATTCAAAGGGCTCGTTTCCGGTGCAACAATGTCAATCTCTACCCAGATGGTGCGCCCTACCTTCGTCATTCGCAGAAAGCTTTCTTCCACGCCGTATTCGCCGGCAAGTTCCTGAAGGGTCTCCTCCATCCGGCTTCGCACTGCGCCGTCCGGACTCATCTCAAGTACTTCTTTCAGCGCTGCACGCATTTCTTTCAGCGGAAACTTCAGGAAGTAGAGTGAGACGAGCAGCACCATCAGCGGGTCCACGTACGGAATAACAGCAGGAAACCACTGGAAGAGGTCCAGTACGAACGCAACGAGAAATCCGGCAAATACACCGGTGCTCACGAGCGTATCCATGAGCCACTGGTTCGATTCCGCCTTCAACAAAGCAGACTCCGACCGTTTCGCACGCTTATGCAAATACATCGTAACCGCTCCGCAGGCGAGCAGTCCGACAAATGAATACGCAAATGCCGGACCAACCTGCATGTCACGCCCTCCCTGAAACAGCGCCGTTACCGCTGCCGCAGCGGAGCCTGCGATCAGGATTAGAATGACCGTATATTTAAACAGGACGACGAGCGGCTCCACAATATCTTTCCCAAACGGATACCGCTTCCAGTCGCTTTTTGCCATAAACGCTGCCGCCATGAGCGACACGTAGGAAAGCGCCACGCTGATTAACGAGTACAATCCGTCAAACAAAATCATCTGGGACTGAAACAGCATACCAAGTACGATGCCAGCACCAGAAAAAAGGATGGCTGCAGCCACAGACATCCAGAGAATATTCTTTTCTTGTTTCAAACTCACGTTTTTCACCTCATTAGATTGTAAGCGCACGAACGAGCATCCGCTTCAGTTCCGCTTCTGCAGTCGTCCGGTCTTCTGTTACCGCCCGGGATAAATAGTGGGCTTCTGCTGCATGCTCAATCAGGCCGACCGTATTATTAACAGCCGCCTTTAGCTCCAGCTCTGTCGTGATTCTGCCAGCCCGCTGCAGCTTGGAAAACTGCGATTCGAGCCAGTCATAGTAGGGCCGGTATATCTCATCCCACCGCTCAAACGAGTAGTACAGCGAGATCCCGCTGTAGCAGAAGCTGATATAGTCCCGGAATTCTTCTGTAATCGTAAACGTCACATCAATCATCGTGTCCATCAGCATCTCCAGCGTTTCTGCATCCCCTCGCTCCTTCATGCGGGCAAGCTGCTCATCGAGAATGCGTGCTGCGATTGCTGGCACAAGCTCGTTTTTTGAAGCAAAGTAATTGTAAAAGGTGCCTTGAGCGACGCCCGCTTCTTTCACAAAGCGCGACACCGACGCTTTATCAAAGCCTTCGCGGCGGATCACATTCATCGCCGCTTCGAGCAGCTGGTCATAGGTTGTCTGCTTCATATCCGCCTCCTGATTTTCAACCGAATAAGTGACTGACTGTCAGTCACTTTCTGTTTATAGTGTAGCACGGCGCAATTTTTTCGTCAAACGATCCCACGCATGGTTTATATGCAAACTTTAGAGAAGCTTGTAATAATAACCCAGTTTCTAGTTACGTATATATTCTACGCTTACGGTCGGACGCTTTCCGGAGGGAACGCGCCCGGCTTTTCCTCCTGACGTCGGGAGCGCTGGATCTTCGCCACGTTCTTACCCTCTCGGAGTCGACGACCTTCGCTTCGAAATTCTATGCTAATAAATTCCACTCGACTACACTCCAACTAAACACGAATCGCACCTAAGCTTTAAATTAGAATCTAACGTTCTCTTACTATTGCTTCATTACAAATGAGGCTTACGTTTCATTTGAAGTATTTTCACGCGAAACTGCCCTTCATCCTAAATTTAATTGAGGGATATTTACAGTTATTACAATGCAGATAAAAAAACAAACCCTAAATGACCGTCGAACAACTGAGCGTCATTTAGGATTCGCTATCGTTTTACAAGATCCTTCAATATCTTTGCCGCAAATACAAACTCTACTGAACTATTCTACCATTTAGATAGTTTCATCTTATCCGTATCGTTTTTATAATCAGTAAACTCTCAATTATTGCATCTGCATGCCGCCAAGCGAGGACATCAGCTGTTCCGCCTGGGCATTCGCTCGTGCCATCGCCTGTTCCATCGCTGTAAACTGTCTCCAGTGGCGCTCTTCCACCTGCTGCATGCGGCGTTCGAAGTTGGTAATCTGTTCTCCCTGCTGCTCCAGCTCACGCCCGAGTGTAAACGTTTGGTTAGAGGAGATATCGGTACGGCCGGCACGTTCACCGATCTGACCGATCGTTCCGCTCAGCGTGTCGCGGAGCCGGCGGGCTATCCCCTGTTCTTCACTCGTTTCGCCGTCTGCGGCAAACAGCTGCTGCACGCCTTCCGGATTTTCAGCAATTTGACGGCGCAGCTGCTCTTCGTCCACTTCCAGCAGTCCGCCCATCTGGTAATCCGACGAGGTCGTAATGCCGATCTCCGTAATCTGGGTCAGCTCCCCGCTGCCTTGTACCGGCTCGTAAAACTGCATCCGCATTTGACTGAGCGCACCGGTTAAAATCGAATCACGGCGCAGGAGCCCGCTGTTGGAGCGCTCCTCCCACATTTCAATTTCCGACTCCGTCATATCTCGGCGCTGCTCATCCGTAAGGGGCGCGTAGTCCCGAAAATACTCTTCGGACGTTTTTTCCTGCACGCCTGCCACCATCTCATTGTAGTCATCTACAAATGCCATCACGGTATCAAACATTTTATCCCCGTCAGAAGCGACGGATACGGTCACCGGTCCTGCCGACTCATTCTGCAGCGAAAACTGCACCCCGTTAATTTCAAACTGGTTGCTCTGGCGCTCCATTTCCGTCAGCCCGTTCATCGTAAATACAGCGTTCTCCGCTTCATCCACAATGGCATGTGCCGGATCAAAGCCGAACATCGAGGAAAAGGCGTTCGCTGCAGTCTCTGTAAACGTCTCTTCATCCCCTGTACCAAACCTGATTTCCGCCCCTGCTTCGTTGTAGACGCCTGTATCGGTCCGCTGCATGGACATCCGGCCGGAGAACTCATCATAAAACGCCTGCACGCCGATCCCCGATCCGTTGATATCTTGAAGCAGGTCATCCAGCGTCGTCGTATCGTCAATCGTAAACGAGCGGACGTGCTCCTCTCCTTCCTTATCGGTCACGGCAATCGCAAACTCCCCTGTCTCAAAGCCGGCTGCGAGCTCCTCTGCCTGATCTGCCAGCGCAAGCTGCCGATCCAGAGAACCGCCTTCGCGAATAAACGAACCGTTTGTGCTGCCTTCCAGAAACGAGGCCTGCGTTTCAGCTTTAGCGAGCGAAATATCGGAAAGCGTGTATGTTCCTTCCGGCGTTCCAGCGCCTGCCGAAACCGACACCGCTGCTTCATTGGAGCTTGCCGCTTCCATGGCGCGCATGTTCGAGCTGCGCAGGACGCCATCGAACGTGTTATTCCGAAACTCAGAGAAACTCCGGTTCATCGTCCGGTATTCGTCAATTTTCAGCTGAAGCTCTGCTGCGTTCTGCTGCATCGGCTCGAGCGGCTGCCGCTCTGCCCGCATCAAATCCTGCACCATTTGATTGATATCCATGCCGGAAGCAAAGCCTGTCATCCTGTTCATGCCATCCATCTGCTCACCCTTTCCAGATTCATAACGAGAAGCGCCTATCAGCCGCTCCATTTAATAAAAAAACAGAACACGAGGCCTCTTTCCGGCACCGTCTTCTGTTTTCCCTGCTTGTGCTTCTATCGGTTTCTTTCACGAAACGTTGACCATCTGCGGGTGATTCAATGAATAGTCCCGGTTGCACCTTCCACCATTTGCTCATAAGCCGCCAGCGCCTGGTTGAACTCCTGCTGCAGTTCCTGCCGCTCTGCTGATGTAACGGAAACTGCCGCTTGTTCAGCGAGACAGCGCATGTACAACAGCATCTGCTCCAGCTGTTCATAGTGTCGGTCCAGACGCTTTACTTCTTCAAGCTGCATCTCGAGCATTTCTTTTTCCACAGCTATCTCCCCTCTCCCTCCTTCCTCGTATCGGCGCTGATCGCCTTCTCGTTAAGGAGCAGGACCAATTTAAGGAAAAAATCACGGAAAACATGATACGATCAGACAAAGGAGCTGATCAGATGACATCTTACCATCCGATTGTAACGGCCGACTGGCTGCTGGAGCATTTGGACGATGACAACGTGCGCGTTCTCGATGCCAGCGTACTGGCGGAGGAAACACCCGATGAATTCCGTGTCCATCCCGGCGCCGAGGCGTATCAGGAGGAGCATATTCCCGGCGCATTTTTCGCCGATCTTCTGACTGTTTTTTCCGACACGAAAGCCACTGTTCCACTCACGGCTGTCAGTCACGACGCATTTGTCACGCTGGCCCGCGGACTCGGGATTCACGATGATACGACCGTCGTCATCTATGACCGAGGTCCGCTCGTCGATGCATCATTCACCTCATCCGACTGGGCCTCGAGGCTCTGGTGGCAGTTCCGGCTGGCCGGCCACGAAGACGTGTACGTTCTTGCATGCGGCCTGCCGCAGTGGAAAAAGCAGGCCGGACCACTTACCGATGAGATTCCGCTTGCTGCTGCCGGCACATTTACCGGATCCCATCGTCCGGAGCTGCTCGCTGATATTAACGACGTCAGACGGGCGATGCACGATGACCAGACCGTTATCATGAACTGTCTGTCGCTGGAGGATTTCCGTGGGGAGTCTGGCCGCTATCCGCGTAAAGGTCACATCCCGGGAAGCACTCACGTGTTTTTTGGCGACTTAAGCCGTGAAGATGGGACATTACCGCTCCCGGAACGACTGCACGAACAGTTCCGGGAATCTGGCGTGCTCGATGCGGATAAGCGCGTGATCACATATTGCGGCGGCGGTGTAGCCGCGACATGGAACGCACTCGTGCTTACTTCACTCGGCCGTGAACCTGCCGTTTACGACGGTTCGCTGATGGAATGGACGAGTGATGACGCCAATCCGCTGACACTGCCGGAAGACAGCTGAATGTAAAAAGAAGCCGTCCGGCGAATTCGGACGGCTTTCATGATTACTGCCCCTGTGCGGACATTTTATCTACTTGCTCACGAGCAAATTTGCCGGCCCACGGAAACTCATACCATTCGCCTTTATACGCCTTCACCATACAAAGGATCCAAATCACAAGCCCGACCGGTGCAAGCAGCGGTGCCAAAATCCAGCCAATAATCGGAATAAAGCTTAAGACGGTGTTCAAAATGAGAAATGCAACGGAAATGACAATCGACTGCATCGCATGAAACCGGATAAATTTATTATCCTTTTCCAGAAACAAAAAGATCAGACCAGTGATGAACCCGAGTACATAGCTGAGCGTTGCGGCTGTGCTTTGCGTAAGGCCGGAGCTGCTGACGGGAGGAGAATTTTTCTCGGACATGATCGATCCCTCCAACTAATTGGATTCCGTGCAAACCATGTTGCTACTTGTATTTTATCATATAACGAACGCTACTGTCACTTATATTTTGACTATTCAGATAACAAGAGAAAGAGGTGCTGCCACCTCTTCCACCTGCGGGGTTAAATCCAGACGTCTACGACACCGCCAAGATACGGCTGCACGCTGCGAAGCTGCTCATCCACCTGCTGCTGCAGCAAATGACGCTGCTGCTCCCGCGCCGCTTCATCCTCCCGGCTGCTGCCGGCTTCCGCAGGCAGTTCTGCCCCGTCCACCGGGAGAACCGACCGTTCTTCCCCTGCCTTGTCTAAAAGCTGATGCTGCTGTATGGATTCTACCTGCTGCTGCGTCTGAAGCTGATTGACGGCAAGCGACATTCTCCCTACATCCAACATAAGCCCTCCTTTCGCGGACAATCGTCCGTGCGGCCTGAACCGCATCTTTATCATACTAAAGATGTTCATCAAAAAGAATACAAGGATAGACCTGTTTCTCTAAAACGCAGTGCTGCTGCATTTATTTATTCTTTAAAACGAACACAATCTGTTATGTTTCAGGATTCAGCGTTTTCTTTTCTGCAAAAAAGGTATGTAATAGATACGCACACAATTAATCGGAAAACGTATTTTCTGCCGCAGATCACCACCATAGACCTACTATCAGGCGCCATATATACAGATCAAGCCGGACACTGCGTCCAGACCGGCAGGCGTAATTTCCTCACTTCTTTTTTTCTCTGCAGAAAACACTTGATTATTTTCACCTGTGCGTTATAATGAACTAAATCATATTCTTTATAACGAACGGAGGAGTACGAATGAGCGAACATCTGCACAGGGAACAAATGCGCTACTTATGGGATTCACCTACTGCACTTCGTGAAATGACGGATTTTCTCATCCGCCGCCTTGCAGGGAGCACCAGGCCTGTTGTTCTCGTTTGTATCGGGACAGACCGATCCACCGGAGATTCACTCGGTCCGCTTACGGGAACGCTGCTGAAAGAGCGATACTTAAAGCAAATGAACGTCTACGGCACGCTCGATGAACCGGTCCATGCCAAAAATCTGCATGGCGTCATTGCCGGGATTGAAGCAGAATACGACGACCCTTTTATCATCGCCGTTGATGCCTGTCTCGGCCGCCGTCAAAATGTAGGAACGGTCGTGGTCGGAGACGGCCCGCTGTATCCAGGTTCGGCGCTGAGCAGAGAGCTGCCGCCGGTCGGCAACATGCACATCACCGGAATCGTAAATGTCGCCGGCTTTATGGAGCTGTCTGTGCTCCAAAATACGCGGCTGCACACGGTGATGAACATCGCAAAGCTGATTGCCTCTGCGATCAAATATACCGACTGGAAGCTTCACCGGGAAAGCGAAGCGGTCCATGAGGAGCATACGAACGTCGTTCTGTTTAAACGGAACGAAAAAACAGCCGAGGTGTAACAAACGGCTGCAGTATTAACAGCTTGATGAAGCCCGGATCATTCTGTCATCATTGCAGAATCATCGCGGGCTTTTTTCTGTGCTGATCACTACGTAGATAACGCTACCGTTTAATCGCATGGCATCCTATCGCTATCTGCTGAAATATGAAAAACTATGAGAAAGTACCAACTTATGTTTAGTGACTCCGTGAGAGTGAAATAGCCTGTCGTAAGTGCTATCATTACTTATTACTAGGAGGATGTATTATTTATGAAAAAATCACTTAAACTTACAGCAGCAACAGGCATGATCGCAGCAGGGGTACTCGCAGGCTGCGGAAACGATGTCGACAACGGAATCGACAACAACGGTGATGGATTGAACAACAACGGTACAGAAGAAAACGCAGATATCGATAACGATGCTGGCGATAACAATGCAATGAACGACGATGACGATGATGACGACATGATGAACGACGATGACGATGACGACGATGATATGTAAGCAGCTTCACCAGCCAGGCGCGCCGGAACTTCCGGCGTGCTTTTTTTATGTCATCCACTGTTGTCACCTGTCACTAAAAAAATACGGGTAAAAACAAACAAAATACTTGAAAGTCAAAGATAGTCAAACTATAATATAGTCAAAGATAGTCAAAGTCAGACTTTGATGATATTAGAAGGAGGTTATCGATTATGAAATGCCAACACTGCCAACAGCGTCAAGCTGCCATTCACGTAAGATTACAGCATAACGAAAACGTTCAGGATATGCGCCTTTGCCACGTTTGCTTTCAGGAGCTGAGGTCCCGGGCTCCTCAGTCACCTACTATGGGCGGAGGGTTTTCCGGCAGCGGTCCGGCAGACGCCGGATTTCAGGCGCCTCCGGAAGCACCCGCGAAAGATCAGGGTGTGCTCGATGAGCTCGGAACGAACGTCACTGACGCTGCCCGCGCCGGTTTGATTGACCCGGTAATAGGCCGGGACAAAGAAGTGAAGCGAGTCGCAGAAATTTTAAACCGCCGTACGAAAAACAACCCGGTGCTGATCGGTGAGCCAGGTGTCGGTAAAACGGCCGTTGCCGAAGGTCTTGCGTTAAAAATTGCTTCCGGCGATGTCCCGGCTAAGCTGAAAAACAAGCAGGTGTACCTGCTCGACATGGCATCGCTCGTAGCTGATACCGGCATCCGCGGTCAGTTTGAAGAGCGGATGAAGCAGCTGATCAATGAGGTGCAGGAACGCCAGGATGTGCTCCTGTTTATTGATGAAATTCATCAGGTGGCCGGAGCAGGCAAAGCTGAAGGCTCTATGGATGCCGGAAACATCTTAAAACCGGCCCTCGCCCGCGGCGGCCTGCAGGTTATTGGCGCCACAACATTGAAAGAATACCGTCAAATTGAAAAAGACGGTGCGCTGGAGCGCCGTTTTCAGCCGGTGATGGTCAATGAGCCGTCGCTGGAGGAAGCACTGACCATTTTAGAAGGGTTAAAAGAAAAATACGAAGATTACCACGCTGTTTCCTTTACCGATGAGGCACTGCAGGCGTGCGTAAAGCTGTCCGACCGCTACATTCAGGACCGCTTCCTGCCGGACAAAGCAATCGATCTGATGGACGAGGCCGGCGCAAGAACAAACCTGCAGAACGGCGGCATAACGCTCAGCGAAGCCGAAGAACGACTCACTCAGCTGGCAGCTGAGAAGGAAAAGGCATTGAAAAAAGAGGATTACGAAACGGCTGCCAAGCTTCGCGACGAAGAAGAAGCGCTTGAAAAACACGTGAAACAGGCCGAGCCGGATGAAAAAACAGCGATCACCGCCGATGTGATTCAGCATATTATTGAGGAAAAAACCGGTATTCCAGTCGGCAAGCTTCAGGATAACGAAGCGTCCAAAATGAAGCACCTCGCCGAATCGTTAAGCGGCAGCGTCATCGGCCAGGAAGAAGCGGTGCAGCAGGTGGCAAAAGCCGTTCGCCGCTCCAGAGCCGGTCTTAAATCCAAGCACCGGCCGATCGGTTCGTTTCTGTTCGTCGGTCCGACCGGTGTCGGAAAGACTGAGCTGACAAAAACCTTAGCGAAAGAAATGTTCGGCACGAAAGAGGCGATGCACCGTCTTGATATGAGCGAGTATATGGAAAAGCACGCCGTTTCTAAACTGATCGGCTCTCCTCCCGGCTACGTCGGCCACGAAGAAGCCGGTCAGCTGACCGAAAAAGTGCGCCGCAATCCGTATTCCATTATTTTGCTGGATGAGATTGAAAAGGCGCATCCGGACGTGCAGCATATGTTCCTGCAGATCATGGAAGACGGGCGTCTTACCGACAGCCAGGGACGCACCGTCAGCTTCAAGGATACCGTGATCATCATGACGAGCAACGCTGGAACGGGTGCTTCCCAGCAGGAGCCGATCGGCTTCGGAGAAAGCGACTCTGTCCGCGAGCAGAACCTCATGGAAAAGCTGTCCGGCTACTTCAAGCCGGAGTTCCTGAACCGGTTTGACGCGATTATTTCGTTCAACCATCTGGAGCAGGAGCACCTCGTGTCGATCGTCGACTTGATGATCAGCGAGCTGAACGAAACGCTCGCCGACCAGGAGCTGACGCTTACAATCAGCGACGAAGCAAAACGAAAGCTTGCGGAGATAGGCTACAACCGCGCGTTCGGTGCCCGACCGCTTCGCAGAACGATTCAGCACGAAGTCGAAGACCGCATCACCGATCTGATTTTGGATCACGACGATCTGACAACAATCCGCGTCGATGTGAAAGACGAGGCGATCACCGTCGTAAAAGCATAGCCAAAACGCCCCGGGTTGAAATCAAACCCGGGGCATTTCTTTGTGATTTATTTTTTTCGCTGATCAGACCATCCGGGGGCTTTTCGTTTCAGCCACCGACCTCCCGCGAGAAGCTCTGCCCGGCTTCGCTCGCGCATGCAAGTCGATTGTTCATTTTGCCCTGCGTTACGTTACAATTGCAAGGTCTTAAGTTATTTTATCTGCTAAGTTGCTTCAATCATTTTAACCGCTCGCTATTGTGTTAGAAGAAACAGCTTCCAGCAGCTTCACATACACAAAAACCGTCTACAGCCTGAACCTGGGCCGTTTTGATGCGCAAAAGTCCGTTACAAGCTGCTTCTACTGCATTTCGTTATGCATCTGCTTCAGCAGGCCTAAAAAGCTGGAGACGCTGTGCTGCGTGAAGTCATTGCGAATTTCGTAGCTGTCGAGACTCGTGTGCACCGCTCCGATGCAGAGCGGCTTATAGTCATAGAACATCACGCTCTCCCGCCTATACTGCATGCGCAGCTGAAACAGGATGCCGGCCTTCGCTGCCTCTATGCAGCGCCGCTGCAAGTCCGTATCTCCAACGCGTTCAGCGAGTGCTGCCAGTGAGGATAAGCCTTCACTGCGGCAGGCAGTCGGCGTGGAACGAGGGGTCCCTTTCATGTCATAGGATCCGTGCCAATCCGGGTCTTCAGTTTTTTCCAGCCGCTGTGCATCCATGATCGCTTCTCCGATAAAATACGCGTGGTCCACGTAGATTTGCTTTGGGCGCAGCGGATACAGGTCATTTAACGCATACAGCAGCCAGTGATCGTGTGGAATCGACTTTTTGTCCGCGTCACGATCGCGGTCGTTGATTAAGTAATGCGCTTCGTCTTCTGCTGCATCGAGCCAACGCTCATCGCCATCATGGTGATAAAGGCGCACCAGGCCAAGAATCGCTTCACCAGGATAGTAGTCCGACGTAAACGGCGAAGCCTTCCCTGACTTAAAGGACATTTTATGAATGGCAAATTTCTTCGTTTCATCCTGCGTCGCGAGCATCCATTCGGCCAGCCCCTGCATCACAGGAAGAAACTGTTTGTCTCCTGTCACATCGATATACTGGCTTAACGCGAGCAGCGCAAGACCGTGCCCGCCCAGCTTGATTTCGTCTTTATGAACGAGTGCCTTTACGCTTCGTCCGTTTACGGTTACCGGCTCCACGTGCCGGACGAGAAAACGCACCGCTTTTTCTGCGTGCCGGAGAAGGTCCGCTTCATTCGTATGGGCATACGTCTGCAGCATCGCATATACGGTTCCCGCGTGCCGCAGCATATTGTAGGCGGTTGATACCTCATTTGTCACCGGATTAAACGCGTAGACGAACTGTCCCTGGCTGCTCACCGCGTGCTGAAAGTAATGCGTCGCAGCCGCTCTCACTGCGTCCTCCAGCACTGCTTCAGTCAGCTTTTCGTGCGACCTTCTGCCGCGAAACAGCGGACGCACGCCATCTTCGCTACAGAACCATGCATCCGTTTCAAACACGTGCACCTGAAGCCATTCTTCGGATACAAGCTCTTTGTATGTATGCCAGTCCTCAGAACGCCCGCGCTGTGGCAGCGCATGGAGCAGCGCCTCGCGGTTCAGCTTTCCTTTGACGATCATGCCATAGGCTTCCACTTCGTCCGGGAGAACATACAAATCTTCGCCAATCAAAAGACCGTGCTTTCTCGGAGTGTAGATGATCTTCGTTTTTGATACAGAGGTAAGCGCCTGCGCCCCGGAAGCCGGCTTCACGTTTTTAACGACGTCGATTCTCATCGCTTCAGCCCCTGCCGCTTTCTGATACGCTTGTCCGCGGAACGGCTGCACGCTGGCCCGCCCCGCCCCATGATCCGTCGACACGAGGACGACGGAGTCCTCCTGGATCGCTGCTTCTTTCTGTACGACCTGCTTCAGCTTTTCCCAGCTCACAAAACCCGCTCCTTCTCTACGCAGAAATACCGGTCCGGAATAACCGGACCGGCTGCTCATTTATTCTTCGTCTTCTACTTCCAGTTCGTCATCATCAAAAAACTCAATTTCCACTTCAAACTCCTCGTAGCCTTCTTCAATGCCGAATGCATTCATGACTTGATCCATAACTTCATCATCCGAGCTGTCTGCATCAAGATCAAGCTCTGTCAGCGGACCTTCCAGCTCTTCAAGCGCACCTTCCCCGGTCAGGCTCAGCTCATCACCGTCACGGCTGTCTTCGATCTGCGCTTCCGGAGTTCCGTCATTGTATTCGTACTCGGCTTCATATTCCTGATCACCGTAGTCGACATCGAGATCAAATTCATAGAAATTCAGATCTTCGTACCAGTCACTGGCCGCTTCTTCATTTCCCTCATCGCTTTCTTCCTCGTTATCTTCCACCTCGCCGTCGACGTCGTCGTTTCCTTCACCTACGAAGTCGTTCTCATCTTCTTCGTCATCCTCAGTTTCCGTCTGGCTCTGCGGGCTGTTGTCATCGGTCTGACCCGTATTTGTCGCATCCATTTCGTTCTCTGAAATATCTAGTCCATTATTATCTTCTCCGCACGCACTCAATACGAGCGCTGCAGCTAGTGTTCCAGTTGTCAGCAGTGTCTTTTTCATAATCGCTTCCTCCTCAAAATAACTAAGTCACAGTCATTATTTCCTGAAAGAGGGAATTGTAAACATATGACCCAGGTCGATGGATAAAGCGCGAATGGTTCAATGCATGTTCCTGGTATCCATCATCACACTTTGTCTGCTTTCTCGGTAAATTCTTTCGCATCATTTCCAGCCTTTGATCATGGACAGAGACGCTGTGAAACGTTGACCTACCTCGTGCAATCAAACAAAACCACGGCCGAGGGGGTATCGACCGTGGCTTGGTGTGCTTATTCGAAAGAAATACCGCTTCCATATTCAAACAGAGTGCCGCCGTCCGGATCCGGAATTGTGACCGGCAGGGTGCCAGTTGGATTCGCTTCGCCAAACAGAACGGCTGCGGTTGCGCGGAAGCTCGCGTCGCGGAAGCCGTACTGGGCGAGGTACGCATCGACGTCCGGGTAGGCCATGATGTCATACGGGTTGCGGATCGCAACGGCCGCCACATCGTCCTTCATGTCCATCACCTCAGCATACATCTGCATCACCGCATTGTCTGCGCTTCGCTGGGCAACAGTCGCTGTGGTGGAGCCGATCACAACGTGGTCTGCCGCTTCAATCGTGCTGCGCTGTTCATCTGTGAGGCTGCTCTGCCCGGAAAGGTTCACTGCATCGACGTGCTCATGATGCTCGCCAACAGCTGAAACCAGGCTGTTCAAATAGGTCGTTCCGACGACGGCAATGCGCTCTTCCGCATCCGGCGTGAGCGGGAGCACGTCATCGTTTTTCAGCATCGTCACCGCATCATCGGCGATCGTCTGCTCGACAGCCAGATGGGAGTCCTGTCCGATCGTATCCAGTGCACCCTGCTTTCCTTCTGCAGGGTCCTGCGGGGATTCCTGCTTGAAAATACCGCGCTCGACCTTTAGCGTCAGAATACGTTCGACGGATTCATCCAGCTCCGCTTCTGAAAGCTCACCGCCGTCTACTGCATCCAGCACACCGTCGACGACTTCTTCCAGTCCGACAGGCATGAGAATGATGTCCGCACCAGCGTCAATCGCCCGAATCGCGGCATCAACCGGGCCGAAGTGATCCGTAATCGCATTCATGTTCATCGCATCGGTCATGACAACACCGTCATAGCCAAGCTCACCGCGCATCAGGTCCGTCAGCACGGTGCGGGAAAGCGTCGCCGGAATCGAAATCTCCGTTCCGTTCTTTTCGGAAATTGCTTTATCTCCGTCAATTTGCGGGAACGTGACGTGTGCCGTCATCACCGCATCCAGTCCAGCGTTCATCGCCTGCTGGAAAGGGTACAGCTCCACGTCCATAAGCCGGTCTAAATCATGCGGCACTTCCGGCAGACCGAGATGCGAATCAACCGAGGTGTCGCCGTGACCAGGGAAATGCTTGGCCGTCGCTGCAATACCGTTTTGCTGCAGGCCGTTGATATAGGAGACGCCCATGTCCGCTACCAGCTGCGGATCTTCCCCGAAGGAACGCACGCCGATAACGGGGTTATCCGGATTGTTATTCACGTCCACAACCGGAGCGAGGTTCGTGTTAATGCCGAGTGAGGACAGCTCCGCTCCGATGACGTCACCTGCTGCTTCTGCAAGCTCCAGATTCCGGGTTGCGCCGAGCGCCATATTGCCCGGCAAATCCGTGCCTGTCTGCAGGCGGGTGACGATCCCGCCTTCCTGGTCAATGGTTACGAGCATACCGAACTTTTCTGCTGCTTCCTGATAGTCATGAACGAGCTGGTACGTCTGCTCCGTTTCCACGACGTTTTCTGCAAATAAAATCACGCCGCCTAAATGATAGTCTTCAACGAGCTGCTCAATTTCCGGCAGCATTTCCGTTACTTCCTGACCATCGTAATGACGGAAGTCCGGCATCATCATCTGTCCGACTTTTTCTTCAAGTGTCATGCCTTCAACTGCCCCGTCCACGATGTCGTAGCGCTCACCGGTCTGCGGGACAAGCTGGGCTTCAACAGGCGGCGGACCTCCCCCGTCTCGCGCATCTGGATTCGGCTTATAGTCCACTGCGATCCGGTCGGTGTACTCCCCGTCCGTCACCGAAATAAACGAACGGCCGCGCTGGCCGGTCATCTCAACGATGCCGCTGTCGTCAACGGTTGCCACGTTCTCATTCGTCGAGCTCCATTCAAGCCCATCTGCCCGTTCGGTGAAATGTCCGTCCTCATGCACGGCGAGCGCCCGGAGATCCAGTCCTTCCTCCAGATCAGTGTCCACACCCGGTACGTTTTGATACAAAATCAAGTCCCCGTCTGATTCCTGTGCCACAGCGGCAGGCGCTGCGTGCGTGAGTAGCATCGTGCCTGCCAGTACGGAAAGTGCTGCTTTTTTCATCGCTATTCTCCTCCCCTTCTATTTGCTGGATGTGCGTTGATCGAGTCGCTCACGGCATCCATCAGTCCAAGCCGCCACGGATTAATTGACCCGCCGTCACGTGTCGGATGCACGCGGTTCGTCAGTAAAATCGCAATCATATTCGTTTCTGGATCAATGACAAACGATGTGCCGGTAAAGCCGGTGTGACCTGCGGCTGTTGGGGCAAATTCTCCCATAAACCAGTCCCGGTTGACGTTAAAGCCGAAGCCCTGCTCCAAATCGCCGCCGGTTTGATCCGTCAACATCTCACGGACCGTGTCTGCTTCCAAAATCCGTTCTCCGTCATATACGCCGCCATTTAACAGCGCCTGTAAGAAAACCGCAAGGTCACTCGCCGTACTGAACAGACCGGCGTGGCCGACTGCCCCGCCAAGTGAATAAGCATTTTCGTCATGCACGCTTCCCCAGACGAGTCCGCGGTCCAGTGCCGGCTGTGGCTCTGTTGCGGCAATCCGCTCCTGCAGCGCTGCCGGCGGATTAAACATCGTATCTTCCATGCCGAGCGGTTCAAAAATCGCTTCTTCCATGTACGTATCAAGCGTTTCTCCGGACACCTCTTCGATTACCTGACCGAGCAGAATCATGTTCAGATCGCTGTAAATGTATGCCTCACCCGGCTCCTCCTGCGGTGCCGTGTTATAAATCGCGTCCCATCTCGCCTGCTCGTCTTCTAAAAAGGCAAGCGGAATCCAGGCCGGCAGCCCGCTCGTATGCGTCAGCAGCTGGCGGATCGTAAACGCCTCCTCCACTTCCGGAATGTAGTCGGCCACCTCATCATCCAGTGCGAGCTCACCTGCTTCGATCAGCTGCACCGCGGCTGTGGAGGTGAACGTTTTTGTGAGCGAAGCGAGATCATAAATCGTGTTGGTTTCCGCTGTAATCCGCTCTGCTTCCGGCAGAAGCGCTGACGCCGCATCGTAGCGAAGCGCTTCTCCGTATGCGTCATGCTTGACGATCGTTCCTTCCTTCGCAACGAGGGCGACAGCGCCAGGAAAGAATCCTTCGGCGATGCCTGCTTCCAGCTCCTCATCCATCTGTTCAAGCACTCGCGGATCCATCTGCACGCGCTGCGCTGGTCCTTCCTGCAGCGTGACGGACGGTCCGCCTGCTCGTTCCCAGGCCGGCACCCAGTCCGGCGCATTTGCCTGCTCTGGCAGACCCTCCAGCTGGCTCTCTTCCATGAGCTCCGGCTCCATCGACGGCGTCAGCTCCGCTGCTCCAGCCGCGGTTCCGGCTGCCAGCAGCGTAACGGCTGTGATCACTGTTTTCTTCATCGCGCTCCTCCTTCAAGAAAAACGACAGGCTTTCATTGAAAGCCCGCCGTCATCCATGCTTAGTTCCCGTGTCCCGGCGGGTTATTTCCGCGTCCAGGGTGATCCGGGCTTCCCGGCGATCGTCCCGGTGCGTCGTTTGATTCATAGAGCAGGTAGTCCGCACGCACATCCATGAAGTCGTCCAGCTCATCCTGCCACTTCGCAATGATCTCGTCTGCCGGCACGCCGTTTAAGAGATCCTCCCGCACGTAGCTGTTGCCGATCAGGTTATCAAAGAAGTTTGTGCCAAGGAATTCAAACTCATTCGGGTACAGCTCGAGCATCGTCTGCACGATATGAAGTCCCGTTTCGACCGGCTGGAACGCATCGCGGTCTTCAATATGAATCTGGACCCCGTTTGATAGCGTTCCCTGATGCTTGGAAATCGTCGGCGTAAACGATGCCGCCCGGAATGTCACACCCGGAAGCTCCAGTGCATTCAGCTCAGCCGCAAGCTCTGTCGAATTGACAAACGGCGCCCCGAGCAGCTCAAACGGCTTCGTCGTACCGCGCCCCTCTGATGCATTCGTCCCTTCAATCAGTGCCGCTCCCGGATAGACAAGTGCCGTATCCAAGGTTGGCATGTTCGGTGACTGAAGCACCCAATGCAGCGGCGTATCGTCGTAGTACATCCAGCGCTCCCAGCCTTCCATCTCGACGACGGATAAATCAGCGTTAATATCAAACTCCTCATTAAAGAAGTAAGCAAGCTCCCCGCTCGTCATCCCGTGCCGGAGCGGAATCGGATACAGCCCGACAAACGATTCAAAGTCCGGGTCGAGCACCGGCCCTTCCACTGCCTCCCCGTTGATCGGATTCGGCCGGTCGAGCACGACGACCGGAATGTCATATTCCTCTGCCGCTTCCATCACGTAGGCCATCGTATAAATGTACGTGTAAAAGCGCGTCCCGACGTCCTGTATGTCATACAGCAGCACGTCGACGTCTTCGAGCATCTCTTCTGTCGGCTGTCTCGTCTCACCATAAAGGCTGTATACCGGAAGACCCGTCTGTTCATCGATGTATGACTCGACGTATTCACCTGCCTGCGCATCACCGCGGATACCGTGCTCCGGGCCGTAAAGTGCGGTCAGCTCCACATCCGGATGCTCAAACAGCACGTCGACGATGTTGTTCAGCTCCTGATCGACACCGGTCGGGTTCGTAATCAGTCCGACATTTTTCCCTTCCACAAGCTCCAGCTCATCCTCCATCAGCACGTCCACACCGAGCTTAAACTCTCCATCCTTGTTAGGCGCATTGCCCGGACTTGCGCCGGCAGTCGTCATCACGGATGCCACCAGTGCTGCAGACAGTAAAATCGACACCTTCTTTTTCATCGTAACCCCTCCTTCGTTTAATAAAGCGCTTACAATTAAAGCGTTTTTGAAATAAAATTTTACAACTATTTATAATTTTCAATCTATCATTTTAGATTTTTCCTGACCACCCTTTTTCATACGGTTTATAGGAATGAACTATGTAAAAAATCCCAGATCCCTTCTTTCCGCTTACGTGCCCCTCACTGGTATGGTTCGTTCGCCTGCTGTCTGCGAGTCTTCAAAACAGGACAGATTCAGGTGCCTTTTTGTCCGCAGCAAAAAACCGCCCGATCGGAATCGGACGGCCGTGTTTCTTATTTATAGACGCTTTGCGACGCCATAATTTGTTCCAGCGCCTGATGGGTCGTCTGGTACGTTTTTAAATCCTGATCGAGCGCGCGGAAAGACATCGCAAGCGACGGTCCGATGCCGACAACGAGGCATTCGGTGCCGATCAGCTGCAGGCATTCGCACAGCTGGCGGATTGCGGATGCAAGCGTTTCGTCAAACGTGTGAATCCCGGAAAGCGCAACAATCACGTAGTCCGTCTCGGAATCCGTGCACGCTTCCAGCACTGCCGACACGAGCCGGCTGCTGCGCTCCTCGGTCATGCTGCCGACCATCGGCACGGCGATTGTGTTTTCCCAGACGTGCATGATCGGAACAGACAGGTCTTCAAGCATTTTCTCCCGCTCCGCGTCCCGTTCTGCGGTGCGCGTCACGTCCTGCAGCATGACAACGTATCCTTCAATCGGGGCGTCCTTCGCCTGAATTGCCGTGATGACAATATCGGTGATGATTTGATCCTTAATCGTGATACGGGTCCGGTGGCCTTTTTCAAGTGACGCCATGATACGCTGCTGATGCTCCGGCTGCTCGTGAAAGTGATTCATCTGCATCCCGATCAGATCCTCAGCGCTCCCATATCCGTATAGCAAGGCGATTTCGTTAAACAGCTTTACTGCCTCGGTATTCATCCAGGTGATGCGGTAGTCTGTATCTGCAATTAAAATGTTTTCCCCAATGCTGTCGATTGCATTCAGTAACGTTATCTGGTCCGGAAGATTTCCGATTGCGGGCACGTTGATCACTCTTTCTGATTGTTTTCATCATCATATCATATTCACTACGTTCAAAAAGGGAGTTAGGACCGATTTTTCATGAATAATCTATTAAATGAAGACCTATTTCAAAAGTATCAATCTTTCTAGTATCGGAATGTTTTCGGAATATTACATAGATATTACAAATTGAATATGATACATATATAAATAGAGACAATTCGAAAAGGCAGGTTTGTTTATGACGATGCTGACCGAAAAAGACGTTGCAATTTTGCACGCCCCCCAGGCAACATCCGAGAAAATGAAGCAGATCCGCTTTCCAGAACCGGTTTCCTGCTCATTTTTAACGAGCTTTGATCCGAAAGAAGCCGCCCGGTTTGATCATATTTTCGTTTACCACCCGCGCGCTGCGCTTATGCTGGAGCTCTTTCCGGAAGAATCGTCCACTATCATGAACGATCTTGAGCCGGTCATCCTCACCGATGAAGCGCATCTGGCAGAAGCGCGGACGCTGCTCGACTATCCGATTAAAGGGCTGCTGTCGATCGAATCAATGAGCGAACGACCGGAGCTGTATTTGCAGCAGCTCGAGGAATACGATTTTATCGCCGATCCCGGCCTCAGCTTTGAAATAGCCGAGCATAACTTTCAATATAAATTCTCACAGCGCCCGATCGACTCGTTTGAATTGAACCACGAGCAGATCCCCGAGTCTGTCACGAAGCAGGAGCGTCTTGTGCTCTACTACTTGATTAACGGCTACTCCACCCAGAAAACCGCCGATGAGATGCACTATTCGCTCAAAACGATCAAGCGCTACATCGGCAATCTGATGCGCAAAACGGGCTGCACCGAGCGCACGAGCTGTATCGTTTACGCGATTCGCCACCACTGGGTGACGAGCGTTCACCGCCTGCCGGAGCGCTAGCGCACCGACGACGTTAATAGGAGCGTCGCCCAGCCTTCATTCGCACGGCGGGTATCCAGCAACAGCAGGCCGCCGTCGTTCTCCAGCCGGCGGTCTGCAGACCCGTCCAGCTCCTCCCAGTCGCTCTCGGCAAGCTCTTCCACAGGCAGCTGTACGACGATCGTATACACGTCACCCGTATGCGAGCGAACGTACGCATCTACGTCCTCATAAGCGTGATGCACTGCGCTCACGATCAGCTCCTGACCAGGCGGCTGAAAATCGTGATGGAGCGTCTGCGACTCTGCAGCGCCAAGCGCTTCAATGAGCGAAGCCTCCGGCATACCTGCGTAAAGCACCGCACCATTTACTTCTACCTCAAACCGGTCGTCCGCTTCCGTCACCAACACCTCTGCATCCCACTCGTCGGCTTCCGCAAGCAGCTGATCCGGCTCACGCTCCGCCGCGGTCTGCGACTCCGGTTCCTCAGCTGGAACCTCGTCATCGATGTCCGTTTCAAATGAGGACAGCGGTTCTTCTATATCTATTTCTACTTCAGCATCGAGCTCCTCATTCGCCAGCGCTTCCTCCGGCTCTCCGTACACCCGGTCCAGAAACTGCGGCATAAACCACACATTAAACCCGAGCAGCACAACGACCGCACCAAGCATCACGTACCGCTCCTTCTTTCGACGCCTCATCCAACCGACTCCTCCTGCATAAAAATAACTATGTATATATTACTATATAACCTAAAGGATAGCCAGTAAAACAAGGACTTTCGAAAGTCAAAAAACAAAAAAGACCCATCCCGAAGGACAGGTCGTGAGAAGGTATTAACCAAGAAGCTGAAGCACGCTCTGCGGACGCTGGTTCGCCTGAGCGAGCATAGACTGAGAAGCCTGAGAGAGAATGTTCGCACGCGTCATTTCCATCATTTCTTTCGCCATATCTACGTCACGGATACGAGACTCCGCAGCAGAAAGGTTTTCAGAAGAGTTGTTCAAGTTGGAGATTGTGTGGTCGAGACGGTTTTGGAAAGCTCCAAGCTTAGAACGTTCAGCAGATACAGCTTCAATTGCATTGTTAATCGTTGTAATCGCAGCTGTAGCCTTATCAGCACTTGTAATATCAATAGCGTCATTACCGCTACGTAGACCCAGTGCATCTGATCTCATATCATTGATGCCAACTAATATATTTTGACCAGAGTTTGCACCAATCTGGAAAGATAGCGCTTTACTTGCATCATTATTTCCCTCATCAGCAGCCTTTACACTAATCGTGATGCTGTCGCCAACTTGCATGTCTGCAAGTCCACTTAAATTAATTGCACTGCCGAAAGCTGCGTCAGTAAGCGAGCTTCCATCAGCCGCTAAAGCAGCACTCAATTCCGATGGATCTCCAATACTAAAATCATCTGCTAAATCCGTAGCGCCTGATGAAGTTCTCGTTATCGTAATAGTTCCAGATTTGTCTAAACCTTCTGCGTCCGCAGCTGCAGCTGTTACATTTGCACCAGTATTAGATTGTAAAGTAACTGTTCCATCTGCCGCTGCTTTTAATCCTTCTTTTTCGCCGTTAAGAAGTTTTTGCGTGTTGAATTCTGTAGTGTTTGCAATTCGATCAATTTCATTAGTTAATTGGTTAATTTCTTTTTGAATTTCTTCACGATCAGATTCAGTATTTGTGTCGTTAGCAGATTGAACTGCAAGTTCACGCATACGCTGAAGGATGCTGTGAGTCTCATCCAATGCACCTTCTGCGGTTTGAATCAAAGAAATACCGTCCTGAGCGTTACGGCTTGCCTGATCCAAACCGTTGATCTGAGCACGCATCTTCTCAGAGATCGCAAGACCTGCTGCGTCGTCCCCTGCACGGTTAATACGAAGTCCTGAAGAGAGTTTCTCCATTGCAGACTGCATGTTGTTCTGGTTAATACCCATCTGACGGTGTGTGTTCAGAGCTGAAATGTTGTTGTTGATAATCATGATTACATGACCTCCGTGTAAGTAGTTTTTGGCATACATCCGTTTATGCCGTTCGTGGCTGAGTGACGGTTGACCTTCTGCTCTACATAAAAAGGACGAGCAGAGGAAAGGACAGAACATGTATCGTTCTGCATCTTCCTCCGCTCGTCCTTGAGCATGAATATTCTTATGCTTGAAGCTGTTGAGTTGGATCCTGCTGCGCAGCTAGAAATGCAGCTGTCTGTTGCTGCTCTTCATACACCTCTCCACGCGTGATGCTCATGTGTCGAGGTGCGTCGATGGCGAGTCTCAGCTGACCTCCAGCACCTCGCACGACCTTGACCGTGATTTCCTCATTGATAACGACGTATTCTCCAGGCTTTCTTCCTAATACCAGCATGTTATACCCTCCTTGGCATGTGAAAAACAAAAAAACGAACAGACTAAGAAACCGTCCACTGCATCCTGCAGCGCGTTTCGCTTGTCTGCTCGTCCTGAGCTTTTTTTATTCAATTCTTTTCCTGCTAAAACACCATTTACTAACCGGTCTGCTTCGTGTCTTGGCGCTTAATGGCGATTTCCTTTGGCGCGTCAAACGCCAGTCGTAACTGCCCTTGTTTGCCTTGAACGACCCGCAGAGTGACGTTGTCACCCACTACAATGCAGTCTCCTGCTTTACATTGCATTACGAGCACGGGACAGCTCCTCCTTCCATGGAAGATAACGAACAGCTTGACACAGGAAAAGCTGGTACGAAAAAGACGAGATACGAATGAACATCCATTGCCTCCTGCAATAAATAACACACGAAACTCGTCCTGAGTTTACCGTCTTTTGAGGTTTTACTGTTCTGATGTATATATCGGCGCTATCTTTCGGCTGTTTAGCGTTTTATCAAATAATAAAAATAATTATTTCTCTGCTTTATATACTTTAGTTTATTGCACATTTTTCTGCATCCATTTAATGACCTTCGCCTGATCCAGCCTGCCTTTGCCGTTCTTCGTGCGACTCAGCCGGATAAAGTTATAGTTCCCCTGCTCTTTTCTACAGTAGATTCTTCCCGTGTCGCCAAACCGGTACTCGGGAATCGTTCCGCCACTCACCTGCACTGGATTTTTCCTGATCGAAGAAACTGTTAGCTTATTCTCGTGCACAAGTCCGGCAATCACACCTTCTGCTTTTAGTCGGTCAGATGCCGTTAGCGCATAAAAATCTTGAAAGAATTCTTCATGAAAAACTGCCCGCTTATAGAGTTCGCGGAATCGAATTTCATATTCATTTCGGAGAATGATCAGCTTTTCTTTATCCTCCGGTGACACTTCAGTTTTCTCTGCCTCTTTTACCGCAATTGTTTCCTGCGCTTGCTCCAACTCTGCTTTGGCATTTTGCAGCTCCATATCAGCGACATTCAACTTTTGAGCAAACGTCGACTCCATCTGCTTCAACCTTGCTTCTGCCTCTTCCTTATCAACAACTATTTGCTCCGTCTCTTTCAAATAACGAAGTATTTCTGCTTCCTTCTCGAGCGTAAGCTGGTATAGTTTTTCTCTATCGTTTTGCAGTGTCGCAACCTCGAGTTTCGCTTGCTCGTAAGCTTCTTTCGTATTAGCAAGCTGATACTTTTCTTCGCGATACTTTTGTTTGTATTCATGAAACTGACTGTTTAATTTCCCAAGCGCCTGAAGCTTTCGCTGAAACTCTTTTTTCAGGTGATCCAGCTCCTGCTGATTAAGAGAAACCTGCCGTTCCAGCTCTGATACTCGTGTTTGCTTTTCTATGAGGAGTTCGGATGAAGGCTCTTGCTTAAACGCTTCTACCTCAATCAGTAATGCGTTCTTTTCCTCTATGAGCTGAGTCGTTCGGGCATCTAGTTCTTGATACTGCTCGCGATATGTATCACGTTCTTTCGCTGTAGTGAGCTGTTCAGCTTGGACCTGCTCCATCTTCATCTCGAACATGTTAAGCTTTGCTTCCAATTGTTCTAAATCCAACTCTGCCTGATGCAGCTCATTGACCTTATTGGCAAGCTCATCGCTTATAGCTGCATATTGCTTAGAGGACGATTCCGCAGTAAGCTGACTCAGTTTTTCATGAAGCTCGAGAATTTCCTGCTGCTTCAACTCGATATACGTCGTCAGCTCATAACGATCTTGCACGTACAGCTCAAACTCTGTTTTTGTCTCCTGCAGTAAGCGAAGCGCTTTGGATAAATAAAAATCCGTCTCATCAACGAGCTTCGAAAACCATCGCTGAGCAGTCGACAGCATTTTATGTAGGATCTTTTTCCCCTGGGATTTCACTTCGTGCATGCACTCACCTCCAAATCAAAATCAAAAAAGAGGCCCGGCCTAAGCCAGAGCCTCCCGTTAAGAAGTAACGAAATGAAATTATCCAAGTAACTGAAGAACAGACTGTGGCTGCTGGTTAGCTTGAGCAAGCATAGACTGAGAAGCCTGAGAGAGAATATTCGCACGCGTCATCTCCATCATTTCGGAAGCCATATCAACGTCACGGATACGAGACTCTGCAGCCGATAGATTCTCAGAAGAGTTGTCTAGGTTAGAGATAGTGTGTTCTAAACGGTTTTGAGTAGCACCTAGTTTTGATCTTTCTGCTGATACTCCTTCAATAGCATCGTTGATAACAGTAATAGCCGCATCTGCACCCGCTTGATTAGAGATATCAACACCGTCTACCTCTAAACCACCTGAAGTCATGTCAGAAAATGTTACTTGAATGTTTTGTCCTTCATTGGCTCCAATATGAAACAAGACACCTTCACCATCTGCAACATTATCAGGGTCAGCAGCAGCTAAATCTCCATTAAATAACGTCTGAGTATTAAATTCTGTATTGTCAGCGATGCGATCGATTTCTTCAATCAACTGACCTACTTCTTTTTGAAGTTCTTCACGATCAACGTCAACGTTTGTGTCGTTGGAAGATTGAACAGCTAATTCACGCATACGCTGTAGAATAGAATGAGTCTCATCCAGTGCACCTTCAGCTGTCTGAATCATGGAAATACCATCCTGTGCGTTACGGCTCGCCTGATCAAGACCATTGATTTGTGCGCGCATCTTTTCAGAGATCGCTAGACCTGCTGCGTCGTCACCTGCACGGTTGATTCTTAGTCCTGAGGAAAGCTTCTCCATCGAGTTCTGCATCGCATTCTGGTTCACACCCATCTGTCGGTGTGTGTTCATTGCTGGAATGTTGTTGTTAATAATCATAATAAATATCCTCCCTGATTTTAACTCCCGGTCACATCCTTGTGATGGAAGTACGTAGTTAGGGCGTTGGTTCCGTCGGCCGCCGACTCCTTTGCCCTGCATGGTTAATATCGGAGGAAGTTAATTAATGTTTAGGAAATAGGTCACTTTTCTTCTGAAAATAATAACCATCTCAAAATGAAGATCTATAAGCTCATATTAAAATGGTGCAGCCTTAACTTTCGCAAGAAACCCCGATCGGCTATACTCGTGCGTTTATGCATTTCGTAAACTGGAACAGGTCCAAAACTTTAAGCGGCATTTCTTTCTATTTACGTATCCGTAGGAAGGAATTAGTCCTTATCAACCTCCAAACGTTCTATTCGTAGCGCAGATCGACGACTCCGGGAGGATCAGGGCGAGCCGAAGATCCACTGGCTTTGTTTCATAAAGCCAGTTAGCTGAGGCCGCCCCCTCCGGAAAGCGTTCGATCGAAAGCGGAGAACGACCCGTCGGCCATTATTTTCTTTTCCTTTGCATACAAAATAAAGCCCTCCTAATCGGAGAGCTTCAAAACCTTTACCTCATTGCATCGACCCAGCCGTTGCGGATAATGCGCACCATGGCGTCGGTGCGGTCGTTAGCGCCGAGCTTTTTCAGCAGGTGGCTGATAACGGTGCTGACGGTGGATGGGGCGAGATACATAAGTTCGGCAATTTTACGGTTGTTATGGCCGTCCAAAATGTGCTGAAGAACGGCGCGCTCGTTTTTCGTGAGCTGGTACTGCACGTCCTCCTGCCTCAGAACGAGCCGCTTAATCGGCCGGTCGCGCAGCTTCTGCTCGTGCAGATGGCGGACGAGGTCGTCATGCATGCCCTGCTCGAGGTAGCAGCCGAATTCGTCGACGGTGCTGATAATCGTTTTTCCGTACGTATAAAAGCTATGTAACGACAACAGACCGCTCAGATGATTGGACAAATATGGAATCAGTGAACTGCTCGGACGTCCGACTGTCACAAGCAGCACCTTTGCCTCCCCCGTCCGTTCCAGCACGTCGTCGATCCAGTCGGTCGTTTCCGACGTCAGGGATTCGATCAGCAGAAACACATGGGAAGCGTCATCAAACGATTGGACATCTCCCTGTTCGACAATGACACGCTCTCCCGGCAGGGTTTCCTGCAGGCGCTTCTCGGAGTTGCCGGTGAGATAGCGGTCATGATCGATGACGAGGACCTGGCCGTTCGCTGCAGTGTGGGTCGGTGTATACGATTGTTGCATGAATGAAGATCCTCCCTTTATTGGTCTACTCATAAGAATACACGTTGAGAAAAAAAACGACAAGATTCGATAGGTATTTTCCAGTCAGTCATCGGTTCACAAAAGGCTTGCTATAGAGGCAAAAGACGCAGACAATTCTAAGACAATTATCGATGCCTTGCGGGTGCGCCTGCATGTTTATTCCACTTATTGGATGTTTTTAGTGACTCGAATCATTTTTTGCAAAGGCTGTCAGCACATCAATACTGGAAGAAGCAGCGCTTGCGTTCTCCTCTTGAATCGCAAGGTACACCTCTTTGCGGTGGATCTCGACGTTCTTCGGTGCGTTAATGCCGAGCTTCACCTGATCGCCTTCAACCGAAACGACCGTGAGCTCGATATCATCGCCGATTTTAATCGATTGATTCTGCTTGCGGGAAAGAACGAGCATTTACTTCCCCTCCTTTGCCGGCACCGGCAGCGCATGTTTCGTCGAATAGCTGCTTTCTGCCAGCACGATTTGCCGTCCGAGACGTGTCTCATGATTAATCACGATCGGTCCGCGCAGATTCGCAGAGGAGTCCTGCCACGAATCCTTCAGCGTCAGCATGACGAACAGCGACACGTCCTCTTCTGCGCTCACGTGGAGCGCTTCCAGCGTCTGATCGCTCAGCTCCACTTCATAATCCGGAAAAAACGTAAACGGATTCATAACGATGAACGCGAGCTCCGCTGTCGCGATGGACTGCAGAATGTAAAACGGCCCCGTTTCTTCTGCGAATGGGAGCAGCACAAACTGCTTTTCCGCTTCAAAGCTCGGGATACCGGACGGGAACACGGTAATGTTCGCTTCATTGATGTCCACCGTTCCGCTGTACTTCGTTTCAATTTGCATAATCATCCCCCTGTTTCTCTTCACTTCGTTTAGTGTACCGCATCAAGCTTCTTCATTTCGATAAGGAATTTGGCTTATATACACTAAATGTTGGTAGTGATTCGTGATAATGAAAAAGGTGTCCCTCGACAAATGGAACACCCAGTTTCTACTATTATATAGTCCGGTCAAGACGCGGGGCCGTGATGCGCACGTCGGGCTTTTGTGTGACGTACGTGTCAACGCTCCAACGAGGTGCATCGATCTGCGGCCGGTTCGGCGTCACATTGACTGCTACGTCAGCCGGATTGACCGTTACCGACAGCTGCGACGGCTCATAGGATATGCGCACCTTCTCCGTTCCGGACGGAATCTGACGGTAGGCGAGCTCGTGCTCAAAGATGCGGCCGCGCTCTTTGGCGAGCATGGCGATTTTATTACCTGGCTCTTCAATCCGCTTCAGCTGCTCCCCGTCCCGGGCCACCTTCGCGATATAGGCGAGCACCTGCTGATTCGCTTTAGCGGCCATTTCGTGGTTGCGGCGGATAATGCTTTTCAACCCGGCGTCTGCAAACGCTTCGGTCTGATCAATCGTCAGCTTCCCGTCCGTCTTACTCATCTGCACGCTGCCCGGATTCTGCTGAATCGACAGCTCTGCCGGCCGCTGCGTGATCTGCATCGGCGGCCGGTGGTGGGTCATGCCCGTTTTCGCGTGGGTTACCTCAATTTGAATCTGCATCAGCTGTTACCGGAGAAAATCCATGAGCGACGGCTGCATGATGCGTGCCCCGGAGGAGAGTGCAGCGCGGTGTATGTTTTCAGCGGTCATTAAGTTCATGATCGCTTCCTCCATTTCCACGTCCTCGTTGTCGGACATGATCCGCTTGGCGATCAAATCCTGCTCCTGCACGCGGCGGTCGATCATTTCGACCCGGTTCATGCGCGCGCCGAGCTCCGCGCGTTCATTAACGGAATTGTTCACGTGCTTATCAAGCACGTCCAGCATGGCGGAAAGCTCCGAGGCTGTTGTATCCGGATGCTCCAGCGCGTTCTCCAGCGCCTTTAAATCCGCAAAAAGCTGGTTGCCGAAGACGGCCTGCGGATTCACGTTAATGTCCACGTTCGTGCCCTTCATCAGCTCCACGCTCACCGTGCGTCCATTCGTCGATACAGCATCTTTGTGAGAGACGATAACGTTTCGTTCAGGGAGCGATTCCGTGCGGGTCGTGCCGTCCTCACTAAAGCTGCGCACGGCTCCGGTCACGCTGCCGTCCTCGATCGTAAACGAAATCGTCTCGTTATCCGGTCCGGTGAAGACCGCGCTGTCTCCTTCCATGCCTTGAAAGGTATAGGCGTTTCCTTTATACATCACGTCGAGCGGAAAGTCCTCGGCTTCCTCCGGGAGATCTCCCTCCAACACGCCGCTCAGGCCGTTAAAGCCGATATCCATGCGGCTCGTATCAACCGGAGCGTTCGTCGTATCCGTGCCGTTGAACATGTATTTATTGTTGTTGCGCGTGTTCGCAAGCGACGCCAGGTGCTCGCGCAGCTGGGCGACTTCTTTTGCGATATTGGAGCGCTGTCCGGATTCGTAGGAGTCATTGGACGCCTGCACGGTCAGCTCGCGGATGCGGTGGAGCGAGTTCGTCGCTTTATCAAGCGTCGCATCCGACGTATCCATCCAGTTGTGCGCTTCAGACAGGTTGCGCTTAAACTGGCCGGTTTCCGTCACCTGAGTCCGGTAGCGGATGCCGTTCATCGCCACGACCGGATCCTGGGAGGCGCGGGAAATTTTCTTCCCGCTTGAAAGCTGGTCCTGGTATTTCATCATCTGTCCGTACCCGCTGGATAAATGCTTCATCGAATTGGCAGTCATCATTGACTGGGTTACTCGCATGCCGTTTCCTCCTCTAGTCGTTTCTTACAGACCGACGCGGCCCATGCCATTGATGACGCGGTCGAGAATGTCATCCATGTTCGTCAGGCTTCGTGCCGCTGCGTTATAGGAATGCTGAAACTGAATCATGAGCGACATCTCTTCATCCAGCGACACGCTGCTCACCGAATGGCGGCGGTTTTCCACCGATTCCCGCAGCGAAGCCGTGTTTCGCTCGAGCCGGCCAGCTTCACTCGTTTCCACGGCCATTTCGCCGATCACCGACTGGTAAAAACTCTGTACGTTCGTTGTGCTGCCGCCAAAGTTCAGACGCGCATCCTTGACGTTTGCAAGCGCAAGCGCTCCCGATCCGTCTCCGGCAAACGCCTGGCCACCGTCAAAGCTTGAGGCAGCAATGTTATCGAGGCTGCTTCTGACCTCGTCGCTGACGCGGAAGTTTTTCGCTGCGCCGACGAAGTATTCCCCGTCACCGAGATTGGCAAAGCGCACGTCAGATCCGGTTCCGAAAAAGTCAATGTCCTGATTTTCTCCGGAGTCGATTTCACTCAGGCTCGCGTTGCTGTTATGCACGTCGTTCAGCGCTTTTGCGAACTGGCTCACCATCATGTCGAGCTCTCTGAGCATATCCGGATAAATGCCGCGGATGTCGGCTGCCGCAGCGGATGCCGGATTATCGGCTGCGCCTGCATAAATACCGTACGCTTCCGCGATACCGAACAGCTTGCCCGGAGAGCTGAATTCACTTAAACGGATTTCCTCACCGCCGATGGAAATAGAATAGAGCGGGTCCTCCAGCTCGTCGCTTTCGGACGGAACGGTGTTCATCGAGATCTGCTCGTATGTAAGGTCCGTTCCGTTGATGACCGTGAGCGGCTGGCCGTCTGCGCCGGTAAGCGCACGGCCGTTTTCATTGGCAAGCGTCACCGTCACTTTTCCGTCTGCCATCTGTTTCGCATTTCCGCCGCTCGGCACGCGGTCAACTTTAATGTTCACATAGGCCGACAGCTCATCCAGCAGCACGTCGCGCTGGTCGTACAGGTCATTTGGCAGCATGCCGTGTGGTTCGACGGATGCGATCTGCTTGTTTAGGCCGTCGATCTGGCGGATGAGGGAATTGACCTTGTTTTCTGTGACGTCCACTTCGTTCAAGTAGTCGCGCTGAATCGCCTGGATTGCGCTGTAATTCGTGCCGATCGTATCAGCAAGCGCTTCGCCGTTCTGACGCACAACGGATCGAGCTCCGGCGTCCTCCGGATTAACGGACAAGTCCTGGAGCGACTGCCAGAAACGGTCCATCGCTTGGGAAATCCCGTCATCGGACGGCTCGTTCATGATGTCCTCCATTTTCGTCAGTGCATCAAGCCGGGCGCCCCAGTAGCCGTTTTTATGATTTTCTTCGCGGTACTGAATATCAAGAAACGATTCCCGGACCCGCTGCACTTCCCCTGCTTTCACACCGGTGCCCATTTGTCCCGGAATACCTGGCTTATTGAAGGCCGGGCTCGGGAAGGCTTCCGTCTGGGTAAAATTCACCCGCTGACGGGAATAGCCCTCCGTATTGGCATTGGCGATATTATGGCCGACCGTCATCAGTGCTGACTGGTTGGTACTCAGCGCGCGGCGCGCTGTTTCAAGTCCGCTGAACGTGGAAACCATTGCGTTACTCCTTCCTGCAGAAAAAGGCCGCCCCTGTCAGGCTTTTGAATCAAACAGGGACCGCCCGTTCTGTTCCTCTTCTTCCCGGCCGCTGCCGGAATAGCTGCTGAACTGCCGGTTCGGCTTCATCGTATCGAGGCTGACGCTTACAAAGCGAAGCGAATCCTCCAACAGCTGCCGGTTTAAGTCATTTTGCGCCTGCAGCCTGTCGACGACATCGATCAGCTTCGTACGCATCGCGCCGAACGCTTCTTTCTCATCTTCTGTTAACAGCGGCGCGAGATCACTCAGCGTCGCCTGCTTCGGAGGCAGGTTCTCTGCCCGCAGCAGCCCTGCTGTCAGCGTGCGCCTTGCCGCTTCAAGCTTTGACAGCCTGGCAGCGAATCCTGCTTCCTGACGCACGAGGTCATCGAGTGCTTTCGTATCGTTTTGCTGAACGGCTGCTGTCTTCTCTTCCGCAGCTGTCAGAAGCTCTTCGTGCACGCTGAGCTGTGCCTGCAGAATGGTGTATAAATTATCCTTCATACAGGCCTCCCCTTACTTATTCCAGTAGTCGTATAGTTTCCGCGCGGTTTCATTTACGTCCGGCTTATACGTGCCGTTCTGCACCTGCGCTTTCAGCTCCTGCACCTTCTGCTCACGGGCTTCTGTAAATTCACGGGCCTTCGCAAGCTCTTTTGCCTGCGCGGAAATTTCCAGCTGATCCGCTTTTTTCACGATCTCTTGTTGCTGACGCTGCATGTTCTGCTGGCTTTTATAAGCCTGAACCGAGTGCATCGGATTGATTTTCATTCGGGCGCCACCTCCTTCTGCTCGCAGCAGAGTCATTTCCTCCATGATAGCATGTCATCCGCTTCCGTGCTTCTACGGCTAGTATCGGCAGAAAGCGCACGCATGTTTACCGGTCTTTGCGTACTTTTCCTTCTAGGGAATGGTAGGTCGTGTAACGGCTTTTTTCGCGAACGGCCTTCCGGTCGCTGAAATCCTTCTCGCGGTTTGACTGCTCGATGCCTGATTCGATCCTCGACCGGCACGTTGAGCAAAGCTTTCCTTCGCGGATATCTTTCCCGCAGGCGTCGCACGGGTACGTTAAATTCGGAAACTGGGAAAGTAAAATGCGTCCATCCCGGATAAACTGAAAGATGCGTTCCTTCGTGACGCCCGTACTCTCGACGACTTCATCGATCGTCGCCCGACGGTTGTCGCGTTTGCGGATAAAGCTGTACACCGTATCAAACTGGGCTTCAACGTCTTTGGCGCACGTTTCACAAACGCTTCTAAGCGCCTTGACGAAAAGCCCGCCACAGTCCGGACAGTTGGCTAACTCCGGCATATGCGTTCCTCCTCTGCAAACCGGATCATCTCCGGCTTTTCTACGTTTAATATCGGCAGGGAGGGCGCGGTTTACATGGGACTTTTGCGTAACGAACGTGCTACTGTTATCCCACAAACCGAGGCTGCGCCTGCTCGGATCAGGACGTCTTTACAGGCGCGCATCGTAGCACCAGTCGTATAAATATCGTCAACAAGCATAATCCGCATGCCGGTCACATTCCCTGTTACGTGAAACGCTTCGCGCAGATTCGCTTCCCGCTCTGCCGGGGTCGATTTACTCTGCTTCGCCGACAGCGTGTGCCTCGCGAGCAGAAGCTTCGGACGTTTCACGACGAGCGCAGCCTGATTAAAGCCACGTTCAAACAACCGGTCCGGATGCAGCGGTACTGGTACGACTGCGTCCGCTTTCGGAAGCCGGCGTAAAAGCCGCTGCATCGGCAGCTGGAATAATTGTGCGAGCGCCGCATCACCGCGGTATTTGAAGCGAGCAAGCACGTCCTTGACGTCGTCGTTGTACGGATAGAAGGAGCGCTGCATAAAGTCCTCCGGCTGACAGGCCGCACAGTGCGGCTTTGAATCGGGATGCCCGCAAATCGTACAGCACCTCGCCTGGTTAATCGGCGCGAGCTTATCGGTGCACGCTGAACAGAGCGGCGGCAGCTTCGACTGCAGCAGCGAATACCAGTCGCCGGCCGGATAAATCGTCTCGGAGCAGAGCAGGCACGTGCCGGTTACAACAAGCTTCATCGGCTTTCCCTGTTCAGGCGCCGTATCGTAGCAACGGCTCTCATCGCAGCAGTCGTCTTGCCAAAATGAAAAAACGCGACGTCGCCGTTCGGGTAGCGCGGGCTGCGTCCGGCCCGTCCGGCGATTTGAATCAGGGCGGTTTCAGTGAAAATTGGCGCTTCGATTCCGAGCACGGCTGTCTGCACGTTTTCGATCGTAATTCCCCGCTCCAGAATTGTTGTCGTCACGAGCACGTCGATCTGCTTGTTCCGAAAGGCCTTCACCCGCTCAGCCCGGAGCGGCTCCCCGGAATACACGCTCGTACAGCGGATACCGGGAAGGAGCTTAGTGACCGCTTCTCTGACTGGCTCCAGATCAGCGGTTTCCGGTACAAACAGCAGCACCTGCCGTTCTCGGTGCTTTCGTAAAAAGCGGGCGAGGGTCTCCGGCAGCCGGCTCTTTTCAAGCCGTTTCTGCCAGCGGCCTGCCCAGTAAAAGGCCGGGACCGGCAGATCAGCGCCGTGGTAGCGCCTCCCGACGGTGACAGCAGGAAGCTTGCCGCGTTTCGCCTCCTGCTGCAGCGTGCGTGACGGCGTTGCTGTCACATATACGGTAAGGCCGTTTTGTTCTACCGCCTGACCGGCTGCCTGGAGCAGCGCAGCATCCGCTGAAAATGGGAACGCGTCGACTTCATCGATGATGAGCACCGGAAACGCGTCGCGAAAACGGAGCAGCTGATGCGTCGTGGCAACGGCTATATCAAAGGAAGCGAGCCGCTCGTGCGGCTCCTTGCCGCCGTAAAACCCGGCCGTTTTCGCTTCCGGAAACGCAGCCCGAATGCGTGGTTCCAGCTCCTGCACGACGTCCCTCCTCGGCGTAGCGATCATGACCGGCTTCTGATCAGCCAGCACCGATTCGATAAGCGGAAACAGCATTTCTGTTTTGCCAGCGCCGCAGACCGCCCACAACAGCTGCCGGCTCCTCTTTTTCCGATAAGCCGTGACAAGCGTATCCGCTCCCTGCTGCTGCAGGTCCGAGAGCGAGCCGCTCCAGGTGCAGGCTGCAGGATGGGCTGCTGGCGGTGACGCCCGGTACAGATACGTGCACGCTGTGATTCGGCCCATCATCAAACAGCCGCGGCAGTAGCTGCACGCTTTGCCGCAGCGGCCGCACGAACCCGGTAAGTTTGTCGGCGTTTCTCCGCAGCGCCGGCATGTTTTTTGAATCGCCGCCGCTTTCGTAACAATCCCTTCTGCTTCGAGTGTGTCAAGAAGCTGTTTCATGCTGTCGTAGCTCTCACAAAATGGTTCGCCGCCTGCCAACGCCGCCACGAGCTCGTCGATCGTGAGCTGCCTGCCGCGAAGGGCGGTGATGATTTCTTTTTCCATAAAAAAGACCCCTTTCCCAATTGAAATGAGGTCCGTTCGTATCACATAGGTTGTCGTTCGATACATTTGCTTCCGCCGGCGGCTGTTAGACCGGTGCCGGCGGTCATGAATCTCAGTCGAGGTGCATCCAGCCGATGCCGATCGCGCCGGGCCCTAAATGGGTGCCGATGACCGGACCGAAGTGGCTGATGTACACGTCCGCGTTCGGATACTGCTCGCGCAGCTCGTCTGCGATCGGCTCTGCTTTATCCAGGCAGTTGCCGTGAATGACGGCAATCGACGCCGATTCCTCCTGCGTTAAGTCCGAGTCAAGCAGCGAGCGAATTTTCGCAATCGCTTTTTTCTCCGTACGCACTTTTTCGTACGGGACGATTTTTTTGTCTTCAAAATGAAGCACTGGCTTCACCTTGAGCATACTGCCGATAAACAGCTGGGCGCCGTTCAGGCGTCCGCCGCGGTGCAGATGATTCAAGTCGTCGGCCATAAAATAGGCGCTCGTTTTTTCTTTCAGCTCCTCGAGCCGAGCCATAATCGCTTTGCCGTCCTTGCCTTCGTTCGCAAGCTTGGCTGCTTCGAGCGCATAAAAGCCTTGAATCATGCAGCTCACTTCGGAATCAAACACGTGCACAGGCAGCTCCTCAAACATGTTCGCTGCGGCAACGGCCGTCTGGAACGTGCCGCTGATGCCGCTGGAGAGCGTGACGACGACAATTTCATCGTATTCCGCTCCAAGCTCGCGATACGTTTCCTCGAACAGACCGATGCTCGGCTGCGACGTCGTCGGCAGCTTTTCCGTATGCTTCATTTTGTAATAAAAATCTTCAAATGTAATGTCCCATTCTTCCTTAAACGTTTCCTCACCGAAAATCACGTTCAGCGGCACCATCGTAATGTTATACTGCTTGCGTGTTTCTTCCGGTATGTAGGATGTAGAGTCAGTAATCACCGCTGTTTTACCCATCGCCAGGTCCCCTTTTTCGTCAAAATTGTCCGTTTGCTGTCTATCTTCCATAGTAGCAGACCGTCTTTTCGCATGTCTATTGTTTCCTGGAAAACACGCGGAAGGACCCACAGAAAAGCCGCCCCTGCGTAAGGGACGGCAGCTTCCTTAATTTACTTTCACCCAGCCATTTTTAATCGCATCGACAACCGCCTGCGTGCGGTCATTCATGCCCATCTTCTGCAAAATGTTACTGACGTGGTTTTTAACCGTTTTTTCACTGATATAGAGTGCCTCGCCGATTGAGCGGTTGCTCTTTCCATCCGTCATCAGCTGCAGCACTTCGCACTCACGGCGCGTCAGCAGGTGCAGCGGACGGCGGTACTCGACTTCACGGAAGCCGACTTCCGTTTCCCCGCCGCCATCTGTCGCCAGACGACGATATTCTTTAATGAGGTTAAACGTTACTTTTGGATGGATGTACGCCCCGCCCTCGCCAACGACTTTAACGGCTTCGATCAGAGCCTCGGTATCCATTTCCTTAAGCAGGTAGCCGGAAGCGCCTGTTTTCAGCACGTGCGTGACGTACGTTTCATCATCGTGAATGGAAAGAATAAGAACTTTAACGTTCGGGAACGTTTCCACAAGCTGCTTCGTCGCTTCCATCCCGTTCATTTCCGGCATGTTAATGTCCATCAGCACCACGTCCGGCTGGTTTTGACGCACGAGATCGATGACTTCTGACCCGTCATTTCCTTCCGCCACGACTTCAATGCTGTCTTCCATGGAAAGAATCCGCTTTACACCTTCGCGGAACAGCTGATGATCATCAATGAGTACAATTCGCAGTTTGTTTTCCATGCTATCTTCCTCCTGTAGGTATATTCATTACGCTGTATCAACGGGAATCTGCACAATAATGAGGGTCCCTTTGCCTTTTTTCGAATCGATGCTTATTTTGCCGTCGAGCATGTTAATCCGTTCCTTCATGCCGATCAGACCAAAGCTGCCTTCTTTTTTCTTGTCGAGATCAAAGCCGCGCCCGTTATCCCGGATCACCGCGGTAACGAGGTGGTCCTTCACGTCAAGCTTCACCTGAATGAGCGTCGGGTCCGCATGCTTGACCGCGTTGTTGACGGCCTCCTGTACGAACCGGAAAATCGCAACTTCCATGTCCGTCGGATAGCGGATCTCACGCCCCATGTTGCGGAGCTCAATGGTAATGCCAGACCGTTCTTCGACGTTTTTTAAATACTTACCGAGCGTCGGCAGCAGTCCGAGATCATCGAGCGCCATTGGACGAAGATCGTAAATGATGCGCCGCACTTCCGCAAGCGAGTCTTTCACCATGCTCTTCATGTCGCGGATCTCCTGGCGGGCCTGCTCAATACCCTGCTTATCAAGCACGCGCTCGACAATTTCAGAGCGGATAGCCACGTTCGCCATCATTTGAGCCGGTCCATCGTGAATTTCACGGGAGAGCCGCTTGCGCTCTTCTTCCTGCGCCTGAATAATCTGCAGGCCGAACCTCTGCATTTGCTCCGCGTCCTCCAGCATCTCGGAAACCTGCTGCAGGTCTCCGGTTAAATAATGGATGACGACGTTGATCTGATTGATCAGCTGCTCGGCACGCTCTATCGTTTCCTGAAGCTTCACGAGCCGCCGTTCAATATGGTCACGTCTGCTGCGCAGCTGCTTTTCCTCCTGGTGAAGCACCGCAAGCTCCACCTGAAAGTTATTCGCCTGCTCATACGCCTCGCGCACCTCCTGATCGGAGTAGCTGTCAAAGTGACGGCTGACCTCTGCCAGACGGTTGCGGGCGAAGCGGGAATGAACTTCGGAGCGCTCGACCTTATCAATAACTGTAATGACCTTATCCTTTATCACTTTCAATTCTTCTGAAAGTGTTTCATACTCCTGACGGGAATCCTCACCGATGTCAAAAATCTGTTCTTTGCTTTTGCCGACGGTGTCCATCATCCCGGTCAGAATATCGTCTATCGACTGTAAGGAGCTCATTGCACCCCTCGCTTTCTCCCTGGGGACGGCATCCTTATGCAGGGCTTCTTCAAACATAAGCCTATATATCTAGTCGATGCCGGATATTTTTCTCTGGGGGTCCCGCAGCATGAGGCGAATAGAATATTTCGTAAAACTTGTCCCCTCATTCCCTTGCTTGGGATAAAGCGGCGTAAACCTCAGACAGGCATGAAGCCTTTTTCCTATTTTCTCTTATATGCAGAAAATGGTCAAGTAAAGCTCTCATCATCAGAATGCCTTCCTTGACAGTATCTCATTACTCATCTTACCCTAAAAAGGGACTGATCTCGGGATAATTCACAACTTTTCTATATTTTTTTAGAATCCAACTTTTGTGCTAGAAATCAGGATGTTCGCTGAAAGGAGCGATGACGTTGCTAAATCAGTACTATACCGTCAAGCCGGAGGGCGAGTCGGAAATTGTCATTCAAAAGTCACGTTTTATTACCTACGTGCGGCGCACGGAAACGGAAGAGGAGGCTGCAGCCTTCATTGACGAAATCAAGCAGCGCCACCGCGATGCCAACCATAACTGCTCCGCCTACATGATCGGCGAGCACGATTTAACCCAGAAAGCAAACGATGACGGCGAGCCGTCCGGCACCGCCGGTGTCCCGATGCTGGAAGTCCTGAAAAAACGCGCCTTAAAAGATACGTGTGTGGTCGTTACCCGCTACTTCGGCGGCATTAAACTCGGCGGCGGCGGGCTGATCCGCGCATACGGTTCGGCAGCCTCTGCCGGCATCAATGCGACCGGCGTCGTGGAGCGCCGTCTTGGCACGGTGATCCGCTTCCAGTTCGACTACGGCCTGCTCGGCAAAATTGAGAACGAAGTCCGTAACTCCGATTATATTCTGAAGGACATCGCCTACGAAGAGAACGTCAGCATGACCTGTTTCGTCGAAGCTGGCGGCGAAGACACCTTCGAAAGCTGGATCGCCGATCTCTCCAGCGGCCAGGCAGCCATTACCCGCGAAGGCAGCGAATACATCGAAATCGACGTCGCGATACAAGGCGACGAACGCGAATGAACGAAGCAGAGGCCCCGGCGATGAAGTGACGCCGGGGCGGTTTTAGGTGGATTGATCGGGTTCTGAGGTGGTCGAAACGAAAATGTTCAACTTTCTTCGCGAAAGCATTAACTTCGCCTGTAATATGTTCAACTTTTGTTATAAAAACATTAAGAACTGCTGTAACATGTTTACGAGCTTCAACTTAGGACTGCTATAACGAATAAATGTTCATCCTTATCAACCAAATGATCAACTTCCCAGACAAAACATTCAACTTTTCCAGGACTACGCCGCCCCACCACCAGTCCCACAAACCCGTCATCCACCTCCGCAGGCTCCTGCCTGCCTTCATAAAAAACTGAGGCGTTTTGTAGAAACAGAAAAACTTCCGGCATCGGCCCGGAAGTTCTTTTAAGCTATTTTCCTTGTGTTTGCTTTTGAATAATTGAATATACGTGACCGTGCCGAATAACAAACGGTTTTAATAATCGTCGGACCAGTTGCATGGGAGGCTGCCCCATCATCATAGCAAATGCCTGCATCGGCAAAGGTTCGCTTAGCAGTAAACTCAAATCGCGCAGTGTCGCTGCATGACTTTCTCTATTGGTGCTCATACATTGCTGGCATCTCCACGTTCCGAATTCACGGATGAGCCGGCCGCTGCACGATTCACAATACATGCTTTCCATTATATCTATTGGCTGGAGCTTGTATTTCTTCAGTAAATCATCTCGTTTGTCGGTACTCTCCTGCTTCAAGTGTATCAACAGCTGCTGCAGCTGTTGTTTCGATATCTGCTTACGCGGATACTTGTGATAAAGCTTCCGAATCATTTCCGGTAGTTTTGCAGCATGATAAATGCGCTCCTCTTCATCAGGAGCTTCAATAATGGCATTCGCATTGGAAGAGATCACATGTGCTTCGATAGGAAGAGCAGGTAACGAGTTTTTTATTTTTCGCTTTAGCATCTCAGCTTGCCTGGCAGTTTGCTGAAGCGGACAACTGACGGCTCGTTCTTCATCACCACGTCTTTGCAGCAGCTGACCCCGGTCGATTTGAAAGACTAATCGCCCTGTCATATTTTTGATTTCGCCTATGTATAAAAAGTATGGGGTACCTATTAGTAAGTCGATCTGAAAGTATTGATTCGTAGAGGAATCTGAGAGGCGAAGCTGTTGAAGAATGAAGCAGCCTTCCGGAAGAAGCGGGTAGTAAAACTGAACGGATGATTCACCTGAATAACCCGCTAAAAACAATCGATAATCATGTTCCACTTGCTGATAGAGAACGTGACTTTGAGGCAGCCTGCGCAAAAGTGCCTCATATTGGTCAATTATAACCGGGCGTGTGCTTGGAATAGTTGTCATGAACGCCTCCTTTTCTATTTTTATCCAGTATAAGGAAGTGTCATTTAATTTGCAAACGTATATTCTTAATTTAGTTGAATCCGAAGCAATGAAAATATTCAACTTTCTTCGCGAAAGCATTAACTTCGCCTGTAATATGTTCAACTTTTGTTCCAAAAACGTTAAGAACCTCTGTAATATGTTTACGAGCTTCAACTTAGAACTACTATAACGAATAAACGTTCATCCGCCTCAGCCAAATGATCAACTTTCCAAACAAAACATTCAACTTTCCCACGACTACGCCGCCCCACCGCCAGTCCCAAACCCATCATCCACCTCCGCAGGCTCCTGCCTGCCTCTGTTAAGAACGATCTTTCAGAGGCGGTTTCAGCTGGATGGCTGTTGAATGTTTGTCTGATCTCTCCATTTAGAAGTCCAGACGCAAAAAACCTCCGCCAGGGATTCCGGACGGAGGCTGCATGAAAAAACGTATTAGAGGCTGCGCGCACCGATGTAAGTGCGGCTCCAGTATGGGTTGCTCAGGCTGGAAACTGTTACCCCTGTAGAAGAACCAGAGTGGATGAACTGATTGTTTCCAATGTAAATTCCTGCGTGAGATGGACCTGTGCGAGTTTCAAAGAATACGAGATCGCCGACAGATGGACTGGATACGCGTGATCCGGCGTTCCACATTTGTGCTACTGTACGTGGCACGCTCTTGCCATTTTGTGCGAAGCTGTACTGAATGAAACCGCTGCAGTCAAATCCGCGCGGGCTGGTTCCGCCCCATACGTACGGGCTGCCAACGAGGCTGCGCGCCGTAGAGATCACACCGCTGTTGCTGCTTGAAGAGCTTGCGCCTGCTACAGAAGTAGACTGGCTGCTGTTGCTGCTTGAGCTGGAAGAGCTCGCTGCAGTCGAGTTATTGCTTCCGCCTGATACGCCGAGGGAGCTGAGCGTACGTGGACCAGCTACGCCGAAGAAATTACCGCGAGGGCTGGAAATACGGTTGGAAAGCTGATACGCCTGAACAGCTGCGAGTGTCTTAGGTCCAAAAACGCCATCAATGTTAGAAGAGCTGTTGTAGCCTTGGCTTGCCAGAGACTGCTGAAGCGTTTCCACGCTGCTTCCGCGGTCACCCATCTTTACTGAAGCTTCTGTAACTTCCGGAGCAATAAAAATAGCGCCTGCAACTGCCAGTGTCATCATAAGTTTTTTCATGTTTTTCGTCTCCCACTTTCTTATTTTGTTTTTATATTTTTTGTTTTTATTTTAGGTTTCCTGCTAACGAGATTAATCATATTAAATTTCTTCAGAGAAATAAACCTATTTTAGAAAATGACAACAAACTTCAATCAACCTGACATACTTATGTAACACTTCGTCTTATTTGAACCATTTATTTCCTTTTAAACATTCTTAAAGTCCTTTAATTAGGACAAATCTTGTCGTACGACCGTTTATTTGTTTGTTACAAAGCGATTTACACTCCAAAATGACTGATTCTATTGAGTGAATTCTTTGTGAAATACACACAATTCCCTTTTCTACTATAGCATTGTACTTTCTTCTGCTGCAGAGCTGATACGGCATCATGGGAAAATAGTTATTTTTCTGAAAGATTATCGTTCGTCCGGCTTCATCGACATCGCTTTCATGCTATACTGGACAGCGACAGCCTTACATAAGAAAGATTGATTATACGCTTGGAGGGACAATCATGGGATATTTTCCAGATCATACACCAATTGAGGAGCTCGAACTTCTCGGCGCAGAGGCCGCTGCTTCTCCGAAAAAACGAACAGAGGAAAATGAGGAGCCTGCACAAACAGAGCTTTCCCTGCACCCGGACTGGAACATCAGTGAAACCGACCGGGCCGCTTTTGAGAAATTGCACGGTGACTTGAATGAATTGCAAAAAGATCAGCTTTCCCTTGCCGGAATCCGCTGGGACCAAAACGATGACGGCGACTACGAATTTCTCGTGTTTATCCGTCAGACGCTTGAAAAAAGCGCTGCGTTCAAATTAACGGTCATCGAGCTCTACGATGAAGCAGATACGCTGCTTGGGCGAAAAGAATTTGATCTGACTGATCTCGGCGAACTGCCGGCCATGAGCAGCCGGCCGTGGACGTTTACGTTCGGGGACAAGGATATGTTCGGACATGACGTGCCGCAGAGCGGATGGAAGCTCGTCTTCAAGAAGAAGAAAAAAGAAATTCCAGAGCATCAGCTCTCACTCACGCCTGCTTGGCGCAAGCGGCTTTCTGCCGAGAACAAGCGCCAGCTGAAGCAGGTCGTCGACAACATGAGGCCGCCAAAGCACGGCCAGGTGAATTTCGTCGGCCTTCGCGCCACGTTTTTACGTGATCGGAAGGAACTTCACGTGACGATGCTGATCCGCAACGGCAGCGACCGTAACGTGAACATCGAAACACTTCCGCTTCAAGTAGAAGATGCAACTGGAGAAATCGCGGCTCGCGGCGGCTTCCGTCTTAAGCCGAAGCTGCAGGTCAAGGCACATACGACGACCCCGTGGAACTTCGTATTCCCGGAGCGCATGCTGTTAAAGGAAAAGCCGGATCTGACGAAGTGGAAGGCCTATCCGCCGAAGCGCAAAAAGGAAGAAGGTACCTCCGAAGAAGAATAAGCCGAACGCCGCAGCTATCTGCGGCGTTTTTCTATTGCGTGCACATGAAAAAGCCGCCCGAATTGGACGGCTTCTTCGCTACGGCGTATAAAATTTCTGCGTAAAGAACGGCCGATCGTCTTCGCCGTAATCTGCACCGACGCCGAGCTGTTCAAAATCAGGACTCAGCAGATTTTCACGGTGCCCCATCGAATTCATGAGGCCTTGCTGGGCAAAGATGGCACTCGCCTGCCCGGAAGCCAGGTTTTCGCCGGCTCTGGAGTAATTCAGACCCGCTTCCCGCATGCGGTTAAACGGAGACTGACCTTCCGGGGATTCGTGCGCAAAATAGTTTCGCTCCGCCATGTCGCTGCTATGCGCTTTCGCGACCGCTGCCACCTCGTCGTTCCACTCAAGCGGTTCGAGGCCGTGTTCGACGCGGTCCGCATTGACAACTTCAAACATGAGCGCAGATGCTTCTTCTGCTGCTGCATCAGATCCCTCACCGTAGTACCCATCCAGTGCCTGCTCCGTCTCGGTTTCAATCAGCTGGATCGCGGCGACTTCCATGTTTTGATGAATGTCATAAAACACGGTTAAATAGCCTTCATCGGTTTCAAACAAATCAAATTCGTCGCTTTCAGCCTGCGAATAGCGCGTGTTTCCTTTTGTGATATAGGCGGATGGTTCACCAAGCGCCTCTCGTGCTTCTGTTTCGTCAGCAGGCGTTGATCCATCCGGCAGCGTCCATTCTGTATTGCTGTAAAGTGCTGTCACCACGCCATCTTCCATGCCGATCAGGCGGAAATTATCATAGCTGTCGTGATAGCTGTACCAGTCAAAGCCGTAATGACTCTCCATCACACGCTCCGGCTCCCCGAAGAGCGCTTCCACGTCCTCGGCGCTGTCACCGACAGCAACACCGTCTACTTCTATCGCTTCCCGGTCTTCTTCCGGCTCCTGTTCATGCTCGGACGGCGCCTCTCCCAGTTCCGGCGCATCCGTACCGGCCTGACTCATCGTCACCGTGACTTCCTTGCGTCCGTCATGTATAACCGCGCGGTTCTCTCCCTCTTGAAAATCCGTATCGACATCCAGAGTCTGTTCCAGGAAGGAAAGCGGCAGATACTGTTCTTCATCTGCGCTGTAAACCGGTTTCTCCAGTTCCACGTAATCGCCGTTTACGTTTACTTCCTCATCGTCCGGCGCAAACTGAAAAATGACGCCTTCCCGCTCTGCAGTGTACAGGTTTTCATCCTCATTCCATGTAAGCTCGGCCTCCAGCTCCGTCATCGTATCGTGGAACGGCACCATCGGCACCTCGTCTACGATAAGGCCTCCGTCAATCGTGACATCCTCAGACCCCATCGTCGTCGTAAGCTCCGGCTCCTGCTCCCGGACATCGCTTACTTCATCAAAAGGAAACCAGAACACAAATACAATAACGGCGAAGAAAAAGAAAATAGAAAATCCAGGTGTTGCTGCTCGTCGATGACGCATCACGCAAAACTCCTTTATCCTTACGCATCCTCCATCGTAAAGTAGCTGCGGAGCTCTTCCAGCTTTTTCGCTCCGATACCTTTTACGCGGATCAGATCGTCGATGCTCTCAAAATTTCCGTTCTCCTTACGCTCCCGGATGAAGCTTGCGGCAAGCTCGGAACCAACTCCGGGAATTTGAAGCAGTTCCTCTTCATAGGTTCGGTTAGGATGAATAAGGACCGCTTTGTCCTCAGTGTCGTCTTCATTAGAAGCCTCTTTCTCCTCTTTCTCGTCAGCTTCCGCTTCACTTTTTGAATCATTTTGACCTTTTTCTCCGGGCGCTCCCGTGTCTTTTTCAGCGCCGTTGTTCGGTGCTGCTTCATTTTCCTGCTCTTCCTCAGCGGCTTCTGTGCCGCCTTGTGACTCAGAATCGACCGGCTGTTCGTTTTCTTCTGCCGGTTCCTGCGATTGCTGGTCGCGATCGTCTTTACCCGGCGCCTTTACCGGCTCATCCTCCAGCCAATTCAGCAGGCTGCGTCGTACGGCAGGGAAAAACTTATAGGCTGCTCCTGCTGCAGTTAAAAAAGCGATGATTTTCTTAAGCATGTTCCAGGTCTCCTTCCGTACAGGCAGTCTGAAACTGCGGCCGGCTGTGTGAAACAGTATATCAGCCTTCCGCAGCTGTATCCCCCTGTATCAGGTCTTTTTTATCATATTCCACATTATACCTGGAAACAAACCGGTATAACAGCAGGTTCAGGCAGGATTTTAAGCATTTATGTCGAATAGAACAAGACGCTGAAACCATTGGCCCGCATGAGCCCGGTTTTCATAAGTCGTGATGACAAGTATGTGCTTCCTCATTTTCCCACATTCCTTCAGAATTCCTCTCAGCGAACACATCCTCATGACATTTTCAGTAAAGGAACGATGTCCTGTGACCCCACCTGCTGTCCATGCCCTGCGCCTCCGCTCTCCCAGACTGGCAGAATCTGCTGCTGAAATCGATCTGCTTTTGCACATAACCGCTTTCATGAAGCAAAAGCACCCGTTTTCTCTGTTAAGCTACACTGTGTTAGACGATGCTTTTCATCTGACGTTACAGCACGAGGGCATTCGGCCGCTCCGCCTTCTGCAGCAGCTAGCCGCCCGCTACCACAACTCCCTGATAGAGTCAGGCCGCGGCCTCGTCCGCAGCGATTATCAGTGCCGGACGCTCGCTACACGGCGCAGCCTGCTTGAGACCGTCAAGTATCATCACCTTCTGCCGGTTCTGCACGATTACCATCCTTCCCCCGATGCCGGAGCACGCTCCAGCTATGCCGCATATGTAAGGGAAGAAAACGGCTTTATTGACCGCGAGTCTGTGCTGCAGTCGTTTCCGGGAGGCACGGATGCCTTCTGCCGCTTTCATGAGAGAGAGCTGGGCACCGCTGTCTCCAGCCTGCAGCTCCGCGAATATTCCGAGGCTTACCTTGCTACGCTGTATACAGTCACCGGATCGGAAGCGGTTGATATATAACATTTGCACACCGACGACTAATAATCCCTGTTTTTCTCATGCATAAATAGGACTATAAACGACTTATTCGCTGGTTATTATACTACTATCGACCTGGTACTTATGCTATACTTACCTTACTTAAACAGACTGTATAAGAAGGCAGGTGAGGTCGTGCAGGAGTCGCTTATTGTGCTCGACGTGCTTTATGACTGGAGGCTTGTGCTGTTCTCGGTAACCGTCGCCATCGTCGGTTCCTATGTGGCACTGGAGATTAATACGAGGTTAACCATGCTTCATTCGTCAAAAAATCAGTTTTTATGGATGGGAATCGGCGCCGTTACAATGGGCGTTTCGATCTGGTCGATGCATTTCATTGCAATGTCGGCGTTTCAGCTGTACGTTCCGCTCACCTATAACTGGTGGCTCACCGCTTTTTCGGTGCTCCCTGCGATTATTGCCGCGTTTACCGCCTTTTTCGTGCTGCACCGCACGCAGCTCCGGGCGCTGACGATCCTTGCTGCAGGGCTGTTTATGGGCTTCGGGATTGTTGCAATGCATTACAGCGGCATGCATGCTGTTACGTTTGCAGGTGTGGTGACTCACTCTCCGGCGCTCGTTATTACCGCTTCTACTGTGGCGGTTGTCGTTTCCTTTGCGGCGCTGCTTCTGTTTACCCTGACCAAAAATATCCGCTCGATTCCTATCCGCGCGCTTGTCGCCTCCGTGATGGGTCTGGCGATCGCATCGATGCACTACACAGGAATGGCAGGCACGGATTTTTGTCTTCCGGCCGGTATGAGCTCGCTCATTCAGCCGGAGCCGGTCAGCTCAACGAACGTATTTGGTGCGACGACGCTGTTTACAGCTGGCACGATCTTTGTCGCGGTTCAGTTTATTCTTTACAGTGAAAATCGCTGGTTTAACCGGATGACGTTCACTGATGCTGCGACCGGACTGGCTAACCGCCGTCAACTGGAAGGGCTCTCAGCTGCCTCGCTTCAGCGCTTCGGGGCTGCCTGCGCGCTTGAAATCAATGATATGAAGGACTGGTCGCTTCACTACGGGTATGCAGCAGCTGACCGGCTGACAAAACAGGCGGCTGAGGTTCTGCAGCGGAGACTTCCGCTCCAGGCTGAGCTGTATAAGACAGAAGACAACCGCTTTACCGTTTTTCTTCCTGAGGCCCCGATATTAGACCTGCGGGAATGGATGGCTGAGCTTGCACAGCCAGTAAGGGCCGAGCTCCCGGAATCGAATCAGATCATGGAGCTTACCTTTTCTGCAGGGGCTGCCTGCGCAGCTGATAAAAAGCCGCTGGCTGAGCTGCTGCAGGAGCTTGATCATGCACTCCGGACGGCGCTGCGAATGAAGCGCGACATTGTGTTTTATGATGAAGATGCGGCCGAACAGGCTCGCGAGGAACGGATTATTCAGGAGCTTCGCCATGCGATAAGCGGCGGAACGCTTGAAGCGTATTACCAGGTGAAGGTCGATTTGCAGACGATGCGCGCCGAGAAAGCAGAGGCGCTTGCCCGCTGGACGCATCCGGAGCTTGGAATGATTTCGCCCGGCGAATTTATTCCAGCCGCAGAGCGGGCCGGACTGATTGTGCCTTTAACTGAATACATGCTGCACCGTGTCTGCAGGCAGCTTCTTACGTGGGACGAGTCGGGTGTACCTGTCCGGGAAGCGGCGCTGAACCTCTCTCCGGTCCACTTTCAGGCAGTCGGCGCGAACGAACGAATTCAAGATATCGTTTCCGGATACGGGATCGACCCCGGCCGAATTGAACTGGAGATCACCGAAACGGCCATGATGCGCAATCTGGAAACGGCAGTCGCACAAATGGAGGAGCTGCGCGCGTTTGGCTTCCGGCTTGCGCTGGATGATTTTGGCAATGGTCTGTCATCGCTTACGTACCTGCAGCAGCTCCCGGTGCATACGCTGAAAATAGACCGCAGCTTCATCTCGCGCCTGACCCGCTCACCGGAAGATCAGGCGATCGTCAAATTAATGATCGATTTTGCTGCAACCACCGGCCTGCATGTGGTCTGTGAAGGCATCGAATCCCGGGAAGAGCTGCTTGCGCTGAGGCTCATGGGCTGCCACGACGGACAAGGCTTTCTCTTTCAGCGTCCGGTTCCCGCTTCAGAAATTACCGTTCGTTATGATCTGGATCTTACCTCCTGAACGACAAAAAAGGCTGTTCCATGTCATACATGGAAACAGCCGGGTAAAAATGGCACAGCCTTTCAACTTACATGTTTATTCGTTTGGCTGTATTTCCCCTCTGCTTACCTAGCCTGCCGTGGGCTGGCATTCAGCTATTGCTCAAGGGGACCCTGTTCAGAAGGGAGAATGGCGCCGTAGGATGGAGCTGCTTCACTTGCGCTTTTCATGCCGTTCAAGTTCGAACGGCGATGAGGCTTCACTCGGACACAGGCTTCTCACGAGAAGCCTTCGAAACCCAGTCCGGCTCCGCTCGTGAGTTAATGCCGTTCGCAGATCTGAACGGCACGGAATCTTCAGGCTGCGCGGCTTCCACGGGCACGCCGGACACAAAGGGGAAATGGATTTGTTTGATGGAGAAAAACGTCTCAATCGCTGAACGCTGCGGCTTTTTTTGGTGGGTACGTTGACGTTCATCCCGATTCGACATCGAAGCGCTGCCTAACGAAAGGTTCCCTTTATATGGAACAAGCTCGTGTGAATCATCACCAGGGTTTTAACCGGACAGCCAGCTGCTAAATCGGAGGAAACTCGACTCCGGGAGGATCAGAACGAGGCGAAGATCCGGCGGACGAAAGGAAGAAGCGGTTAGCTGAGGCCGTTTCCTCCGGAAAGCGAGGGTCCGCAGATATAGGCAGATGCAATCTTATTCACCTAACATGACTTTATCAACACACAGCTTCGCAGGCGAAGCTGTGTTTTTTCTACAAACGTTCAGCTAACCTTTCCGTCCAATTTTTCCTCAATCAAATTACCGACGCGCGCCAGCAATATCGTTACGATGACTGCCGTAACAGCCAGTCCGTAAAACCCGGCTGCGATGCTGATACCGACTCCGCCGACGAAAAAAATCATCGCAGCTGACGTCAGTCCGGTCACGTTGAATCCATCCTTTAAAATGACGCCGGCTCCCAGAAATCCAAGCCCGGAAACGATTTGAGCGGCGAGACGCATCGGATCCATCATAATATTGTCGGACATCTCCGAAAAATGCACGACGCTGTGAATTGAAATCAGCGTAATGAGACAGCAGGAGGCGCAGACGTACATATATGTTTTGATGCCGGCTGGTTTGCTTTTGGAATAGCGGTCCCACCCGATCAGAAAGCCAATGACGGCACTGCCGATTATTTGCAGCAGCATCACCGCATACGGAGTAACGTAGCTGCCGATTGACGTGATATCCATCATAACCAGCCACCCCCTTCCATGTGTTACTGTAAGTATACCGGAAACTGTCATTTCTTAAACAGACGATTTTCATTTTACCCGGTTATTTAGTATCATAGACAGTACAGGAGGTGGCGCGGATGAGCGAAGAAAAAGAAGAACTGAAAGAAAGAGTCATGGCCGAGCTGGAAAACGTGGTGGACCCGGAGCTAGGCATTGATATTGTCAACCTCGGGCTCATTTATGAAATTCAGCTCGATGACAACGATAACGTCACGGTTCTGATGACCCTGACTTCCATGGGCTGCCCGCTTGCCGGCACGATCGTAAGCGATATAAAAACAGCGCTGCAGGAGCTTCAGGAAATTCAGGAAATCGGAGAGGTCGATGTGCAGATCACGTTCAATCCTCCGTGGGATAAAAAAATGATGTCCCGCTACGCAAAGCTTGCCCTTGGTGTAGCCGACAACTAAACAGGAAAACAGAACTCCGCGGGGCGCCGCGGAGTTTTTTCGTGTGGGCTGTAATAATGAAGGCCGTGCAGGGTATAGAGTCCGTGGAAAGGAGAGGATTTTACACGGTTACGATGATACTAGTCGGCCTGACGCTGCTTTTATTAGGGCTACGCTCGTCAGCTACCTCCGTCATAAACGGTTTCAGGAGAGCCGCGTCCATATGGGGCTGCTTATTCATATGTTTTTCGTGTTAACTGCAATCACCATCGGGTTTACGTTCATTTACTACATTCTGCATCTGCAAGGTCCGATTTTACGCGTGAACGATCCAACCGATGATTACTGGGATCCATCCTTTATGGATCTGCTGTACTTCAGCGGTGTCACGATTCTTTCTGTCGGTTACGGTGATTTCGTGCCGATCGGCGCAGCACGCTTTTTTGCCCTGCTGCAGGCAACGCTCGGACTGCTCGTGCCGTCTGCGTTTTTCATGACGATGCTCGGGGAAAAGATACAGGAAAAGCATAAGTAAAGGAGCAAACGCCGTGAAACCCTTATTGACGATGCAGTGGGAGCACGTATTGTTTTTACACTGGGAAGCTGATCCAGAAGCCGTGCAGGCACAGCTGCCGGAGGGAATGGAGCTTGATACATTCAACGGCCGGGCCGTGCTTGGCATCATCCCGTTCTGGATGACGGGCATTTCCCTCACCCGTCTCCCCGCACTGTCCCGCCTCTCGTTTCCGGAACTAAACTTACGAACCTACGTCCGCGTTAACGGACGTCCCGGCATTTATTTTTTCTTTTTAGATGCCAGTCATCCGCTTGCAAACCGGATCGCCAATACCTTTTTTCTGCTGCCTTACCGGCCGGCAAGCTTTCACGTGAGCGACCGGGATGCTGTATCGTTTCAGCACCGCCAGAAAAAGGGTGAAGCCTTTCACGTGCAGTATCGCCCGGACAGTCCGGTTTTTGAAGCGAAGCCCGGCAGCTTTGCCTGGTGGGCAACGGAGCGCTATCACTTTTTTACGAAAAAGGGAAAGTCTTTTTGGCAGGGAGACATTCAGCACCGTCCGTGGCCGCTTCAACGTGCGCGAGCCGCGATCCTGGAAAATACGATCTCATCCCGGCATATGCAGCCGGGACCTATGCTTGAACCGTTTTATAGCCGCAAGCTTGCGGTAACAGCGGCAGGAATAAAGCGGGTGCAGCTTTAACGGCTGACCCGCTCTTTTTGTTTACTTCTCGCTCCATGAAACGCCTGCTTCCGCTGCTCAAGCGACGCATGCAAGTCAACGATTGGAAACGGATACGTCTGCCCAAGCTCCACTGCCGCTTCCTTAAGCCCGCGTTCATCGAGCTTAAACGGTTCATAAATGAATTTATTCGGGACATAATTCAGCTCTGGCAGAAAAAAGCGGACGAAGTCCCCCTTCGGATCGTAGCGTTTCCCTTGGTTGACGACGTGAAACGCACGAAATTCCTTCGCATCGGAGCCGACGCCGGCGATATACTGCCAGTTGCCGTAGTTGCTCGCTGCATCGTGATCGAGAAGGTGCGCTTCAAACCACGCAGCGCCCCAGCGCCAGTCGATGCCGAGGTTTTTCGTCAGAAAGCTCGCCGTATTTTGACGGGCCCGGTTGGACATAAAACCGCACTCTTTCAGCTGACGCATTGCTGCATCGACAAGCGGATAGCCCGTCATGCCGTCGCACCAAGCCTGAAACAGTTCTTTATCCTGCTTCCATTCAATCGGCAGCTGCTGCAGTCCTTCACCGAGAAACATATGCCTGCCCTTTTTCCGCATGAGCAGATGGAAAAAGTCCCGCCAGAGCAGCTCGAAAAAGAGCCAGTAAGTCGAGTCGTTGGCGCGCACTTCTTCCTCAAACCGCTTCAACTCCCAATAGACCCTTCGCGGAGAAAGGGAGCCGGAAGCGAGCCATGCAGAAAGCTTCGAGCTGTCGTTAAACACGAGCATGCCGTTACGCCGCTCTTTGTAGTCGAGAATATCGCGCGACTCGAATAAGTATGCCTGCAGCCGGCGCAGCCCTTCCTGTTCCCCGCCGTTTATGAGCGTTCGGACATCAAGGCTGCGGAATTCCTCCATCAGCTTTTCGCCGGATCCTGCGTGTTCCTCTAAATACAGCGGCTGCTGCTCTTTTGGTGCCGGCACCTCTTCCCGCGGAAGAATATCCTGCTTTTCGACCTTCTTTCGAAAGCCGGAAAACCCTTTAGGGAGGTCTTTAACCGCAAACGGCAGGTCCTCACTGTGAAGCAGCGTATCTCCTTCATACCAGACAATCGGAATGCCTGCTTTTTCAGCGGCTTCTGCCACCGCCCGTTCATCCTCTTCCTCCTCCGTGCCCGGATACGTATAGGCATGAATCCGGGTCACATGGAACCGGTCAATCCAATCCGCAGCCTCCTGCCCGGCTTCTCCTTCCGCAAGCATAAGCGGAACACCAAGTTGAGACAGCTGCTGGTGCATTTCCAGCAGGCATTCGATCAGAAATTTGTGACGTTTTGTATCCTCACGTGCAAAACCGGCTTCGGTCAGCTCCTGGCGCCGCCGATTGAACAAATATCCCGCCATTACCGGCGTATCCGTATCCATCGCCGCTGACAGCGGAGCGTGATCATGTACGCGCAAATCGCTGCGCAGCCATACCAGTTCCATGTCTCTTCACCTCGTCTCTGTTACGTGCTCTATTCCCCGCTGTGCCGGGAAAGAAACAAGCGGCTGGATTATGTATAATGAAACCAGGGAAAACGAAATAGGACAGAGGAGGATGAGACATGAAACTTAAAACAGCACTCGTACAAATGGATGTCGTATTCGGCGATCCCGAGGCGAACCGCCAAAAAGTAAAGCAGGCTGTAGAGGAAGCCGTCGCCGAAAAAGCCGATGTGATCGTCCTTCCAGAAATGTGGACGACCGGCTACGACTTCGATTTTATTAAAGAAAAGCTGGAAAACGAGGCGTCGGATACGATCCTGTTTTTACAGGAACTTGCAAGGAATCACCGCGTTAACCTGATCGCCGGCTCCGTTGCGAAAAAAACGGAGGAAGGAACGTTTAATACGCTGCTCGTGTTTAACCGTCACGGCGGTCTCCGCAAAGAATACAGCAAAGCGCACCTGTTCCGTCTTATGAATGAAGAGAAGCACCTGACGCAAGGAGACGAGGGCGGCATGTTTAAGCTGGAGCACGGCTATGCGGCCGGGTTTATCTGCTATGACATCCGCTTTCCGGAGTGGATGCGCACGCACATGCTGCACCCGAAGTTTACACCGGAAGTGTTTTACGTCGTCGCGGAATGGCCGAAAGCGCGCATCGAGCAGTGGCGCGCACTGCTGATTGCCCGTGCGATTGAAAACCAGGTTTTCGTCGTTGCCTGCAATCGGACGGGTGCAGATCCGAACAATGCATTTGGCGGTCATTCCCTTGTGATCAGTCCACTCGGCGAAGTGCTCGCAGAAACCGGTGAAGAGGAGACGATCCTCTACGCCGAATTTGATACCGAGGACGTGCACGAGATTCGCGAAAACATACCGGTGTTTCAGGACAGACGAACCGACTTGTACCGTCAATAATTGAAAAAAGCGCCCTGCATTCTGCAGCAGAGAGGCGCTAATAAAAACACCACCGGGCGGCAGTCGTCCGGTGGTGCCATTTGTGCATTATTGGAAAAAAATTAAGTTGATCGCAGCGAGCGCTACCGTAATACCGGCAATGCGCCGCATGTTGTCCTGCGAAAGCTTTTTAAAGCATAGCACGCCAAGCCTTGTGCCGATAAGGACCGTTAGCAGGCCGGCCAGGAAGTAGAACGGAAACTCGGCAGAAAAATCGCCGTTAAACGCATGCAGCAGCACCGTCGTCAGGTTCGTTACGAAAAAGGTGACCTGCAGGTTGGCGCTGTACCGGTATTTGCTGTCGGCAAACAGCAGCATCATCACGACGACAAAAAACGGACCGCCTACCGCATAAATCCCGCCGACGAACCCTCCTAGAAAGCCGAATACAAGCGGGATCCACATCGTGTCACGCGGAAGCATCTGCGCGTATTTGCTGCCGAAAAATAAATAAGCCGTCACAAGCAGCAGAAACAGCCCGAGAATATCACGCATGATATCCAGCTCACCATATGCAGATAATACGAGAAAGCCGCCAAACCGGCCGACAAAGGCCGCTGACAAAATGACGAGCAGCGAGCGCCAGACGATATGTCTGCGCAGCTGCCAGGCAATACTCATACATACGACGAGTGCGAGGGAAACCACGAGCAGCGTGCTGTCCTTGACCGTGAAAATAAGCGGCATAAAGCTCATCGCAATCAAGCCAAAGCCGAAGCCGCTTACCCCCTGGACAAAGCTTCCTGCCAGTAGAATAATGGTAATCAGTAACAGTTCGATCCACATACATAAAACCTTGCTTTCTATTGATCATTTTTCAGCCGCTTAGGAGGACTTTATGGACGTCATTACCGTCGCGACTGCCATCTCTGTAATGGGAATTATTATCGGAATCGGCGTGCTGCTCTCCTCAAAAATAGAGGTCGGTTCGCAGGCGAAGCAGGTTCTCGTCATCACCGTGCTGAACGTCGCCGTTCCGTCTGTTATTTTAAATGGCGTCTTTAACACCGATGTATCCGATGACCTGCTCCGGCAGGTCGGCATCATTTTCGGCCTTTCGGTCGGCCTGCACCTGGCCGCGGTCGTGCTTGCTCTCGGCATGACCAGGCTGCTTGGTTTTACGAGCACGAAAGCGCGGCAGCTGACCGTACTGGCTGCGCTCGGCAATACCGGATTTATCGGCATCCCGCTATGTGCCACCATCTTCGGCCCGGTAGGCGGACTGCTTGCCGCTGTCGTGGACGCAGGTCTGGACTTTGTCGTCTTTACGGTCGCAATCTACCTGCTGCAGGCCGGAAACAGCTTTCGGCTGCGCCAGCTGAAGTCGCTGGTTAACCTGCCGCTGGCGGCGGTCATCGTTGGGATCAGCTCCGCGTTTATCGGCTTTGAACCGCCTGCTGTCGTCCGCCAGCTCGTTGAACTGCTTTCCGGGCTTGCGGCCCCGCTGGCGATGCTCTACATCGGTATTTTGCTGCAGCAGCTGCTCTCCCGAACCGGCTTCCGGATCGAAGCGGCCGTCTTCTTTCCGCTCGTCTTCCGGCTCCTGCTTTTTCCGGGACTCATGCTGGTGCTGCTTGCGGCGCTTCCGCTGGCGGAGCTTACGCGCAACGTGCTGATTATTTCGTTAAGCATGCCGACGTTTATGCTCGCGGCGATTCTGTTCTCCCGCTATACGGACCAAGAGGATACAGCGGTGATGACGATCTCGTTTTCTACGATTCTGTCGCTGGCAACGATTCCGCTCATCACCTATATCAGTCTTTTTCTTTTTTGATGCTGCCCGCATACGTCAGCTTGCGCCACAGAGCCTCCAGTGGCCCGTACTGCCAGCGGTTCAAAATAAGCGGGCTCCACCAGAGCTGCAGCGCGATCACCACTAGCACAACGATAATATTGCCTGTCACAGTGAGCGTATCAAACAAACCGCTTATGTGAATGAAAAGCACGATCAGCACCGTGTGGCTTAAATAGTTCGTAAGCGCCATTCGCCCCATTGCGCCAAATCGCTTTAACAGCGGGCCGGCACCGCGCGAGGTGACGTACAGCGTAATCGCACTGATATAGACGAGTGCGAGCGGCAGAGAGCCGATCCGCAGCAGCAGGTCGTATTGATAGATCACGCCCGGATCGGTGAAAAACGTCTCCGACATGCGCATCGGAATCAGCAGCGCGAGAAACGGCACCGCTGCAATCAGACCGCCGATGAGCATCCGCTTAAAGACCAGCTTCTTTTCAGCCGCTCGCTGAAACCATTCCTTTTTCGCCGCGTAAAATCCGAATAAAAATAAGCCCAGTACATACGGAATCAAGAGCGGAATCTGGCCGAGGACGAGAAGCACTTCCTCCTGAAAGCGGAACTGCCACCACGCTCCGCTGAAAAACGGCAGCTGATATGCTGCTTCCGCTTCCTCGAGCACATTGTAGCCGGTCGCCTGCATTCCTTTCATAAGCGATTCCGGAATCAGCAGCTGCGTTGAGTAAAACAGAAAAAACAGGCCGAGAAGCAAAACACTCCAAACGAGCAGAAACTTCTCTTTTACCTTATAGAACAATAGCAGGAAAAACCCGCCGACTGCGTAGTAAAGTAAAATATCGCCGACCCAGAAAACGATCAGATGAAGCAGACCGAACATCCCGAGCGCAAGCAGACGCTTGACGAACAAACGCCGCTCCGGCCACCCCTTTGCCTCAGCCCGCGTCATAAATAAGTAAAATCCGATTCCAAATAAAATCGAGAACGTCGAAATGAACGATCCTTCCACGAAAAATTCAATCAGCGCAGCGAGTATGTTATCAAACGCCGTTTCCGGCTGTGCCTGGATGCCGTAGGCCTCCTTGAAAAAATCGAGAGAGGTCATTATATGTACATTAATTAAAAGAATTCCCATCAACGCGATCCCGCGGATGATATCGAGCGTCTCTACACGCTCATGCTGTTCCACTCCACGCATGACGTTTCCACCCCTTTCCTGTCCACATCTACTATACTACGTTTTCACCTCCGTTGGAAAATAACGCATGGAAGAACGAGGGCATCTGCTTTCGGCGTTCAGCTCGAAAGCACCCACAGCGTCTGGAAGGAAAAGCCAGGCGCCCTTTTTCCAGTTTTGCTGTTTCCTTATAGAAAACCACGCTGCGGGTCGGCTCCGCAGCGTGGTATCAGCTTACTGTTTTTCGATTTGGACGTCGTCAATGACGAGGTGCTCGTCATCGGTGCTGCGTACGGAGAAGATCAGCTCGGCTTCTGCATCGCCGGGTGCCGTATACTCCCACGTGACCTCTTGCCAGTCGCTGCCGTTTAAAGCAGTGTAGGAAGAATAGTTGCTGTAGTTGTTTCCGTGCAGTCCTTCAGCGAACATCGCGTTGCGGATGTCACCGGTTCCTTTTACCTGGAAGGTAACCGTGTACGTGGCACCTTCTTCAATGACGTAGCGCTCGGATGTGAAGCGGTTATGCGTCGTGCTTGTGTTGATGAGCTGTGCCGCTTTATCACCAGAGAAAGCATCATCAGACTCGTTCACCCGCGACTGAGCGATGTTGCTCGCTCCGCCGAACCAGGCAACGGGCAGACCGCCTTCCCACTGTTCAAAGCCTGCGTTCTCCAATGTTTCCAGTGCTGCAGCATTGGATAGCACGCGCACGTTCAGCGTAAGCAGACCGCGGTTTCCAGAGCTGTCCACTGCTTCATAGCGGACCGTGTAGCTGCCGGCGCGGTCAGCATCGACGTTGTTCGTTACCTCTACCTGATCGGTGATGTCGCCGTCCACGTTGTCGACAGCTGTCACTTCCGGCACGTCAAAAGAGTCGCCGGCATTGATTTCCACATACGGGTTCTCGTTCAGCGCCTCATCCACGAAGCGGATTTCCGGCGGCGTCACGTCACCCATGTCATAGTCCGGGTCGATGTCCGGAATCGTCAGCTGCACCATGATCGGATCATGGTCGCTTGCACGGCCGTGCACTTCCATGAACTCGGAGTTAATCGCCATCGCATCAACGTCCATCCCGTCCTGCAGGTGGTCGGATACGAGAATCGAATCCAGTGACTGGGAGCTTCCGTTGTAGTTATACGTATACTGCTCGCTTCGCGGCAGCTCGTAAATCGCGTTGTACAATCCGCCCTGATCAACGAGTGCCTCAACCGGCGGGGACCATGGGAAGTCGTTAAAGTCTCCTAGCACAACGACGTTCGGTTCTTCCGCTTTTTCGTTGAGCTCAGCGACAAAGTCCCCGATGACGTTCGCAATTTCCAGGCGCTGCTCACGGCTCCCCTGTACCGGCGGCTGGATCATGCCGAATGGGGCAAGGTCGCCCCGCTTCGAGTTCCAGTGGTTGCCGATTACGTATACGGGCTCTCCTTTAAAGATAAACTCTGAAATGACCGGCTTGCGGGAGCTGCGGAATGCATCGTTATCCGGATCAATAAAGCCGGTTCCGTGGCTCAAGCTGCCGTCTTCGGCAATTTGCACCGCTTCCTCCGGATCGGCGACGCTGTCATCTGCCAGCTGGACACGGTCGGTGCGGTAAATGTGACCGACGCGGATGTTGCCGCCCGGAATACCGCCGTCCATGCCGTCAACCGGCGCGACGTCCGTCCACGCATACTGCGGTCCGCCCTGATTGCGGATTTCATCAATCAGTCTCTGGTAGCTTTCACTCGCATCTGTATTGCCGCTGTCTGTCGCGCCATCATTATCCATCACTTCGACGAGCGTGATAATATCCGGTGCGTTCAGCTCGTTCGCCATGGAGTTGGCAAGACGCTCTGTTTTTTCACGCGGAACGCCGGGGTAATAGTTTTCCACGTTGTACGTTGCAACAGTCAGTTGATCGTCGTCAAATGCGATCGTTGTTTCATCACGGCGCTCGTTCCCACCGTCCATCAGCTCCGGCAGACCATTTACTGGCTCCAGCTTAAAGTTGCCGAAGTTGTAGCCGATAACGCCGGTGATGCTTTCCTCAAAGTAGTCACCTGTTTTCGCGACCGTGCCGCGCGGTGCGTTGACAAACATAATTTCCGTGTTCAGCTCTGCGTCAAACGCTGTTTCTTCGATGTAGACGCCGCCGGAATCCGTGCGGTTTTCAATGCCCCACTCTTCGGAAATAACCGTCAGCTCATCGTATTTCTGCGGACCGGTAACCGTGACCTGTCCAGGAATTTCGACGAGCATGCCTTCAAGGCTTTCATAAAAATCGAGGGCATTCGCTTCTGCATCAAAAGTAGCTGGATCGTAAATGTCATAGCTTTCCGGATCCGCTGTAAGCACATCCGGAATCTCGCGGTCGACGCCGATCACGATCGGATCGGGCACGTCGTTACCGCTTGAAATTACGTTGATTGCGGACCCTGTAATCTGTGTCGTCGTTAAGTCATCATTGCCGTCAAAGCCGTTTTCTTCCCATTCTACAACGGTTCCGTCAACTGCGACGAGATCGCCGACAGCAGTACCGTGATTGGAACGGAAAACAAATACGCCTTCCGATGTGTTTACGTCGCCATCAGACTCCGCGCTCTGGAAGTAAAAACCGTTGTTTTGCGTATGCGTAACAATCCCTTCTACACCACGCACAGACTGATCCACATACGGTGAAATGTGAGACGCTCCCTGAATATCGTAGATTTCCACCTCGCCAGCTTCTGCACGAAGCGTGTACGTAAAGCTCTGCACCGCGCTCGGTTCCAGGTCTTCACGGAATGCCGCAGCGCGGATCTCCATATCCTCTTCTACAACAATCGGCCCTTCATAAAGCATGCTGTCTGTCGTTGGATCTGTTCCATCCAACGTATAATAAATAGCTGCGCCGTTTGTCGCCGTGCGGAGCGTTACTTCCGTGCCGGAAGCAACTTCCCCGGAATCTGGAGAAGCAGTTACCGCCTGTACCATTCCGGCATCTTCTACAATATCCGCATTATCACGCGGCATTAGCTTATCTTCAAAGAAATGGTAATTAACGACGCCAGTGATCAGATCATAATCCGTCTGTTCCAGCAGATCACCCCACGCCCCGAGCAGGCGGAAGGCGTTTCCGTCGCTGTCAAGCGCGTCAAAATCGTTAAAACCGGTGTTATCAAGTACGGATACATCCTCGATTTGAATCAGCTTTGCCTGCACATCGTCGGCATCCTGTTCAAAAAAGGAAGCATCTACCAGCACAGGTTCAACGGCATTCACATCTGCTTCAACCAGCTCGGAGTCTGTCACAAGCAGCTGCTTCATGTCGCGAAACTCGTCCAGTGTACCTGTAAACGACACGATGTCGCCGCGGTCATAGCGGCTGCCGAGTTCAGAGCCGCGAACGAGAATGGCTGCTGTTTCGTCTTCGATGTACATGTTGGTCTGCCCGCCTTCTTCAAAAGCGGCAGTGACCTCACCAGAAACGGTCCAGACGTCTTCTCCGCCCACTTCCTGGCTGCGCACCTCTGCAATGGACATGCCTTCGTCTTCATCATCGTCCTCCGGCGCGTAGGTAAACGGAGCCGTTACACCGTTTACGACGAGCTCGCCAGCAAGACCTTCCAGGCTGTCATTTTCATGAAACACGGTCAGCTCAGAGCGGTTTTGGTGCGTGACTTCCTGGTCCGTCACTTCCGGCTCCAGGATTTCTCCGCTGTCAAGCTCAACCGTGATGTCGAGCATCCTTTCTGCAGGGATGCCTGCTGGATAGGTTTTGTCAAACTGAACAGAAAAGCTTGTTTCATTCAGGACTTCAACGGATTGAACGTTCCGATCCGGGCCCTGTGCTGACGCGGCCGGAAGGTAGCCGGAAATCATCAGCGCTGCTGCCAGTACGATGACGAGCAGTTTTTTCGCTGTGTGCTGCATGGTATGCATATGTATGTCCTCCTTCTAAGATATGAGTTGAGCGTAGCACGGCGACCTGATAACCGCCATGCAGGACTTCAGATGACAGACCTATTTGACGGTGCCTAATGTCCCTTGCATCTATTGCGAACATGCTTTCGCACATCGTTGTCCCGCTTCGATTTGAATCGTTTCTGCGTAACACCGGCTTTTTTGAATCCGCTTACATCTGTAACAATATTCATTTCCGCTTCACATTTAACCAACATAAGCCTGTTTTTCAGGATAAATATGGATGAATTCACCCTTCTCTATTCCCTCTATGTCGGCCGATCTTGACGAAACGGGGATTCATAAAAATACCCTTCCTGCGTCTTTTGACTCAGAAAGGGTTGTTTACATGGGATTACACGAAACTTTATAGGAAAGTCACATAGCATGAAGCCGGTGCATCAGCCGCCAGACGGACTCTCGCTTTTTGTACAGGGCATGAGCCTCCTCGAGGGACACCGCCTGAAAGCGAATCTCATCATCCGGAATCAGCTGTGCCGCAGTAGACAAATCCTCCTGGATGACGGCGCCGATACGCGGATAGCCTCCGGACGTCTGCCTGTCAGCAAGCAGCAGAACCGGACTTCCCCCTGATGGAAGCTGAATCATACCCGGCACCGTCGCATCAGACACGCCGGTGTTCCCTCCTGCTATTGGCAGAGAGGGGCCGGTCAGTCTGATTCCCATCCGGTCAAGCTCGCTGCTGACGTGAAAGGACGTATCGTAAAACGTATGCAGGGCGGCTTCTCCGATCAGCTGCTGATCGGGTCCTTCAATGATGCGCAGTTCCCGCCTGCTGTAATCCGGCTGCAGCTCGACAGGCAGCCTTCTCCGCCCGGGTCTGCGCGCTTCTGCACCGATGTGAAGGACATCTCCAGCCCGCAGCTCACGGCCGTTCAACCCGCCGAGACCGGCACGCACAAACGTAGACCGGCTGCCAGACTCGAGCGGAACAGAAATACCGCCGTGTAAGGCGACGTACGCTCTTGCTCCCTGTTTTGGCTGCCGAAACGCAAGCCGCGATCCTTTTTTCATCTGGACGGAGGTCCACATTGGCAGAGCGCTCCCATCCAGCTCCGGTGACAGATCAGCTCCGGTAACCGCGATGACAATGTCATCATTTGCAGTGAGCTCCGGTCCCATCATCGTGACTTCCAGCCCTGCTGCCCCTGCATCGTTTGCTACCAGCAGGTTGGCCCAGCGGAGAGCCCAGCGGTCGACCGCCCCGCCGGTTGGAATACCGTGCCGAAGCTGCCCGAAGCGGCCTTCATCCTGGATCGTTGTTAACAGCCCCTGTTTCGTGATCGTGATCGTTTTCATAAAACAGCCTCCGGTGCAGCGACGATAACGCCTGCTTTCTCAAGCCGTTGTCTGATAGCAGCGGCGCTTTCAACGGCATGCCTGCTGTCTCCGTGCACGCAGATCGTACCTGCCTCCAGACGAATGATGCTGCCGTCTGAAGCCGTCACCTCTCCGTTTAACGCGATGCTGACTGCCTGAGCTGCCGCTTCTTCTGCGCTTTCCAATACTGCTCCCTGCTTCGTTCTCGGCATGAGCGTGCCATCCGGTTCGTAGCGGCGATCTGCAAATGCTTCGCGAACAACCGTTAGTCCGTATGCATCCGCAGCCTGTTCCAGTTGACTTTCGGGAGGTGCAAACATCGTCTGGATGGACATGGCGTTCGCTGCACGTGCAACTGCCTCTGCCGCTGCTTCGTCTGCGGCTGCGTGATGGTACAAGGCACCGTGCGGCTTTAAGTGGCTGATCGCGGTTCCGTTGGCGCGGCAGAACGCCTGAAGAGCTCCCGTTTGATACAGGATGTATGCATAAATGTCTTCGGGGCTCACCGCCATCATTCTCCGTCCAAATCCAGCGAGATCCTGAAACCCCGGATGTGCGCCAATCGCTGTCTGGGAAGCGATCGCTTGCTCAACCGTCCGTTTCATGACGTTGGGATCCCCGGCATGAAAGCCGCAGGCTATATTAATCGATGTAATCGAGTCCATCAGCTCCTGATCGTTTCCCAGCTCATAGGCGCCGAAGCTTTCTCCTCCGTCGCCGTTCATATCGATATTCACGGACGCCGCGCCCCTTTCCTGTAGTTGTAGGTCCCTGCCTCAATCTCTTCCTTAATCGTTGAAAACTCCGCTTCACTTACCGGCTTAAACGTCACCATGTCCCCTGCTTCCAGCAGCACGGACGGCTCCCGCAGCTTATCATACAGCCTGACCGGCGTTCGCCCGATCAGCTGCCAGCCTCCAGGTGACGCAAGCGGATAAATACCGGTTTGGCTGCCTGCAATCCCAACCGACCCGGCCGGCACGCTTCGTCTCGGCTCTGCGTGCCGCGGCAGAGCGATCGTTGCATCCATCCCCTCCAGATAAGGAAATCCGGGCAAGAAGCCGAGCATACGCACGGCATAGACCGGCTTTATATGTTTGTGAATCAGCTCTTCTTCTGTTATCCCGAGCCTTGCCGCTGCATCGGTTAAGTCAGGTCCACACGCCCCTCCGTAACAGACAGGAAGCTCCCAGCAAACCGGATCCTGCTCCAGCGTCTCCGACTGCCGGTGCAACAGCTGCTCCACGTCCGCTGTCAGTTCCTGCAGGCTGCACGTCAGCGGATCATAAAATATTGTTACCGCATGAAACGCGGGCACCCACTCTCGTACCCCTTGCGGCCAGTGCTGATGCAGCAGCAGCGCCAGCTTGCGGACGTCTTCTGCCGCCGTATCCGGATGAAACGAAACGCGTAAAGCTGTGTCACCGTAAGCGTGAATCGTCGGCTTCATAAGGTCCCTCCTCCAGCGGAAATTCCAGACAAAACAACGTTTTTCCCGGTTTGGATTCCATCAGATAAATCGATCCCTGATGATTGTCCATCATCCGTTCTGCGATTGGCAGTCCAAGACCTGTCCCGTTTTTCTTCGTCGTCGTAAACGGGGAGAACAACTGCACCTGGGTCTTATCGGGAATCCCCGGTCCATCGTCCACAAATTCAATGCAGTACAGGTTTTTCCGGCGCTGCCCGAAAATCGATATTTTCCCTTGTCCCTCCATCGCCTCTGCACTGTTGCGGATCAGGTTATGGAAAATCTGCTTAATTTGATCGGGATCAGCCTGAACCGGCACACGCTCCATATCGAGCGTAAACTCAATGTCTTTCGTTCCACCCGTTTTCTCAACGAGCGGCATAATTTCTTCGACTACATCCTCAAGAATTAAATTCTCATACGACGGATCGCGCGGCTTCGCCAACAGCAGCATATCTTCAATAATGCCATTGATTCGAGTAATTTCCTTCAGCAGCAGCTCCAGGCGGAAACGCTCCCGCTCTTCTTCCGGGAGCGACTGCTGCATCAGCTTCAAGAAGCCGTCAATCACCGCAAGCGGATTGCGGATCTCATGGGCCGCTCCAGCTGCGAGCGATCCGACAAGCGCAAGCTTTTCAGTGTGCTGAACCTGCTGCTCGAGCGCTTCTGTATCGGTGATGTCGATAAAATAAAACAATTTCCCGATCGTCACCTGGTGTTCGTTAACGAGCTCCGCCTGCGAGCAAAGGAAAATCTGTTCTTCGTCCTCTTTATAAACAGACACTTTTTCATTTTGAAAAATTCCTTTTGCTGAAAGCAGCTTCCAAAAGCTCTGCATCCCGCTGCGTTCCGCTGCGAGCTGCGGCAGCTCCTCTTTATTAAACCCTGCACCTAAAACATCGCGGGCTGCTTTATTCAGACGAATTTCGCCACGCTTTTCGTCAGACGTCACGACCCCGACCGGCAGGGAGTCCAGTATTTGCTCGCGGTACATTTTATCGAGAATGAGCAAGTCAAATGAGCGCTTCAGCTGCTCGGAAAGTTTATTGACCGAGTTCGCAAGCGGAATCAACTCCGGCTGGTTGACGCCGCCAATCTGCTCTCCGTAGTTTCCTTCAGCAATGTAGTGCAACTCGCGCTGGAGCCGGTTGACCGGTCTCGTCAGGCCGGAACTGATGCGGTACGCCGCCACCAGAGCCAGGACAAACACAGCGGCTGCAGTGAGGACGAGCAGGTCGAGCGATTCTTCGATGATCGACGTAAACCGGCCCTGCTGTGTTGCCAGGTCATCGGTTACCTGTGTCCGTTCTTCAGCGAGCCTGACGCGGAATGCTTCCAGCTGGTCCATATAGGTCGTTTCCATAAAAAGAGCCGCCTCTTCTTCGTTGCCGATATCGAGCAGGCCGCTTACCTGATTCTGCACGAGAAAATCAAGCCGCTGCAGCTGTACGTTTGCCGGCTCCAGCTGGGCCGGCGGAGGGCCGTATGCCTCACGCATCGAGACCTCTCCCTCATCCCGAAACGACTCATACCCTTCGACAAAGCCGCAGCAGAAATCTGTCTGAATGCCCATCTGTATGTATTGTTCCTTCATCAGTATCTGCGACTCCCAGTGGGACAGCCACACGAGCTCGGGCACCTGCTCTTCCGTAATCGATTCGCTCACGTCCTGAATTTCCCCGAGCGACTGGATAAAGAAAAAAGAAAGGCTGACCAACAGGCCGGTCAGCAAAAGCAGCACGGCCATAATCTTGGCGCGCAGGCTCCACGTTCGCTTCTTTCCGTCCATGCAGGTCCTCCTTTCTTCAGCGGGTTCCGTTGTACAGATGACGGAGTACGCGTGTATCATGTTTTTTCAGTTCAGCCATGTCTTCCTCTGTAAACATCGGCCCAAACGGCGCCAGATAAAAGACGTGATCCTCTGCTGATAATTCGACAATTCCACCCGGCAGTCCTGCTTCAGAGAGGTAATCGGTCATGATTTTTTCATAGACGAGCGGGACATTGTTCACGATGCTCGTCAAAACGTGCTCGCGGCCGAGATAGCTCTGATCATCAATAAATCCGATCACATAAAAGTCGTCTTCAGCTGCCTGCTGAATCACGTATCGATTAAACGTATTGCCGCGGCTGTAAATGACGTCGGCTCCAGCTTCGCGAAGCCGCTCCAGTGCTTCCAGCGCCTGTTCCGTATTATTCCGGTCCTGCACTACCTCATAATGAAGCTCCGTTCCAAGCTCCTGAAGCCGTTCCTCTACCTGCTTCCGGCTGCGCCAGTCACCGGATTTGCTGAGCACGCCGACGCTGCCGCTTTCTGATTTTAAGGCTGCCGCCGTCATGGCGAGCACCTCAGTCGGGGCCACATCAAACGTATAAACGGTATGATTGTCGTGCTTCGATTCTCCGTGCAGCGACACAAATTCGACGTCCGGGTACTGTTCGGCATACGTCTGAAAGGTCGAGGCGAATTCGCGGCCGTGCCCGATAATCAGGTCAGCCCCATCCTCTGCTTCCTTTGCCGTCCGGTACTCACGCAGTGTTTCCGTCGTCAGATCCGGATAGAGCTCCGCACGGATGCCAAACTCATCGCGTATCAGCACCTGGCTCGTAAAGGCAAAGCTTCCCCAGCTTTGGTCCCGTACAGCGTCTGACGCTAATATTGATACGGTTGGACCGGAGGCCTCGCTTTGGTTCGACTCTTCTGTCATGACCCTGCTCGACAGCACCTGCATCGAGAGCACAATGATGATCGCTGCCGCCGCTCCTGCTGCCAGTACGATCATGCTTTGACGAAAAATGGAACGCACACGAAAACCCCCTTCTTAAATCGACATCATTCGAGTTATTTCTTATTAGTTTACAGCAACAAAAAGCGGAACGTCCAGATAATCTCACAAATTCCCGCTTAACCGACCGCTTTTCTTGCATACCCTCCCTAGTTACGCCCTAATCAGGAAAAAGTTCCCGAACGCAGCAACATTGTTTTAAGAAAGCAGCATCCAATCTCTGCGAAAAAACCGCCTCCTGTCGGAGACGGTTTCCAAGCTGTTGATAAAGTTAACCTGCTTATATGTTTATTCATTTGGTTGCATTTCCCCTCTGCTTACTTAGCCTGCCGTTGACTTTCCTTCAGCTTTTTCTTAGGAGATCCCTTTCTGCAGGAAGTATGGCGCGGGAGGATGGCACGGCTACACTCGGACTCAGGCTTCTCACAAGAAGCCTTCAAGAGCCGGTCCAGCTCCGCTCGCGCTTTTCATGCCGTTTCAGTTCGAACGGCGATGAGGCTTCACTCGGACACAAGCTTCTTAAAAAAAGCCTTCAAGACCTAATCCAGCTTTGCTCGTGCGTTGATGCCGTTCGCAGAGCTGACAGGCACGGCATCTTCAGGCTGCTTGTTGCGCCCATGCTGGACACGTCACGGAACCGGATGTGCTTCTTGGAGCACAACGTCACGAGAGGCAGAAGCGACTGCTTTTTTTGCTTTTCTGGTGAATTCCATGACGTAATAGGCTCCCTATTCAATATTGAAACGTCACGTAACGATACGTTCCATCTGCATTTTAAAAGCTCGTGTCAACCATAGCCACGGAGTTAAACCGTACTTCCAGCTGCCGACATCGGAGGGCCTCGACTCCGGAAGGAGCAGAACGAGGCGAAGATCCAGCGCTTCCGACAGCAGGAGGAAGCGGTTAGCTGAGCCCGTTCCCTCCGGAAAGCGAGTGTCCGCAGATACAGGCAGATGCAACGTTATTCACCTAATACGACTTTATCGACACTCTGAAAACCGCCTCCTGTCGGAGACGGTTTCGAACTTGACTTGTATCAGCCTGTATTCAGAAGCCCTGCAGCCACACCACTGATGGTAAGCAGCACTTCTGTCAAAATCTCTTCGGTATGCTCTTCTTCGTCGGTTGCACGAAGCTTTTGAATCAGATCAACTTGCAGGAAGTTCATCGGATCGACATACGGATTTCTCAGATGGACGGACCCTTGAATATTCGGCGAGAAGTCGAGCAGTTCTTCCGACTTGGAGATGCGGAGCAGCACATCCTTCGTACGGTTGTACTCATCGGAAATATCTCCGAAAATCCGCTGACCGATGTCCTTATCTTCCACGAGGTCAACGTATTCTTTCGCTGTCATCAGGTCGGCTTTCATCAGCGCCATCTGCAGGTTGTTGACCGTGGAACGGAAGAACGGCCAGTTTTCGTACATTTCCTGCAGCAGCTCCAGGTTTTCACTGCTTGCATCAGCAAAGCCAGCGAGACCGGTGCCGGAGGCGTACCATGCCGGAATCATCTGACGGCACTGCGTCCATGCAAATACCCATGGAATCGCACGCAGGTCTTCAAACCGTTCGCTGTTTTTACGGCTCATTGGACGTGAACCGATGTTCAGCTCACGGAGCTCGTTCAGCGGTGTCGTCTGCTTAAAGTACGTCAGGAAGTCCGGGTCGCCGAATACGAGCGACTGGTATTTTTTCAAGGAGGCGTCCGAAATTTCTTCTATCGCCTGTTCATATTCCGGCTTAAGTCCGGTTACCTTTTCCTTCGAATGATGCACCTTCGACGTAGACTGAATCAGCGCAGAAGCAGCCTGCTCGAGGTTACGGAACGCAATATCACCGAGCATGTAGCGAGATGACAGCACCTCGCCCTGCTCTGTGATTTTGACCCCGTCTCCGAGCGTTTCAGCAGGCTGGGAAATAATACTGCGGTTCAGCGGTCCGCCGCCGCGGCCGAGAGAGCCCCCGCGGCCGTGGAAAAACTTCAGGCCGATGCTGTAATCGCGGGCCATGTTATGAATTTCCTGCTGAGCTTTATACAGCTTCCAGTTGGCAGTAAGCGTTCCGCCGTCCTTGCTTCCGTCGGAATAGCCGAGCATGATTTCCTGATGATCTCCGCGCTGTTGAATGTGGCTTCGATACAGATCCATATCAAACAGGCGCTGCATGATTTTTGGACCGGCGATCAAATCATCGACTGTTTCGAGAAGCGGTGCGACGTTAATGTTGCTTTCAACTGTACCATCTACATGTACGCGGTAAATACCGGCCTCTTTTGCAAGAACGAGTACTTCCAGCAGATCGCTGGACGACTGCGTCATGCTGATGAGGTACACTTCGATGGAGCGGCGTCCAAATTCTTCATGGGCACGCTGAATCATTTTGAACACTTCAAAAATGTTCTGCGTTTCTTCTGAATAGTCCTCATTTAAGAGCATAAGCGGACGTGGATCCTTCAGGACATTTTCAAGCAGCTCCAGCTTGTCGTCCTCTTCCATCGAAGCATAGTCGTCTGCAAGACCGACAACCCGCAGCATTTCCGATACAGCTGTTTCATGCTCGCCGCTATGGTTCCGCACGTCCAGCGTTGCCAGATGGAAGCCGAACAGCTCAACCTGGCGAATCAGCTTGCGCAGCTTTTTCAGCTTCACGTTTTCCAGCTGATGCGTGCGAGCATTTTCTTCAATCAGCATGAGGTCGCGCAGCAGTTCCTCAGCATGATCGTATGCATACTTAGACTTCGTGCCGACCTGACGAAGACGCTTCAGCATGACCGCAAACATGCGGCGGTATACTTCGCCTTCGATCTGCCATTTATCTTTTGTCGTCAAATACTTCTTTTCCTGGTCGGTCACGTGCTTAATGAATTCTTCCGGAATCGACACACGCGATGTCGACTGACTGAACCGCTTCATGAGCTCGGTCAGCCCTTCGTCATATTTTCTAACGGCCAGATCACGCTGCAGCTTCAGCGTTTCCCACGTCACTTCGGGTGTGACGAACGGGTTCCCGTCGCGGTCGCCGCCGATCCATGAACCGAAGTTGAGGAAGTTTGGCACTTTCCACGACTTGCCCGGGAAGTAATCGCTCAGCTGATCCTCCAGCTCCTGGTGAACGGCAGGCAGCACGTCGAACAGCGTCTGATCAAAATAGTAAAGGCCGTTTTTCACTTCATCCAGGACAGTCGGCTTGCGGTGACGCAGCTCATCTGTCTGCCAAAGAACCGTCACTTCATTGATCAGGCTTTCTTCCAGGTTGCGGCGCTTTTTATACGGAAGCGCCGGGTGATCAAGCTTCTGCAGAATTGTAGAGATCCGCTTTTGGATCTCCAGCACGGTCCGTTTCGTTGCTTCTGTTGGATGTGCCGTCATGATCAGCTCGATGGAGAGATCATCGATAATTTTTTGAATCGTTTCGTCTGCGTGTTCATCGTTTTTCAGGGCCAGAATCGCTTCCTGAATGGAATGCTTCTGCACATCGCTGTCACGCTCCAGCCGGTAAAACTGCGACCGGCGGATCCGGTGGTTCTGCTCGGCAATGTTGACGAGGTGGAAATAAATCGAAAAGGCGCGGATCACCTGCTGGCGCATAGGCGATTCCAGCTCAGAAATTTCTTTTTTCAGAAGTTCGTATTTATTCGGATCATAGTTTTCACGGAGACCCTTTGTTAATTCACGGATGTCCTCAACCTTCTGAAACAGCTCCTCCCCGCCGTGCTTTTTCAGCACGTCACCAAGAATACTTCCCAGCTTTTTCACGTCATTGCGAAGCTGCAGGTTCTGATCTTGTGTTTCCGACATAGATGATTCCCTCCTAATACAGCATCATCGAGTGTCCGATGACAGTACCGCCAGCATGCGGCAGTCGGAATGGGACAGTTTGTGTCCTGGGTGACGCAAACTGTCCCACCCAGGCCATAGGACACTCGTTAGATTTTATAGTAACAGAAACCATAAAAAATAATCAATTTTTTCTCACTATTTTATGCAAGGCATACATATAGGTAGAAATCCGGCGTCACAGCTAGTTCATCCTCCTTTGTATCTGCTTGCAGCGCTAAATCCCGTCAGAAGCATGTCATGGCAGGTTGAAGATTCAATGCCGTTCGATGTTGAACAGCATAAACAGTAAAGAACCGGCCGCAGCCGGTTCTTCATATTGCCTTCTATTAAGCTCCTTTATCCATGGAACGCGCACGCTCGAATTCGTCGTGCATTTCCTTGGTCGGCTTTGCGCCAACCTTACTGAAGATAATGATGAAGAGCGACGAAATGACAAACCCGGATACGAGCTCATACAGGTCGAAGATTCCGCCTTCAAGCAGTGCCCAGACGATCACGGTAACCCCGCCGGAAATCATTCCGGCCAGTGCCCCGTTCCGCGTCATATCCTTCCAGAAGAGACTGAACAGAACGAGCGGTCCAAAGGCGGCACCGAGTCCGGCCCAGGCGTAGCTTACAAGCTCGAGTACTGTCGCGTCCGGATTCTGTGCAAGAATCAAGGCTACGACCGCTACAGCAAGTACGCCGATTCGTCCAACGGTGACAAGCTCCTTCTGAGAAGCGTTTGGACGAATAAAGCCTTTATAAAAGTCCTCTGTCAGTGCAGAAGAGGAAACGAGCAGCTGGGAATCGATCGTGCTCATGATTGCAGCGAGAACAGCTGCCAGCAGTATCCCTGCAACAACCGGATGAAACAGAACCTGCGTGAACTCCAGGAAGACCGTCTCCGGATTATCAAGCGGCGCATCGGCAAAGTACGCAATCCCGACAAGACCAATGAACACAGCACCTGTCATGGAGAGAATGACCCATGTGATCCCGATTCCCTGTGCCTTCGGAAGCTCTTTCATCGAACGGATCGCCATGAAACGGACGATAATATGTGGCTGGCCGAAATAACCGAGACCCCAGCCAAGCAGGGAAATGATCCCGATGATGCCGACGCCGCCAAAGAGACTCAGGTTATTTGGATCAATCGAACGGATCTGATCAAACGTCGGACCGATCCCGCCAAAGTCCATGATGGCGACAATCGGAATCACAATCAGGGCGAGGAACATTAAAATCCCCTGCACAAAGTCGGTCCAGCTGACGGCCAGGAAGCCGCCGAGGAACGTATAGGCGATGATAATGATCGCACCGACCCATAGCGCCGTCGTCTGATCGAGACCAAACGTGCTTTCAAACAGAACAGCACCGCCGACGAGGCCGGACGATGTATAAAACGTAAAGAAAATCAAAATCAACAGCGCGGAAACAATTCGCAGGGAACGGGAATTATCCTTAAACCGGTTTTCAAAAAAGTCCGGCAGCGTAATTGAATCGTTTGCAATTTCCGTGTATGCCCGCAGCCTGCCCGCTACCAGCATCCAGTTCACAACTGCCCCGATCGCAAGACCAATGGCAATCCATGCTTCCACCAGGCCGGCCGCATAAAGAGCACCAGGCAGCCCGAGCAGAAGCCAGCTGCTCATATCAGACGCACCAGCAGAGAGTGCCGCTACACCGGCGCCGAGACGACGGCCGCCAAGTACATAGTCAGATAGGTTATCCGTCATTTTGTAAGCAATGAGTCCTAATGCAATCATACCGACGAGATAAACAACAAACGTAATAATAATTGGTAATGAACCTTCTACCATGTTACATACCCCCTTTTAAGATGGTGTTCCTACAGAAACGCCCTCCTTTTTTAATTGTCTGACATTTTATCTCTATGCTCCTATTATAAGCCGGAACACGTCAAAAGACTAGGGACGATTTCCTTCTTTCGTAGCACACGCGTTCAATTAGTTTCACCCGTAAAGAAAGCGGGAAAGTCATTATCTGTGACTTACTTTTAGAAAGGAGCTTTCGCTTATGCAAAAATATGCCAAGCAGTTTATTAACGGAGAATGGGTAGACGGTACCAGCGATAAATCGTTGGAAAACGTCAATCCGTTCAATCAGGAAACGTTGTTTACGATGAAGTCCTCCTCTGAAGAAGACCTAGACCGCGCATACCGCGCAGCAGAACAAGCGTTTCCCTCCTGGAGAGACACACTTCCGTCTGAGAAGCAGCAGCTGCTCCATCGCGTAGCAGAGGTGATGCAGGAACGAAAAGATGAGATTGTCGGACTGTTAATTAAGGAAGCGGGCAGCTCCGGCGTTAAAGCCCAAATTGAATTTGGCGCAGCACTTCGCATCGTGCAGGAATCTGCGTCGTTTCCATACAGAATGAAAGGTCAGATCATGTCGTCGGACTTCCCTGGGAAAGAAAACCGCGTCTATAAGTCTCCAAAAGGCGTCATTGGCGTAATCGGTCCGTGGAATTTTCCATTCCACCTGTCGATGCGCTCTGTCGCACCTGCCATTGCAGCCGGCAATACGGTTGTATTAAAGCCTGCAACAGACACGATCGTCACGGCAGGCAGCCTCATTGCCGACATTTTTCACGAAGCAGGAGCTCCGGCCGGCGTGCTGAACGTCACAGCTGGCAGAGGCTCTGAAATCGGCGATGCATTTGTCGAGCATCCGGTCCCGAAAGTCATCTCCTTTACCGGGTCGACAGAAGTCGGATCCCACATTGCTTCCTTAGCTGGAAAGCATATCAAAGAGACAGCGCTCGAGCTCGGCGGAAATAACGCCTTTATCGTGCTGGAGGATGCCGATATCGATCGTGCCGTGGAAGCGGCCGTATTCGGTAAGTTTCTGCACCAGGGTCAAATATGTATGAGCGTCAACCGCTTCCTGATTCACGATTCGATTTACGATACGTTCGCTGAAGCCTTTAAGAAAAGGACGGCCGACCTTCAGGCAGGCGACCCGGCTGACCGCGACACAATCGTCGGTCCTCTGATTAAAGAAGACCAGGTTGAACGCATTATGAAGGACGTCCAGGAATCGATCGATCAGGGCGCGACGCAGATTCTCGGCGGTGATGCCAAGGGAACACTGCTGCACCCGATTATCCTAACAGATGTGACAGAAGACATGCCAATCGCAAAAAACGAGATATTTGGTCCCGTAGCGCCGTTAATCCGCTTCAGCACTGAAGAAGAGGCCGTCAAGCTCGCAAATAGTACGCCTTATGGCCTGAGCGGCGCAGTTCATTCGACCGACATTCACCGGGCGACTGAATTTGCCAAGCAGACCGAAACCGGTATGATCCACGTGAATGATCAGACGGTTAACGACGAAGCGCACGCTACCTTCGGCGGGGAAAAAGCTTCCGGGATCGGCCGCTTCGGCGGAGAATGGGCCCTTGATAAATTCACGACGGAAAAATGGCTTTCGATTCAAGACGGAAAACGGGAATACCCCTTTTAACGCTGACTGAAAAAAGACGACAGCTGCAGACGCTGTGGCTGCAAGCTTTCCGCTGAAATCAATCGTAATCAATTAAAACACGGCTGCATCTGCGGCCGTGTTTTTCAAAGTGTCGACAAAGTCGTTTCAGGTGAATAACCTTGCATTTACCTGCATCTGCGGGCACTCGCTTTCCGGAGGGAACAGGCTCAGCTAATCACTTCTTCCTTTCGTCAGCCGGATCTTCGCCTTGTTCTGATCCTCTCGGAGTCGAAGTCCTCCGATATGGCAGCTGGCAGTCTGGTTGAATCGCCTGGTGAGGAGGAACCCGAGCTTATTCCATATGGATAGAACCTTTATATAGGCAACGTTTTGAGGTCGAATAGGGCTTCCAGTACGTCAACGTGTTCATTAGGAGAGCAAAAGAATCGCAGCTTCTGCCGATCGGCATGTCGTTCTCCAACAAACAAATCCGTTTCCCCGTCGTGTCCATCGGAGGTGCAACAAGCAGCCTGAAGATGCCGTGCCGTTCAGACCTGCGAACGTCATCAACGCACGAGCGGAGCCAAACCGGTTTTTGAAGGCTTCTCGTGAGAAGCCTGTGTCCGAGTGAAGCCGCGCCATCCTCCCCTTCATACAGGGGTCACCCTGGGAAATAGCTGAAGGCCAGCCCACGGCAGGCTAGGTAAGCAGAGGGGAAAGACAACCAATCAAATCATCATTTAAGCTGATTGACGTTTTCAACAGCCTGAAAAACACGGCTGCATCTGCGGCCGTGTTTTTAACGTTATCAATATGCCGTCATCGGCGACTGGACATACGCCCGCAGCAGCCGGTAGGTCGCTTCAAGACTTTCAATGTGCGTGCGCTCATAGGCGTGGGATGCATCGATTCCCGGTCCAACCAGTCCATGAATGACGTCATGACCGGAACGGACGGCCGCCGTGGCGTCTGAGCCGTAGTGCGGATACATATCTACCTGATAGCCGATGCTGTTCGCTTTTGCAAGCTCGACCAGATGCTTTCTAAGCCCGAAGTGATACGGGCCGCCGGAATCTTTCGCACAGATCGACACCGTATGCTCATCGGTCGCCTGGCCGTCTCCCATCGCTCCCATATCGACCGCAAGGTATTCCACCGTTTCCGGGCGAATGCCGGCATTTCCCCCAAAACCGATTTCTTCGTTATTGGAAATAAGCAGCTGTACTGTATACGGGAGCGCTGTCTTTTCTTCGATGATTTCTTTTGCAAGACGCATCAACATCGCAACGCTCGCCTTATCATCCAAATGGCGCGACTTAAGGTACCCGTTTGGCAGCACCTGCACACGCGGATCAAACGAAATGAAGTCCCCCGGACCGATGCCGAGCGCTTCTGTTTCTTCCTTGGACATCGTTTTTTCATCGATGCGCACTTCCATGTTCTCGATGCTGCGCTCCGCCTTGCCGGCGTTATCATACACATGCACGGATGTCTGCTTCATCAAAATGGTTCCAGTATAGCGTTCGCCGCTGCTCGTTTCAATCTCGCAGTACTCTCCTTCGATCGCGTTATAAAGAAAGCCGCCGATTAAATCGAGCTTCAGCCTGCCGTCGCTTTTCACTTCCTTTACCATCGCTCCGAGCGTATCCACGTGGGCTGTCATCATACGCTGCTCGCTGTTTTCTCTGCCGGGAAGCTCTGCTGTCAAGCCGCCTTTGCGCAGTCGTTCCGTGTGAATGCCAAGCTCCTGGAAATACGCCTCTACTTTGCTGATCACCTCTGCCGTACTGCCGGACGGGCTCGGAATAGAGACGAGCTCCTCGATCAACGTTCGGACATCTTCTGCCTGCTGCATTGCCATAGACCGGTTCATCCTTTCCTGTTGCATAATGTCTTCTTCCATGAGTTTACAAAACTTTTGCTGACATGAACAGGGCTGCCCCGCTGGAAGGCGGAATAAGCTATAATAAGAAGCAGGAAGACAGAGGGGGCGACAGGATGAACGTGATTATTGCACCAGATCAGTTCGGCGCAGGTATGACCTCAACCGATGCAGCACTTGCAGCAGCGAAAGGACTGCGAAATGCAGCGGACGCTGAAGCTGTGATCTGTCCGATGGCAGACGGCCACGCCGGAACGTCTCAGGCACTGCTGTACGGGAAGTCGTATAAGGAAGTGCACATGACGGCATCCGATCCGCATTTTCGGGATCGAACGGCGCGTTATTTTGTTGATGAAGACGGCCACGCCTACATCGACAGCGAAGAAATTCTCGGCCTGCAGCTGCTGGAGCCGAATGAACGTCAGCTTTTGGACACATCCAGCACCGGCCTTGGTCAAATGATTGCACATGCTGCCGGTGCTGCATCGATCACCATCGCACTCGGGGGCACTTCTTCCGTTGATATGGGTCTAGGCATGCTGGAAGCGCTCGGCGCTAAAATTCGCGGAGAAAACGGAGACCTGATGCGACATCTGCGGACAAAGGATATTTCCGGAGCAGCCTCCGTCCAGTTTCCGACACGAAATTTGCCGCCAATACGCGTGCTCTGCACCTCCTTCTATCCGCTTACTGGAATAGAAGGAGCCGTCTACCGCACCGGCAGACAGGCCGGAGAGTCCGACAGCGTGATGGAGTTTCTGCATCAGGCTGTCCGCAGCACAGTGCCTCTTTTTCCAGTTCCTGATGCAGCGGACCGGCCCGGAAGCGGAGCTGGCGGCGGCATCGGCTTTGCGCTCGGCTGTCTCGGTGCCGAACTGCATGAAGCAGTCGTTTATACTGCAGCAGTCCATCAGCTGGCGGACAAGCTGCAGCACGCCTCTCTCGTCATCACCGGCGAAAGCCAGGACGGCATGCCGGAGCATACGAGCCATGTCGTACCGTACATTCAAAAATTGGCGCAGCAGGCAGACGTTCCGTGCGCTGACATCACCATCTCCTCTGATGAGCCCGGTGACAGCAGGGCGCTGATTGAACAGGCTGCCAGCGAAGCCGCCCGACAGTTCCTGGCGTAGGAATGTTATTTTTTTACTATAATAAAGGACAAAGTCGGATGAAAAAAGGTTCATATTTCATGAATCTCATGGTACAATAGAAACACCTTAGACACAGAAAGGAATGAACGATTTGGCAAGACTCCGATCTTTCCGGGGCGACTTCTACGAAGGCACGCTCGTGATTCTCGATATTGAACGCAGCACACCTGATGACACATACTATTCCGGAGTCCTGCTGAACGAAAACAATGAACCGGCTTTTGAATGGGTGCATGCGGAAGATCCGCGGATCGTGCACGGACATGAGAGCCACATGTACGTCAGTCCTTATTTGAAAGAACTCGGCGGGCGCGTCGGACTTGGTACAAAGCTGAGGCAGATTCTTGAGCAGGAATCGCTTCCGACCGAAACACGCTAGCCGGACGGAAAAAAGCGAACCGAGCTGGTGCTTCAAGCATTTGCTATGCTCCGCTGTTAATGAAGCCGGTTATGACCGCTTTCCTCTTTCCTGTTCGACAAAAAAGCATCGGGAGCTCCCGATGCTTTTTGACTGCCAATTTCCGTTCAATTACACGCGGATGAGCCGGTGCAGAACAGCTGCGCCGATGACACCCGTCGTGCGTCCGAGGGCAGCGGTGCGCAGATCAACGGAATCGGCGGCACTTTTGTACACTTTAGCTGCTACGGCCTCCTTGAGCTGGGTCATAAAGTAAGGAGCAGATCCAGATACCCCTCCTCCAATCACAATACAATCCGGGTCCACCGTATGAAATAAGTTAGCCAGACCGCGCGCAGTGTAATCCACCCACTCGGCGACCAGCGCCTCCGCCGTTTGATCTCCGCCGGAAGCAAGTGAAAACAGTTCCGGTGCCCCGCCGCGAATTCCGGCTGCTTTTGCCTGTTTGCCGAGAGCGGTGCCTGAGGCAAGCGACTCCCATGATCCATTATTCATACCAGGCTGACGAGGCCCGTTATCGGCGATAATCATATTGCCTACCTCACCGCCGTTGCCCCGGAAGCCGCCGACCAATCTGCCATCAATGATCAGACCTGCTCCGACTCCGGTGCTGATCGTGACGTAGGCCATGCTGCCTGCACCCCTTCCGGCACCGTGAAGCCACTCTGCCGCTGCTGCTGCGTTTGCATCGTTTTCCATTAATACGGTTCGTCCGCTGATGGACTCGAGCGATGCTTTAAACGGAAAGCCGTGCCAGCCGGGCAGATTGGGCGGATCGAGAAACATGCCCTCTTTCGCCTGAAGCGGTCCCGGAGCAGCGACACCGAGGCTGCTGCTTTCCCAAGTCGTGATTGTGCCGGCAATCCAGCGGACAGCCTCCTCCGGATCGAACGGCGTTTTGATTTGCTCAAACGCGGTAACGTGCCCCTTCTCGTCTACACATGCTGCGCGGATAGACGTTCCTCCAATATCAATTCCGATCTCCTGCATGCCCCCACCCCTTCTCGCTGCTTTTTCTTTTCAGCATACTGGATTTATGCACAAAAAAATACCTTAAGCTGGGCAGGCTTAAGGCAAGAGAGTGAGTGCGGAGCTGGGCTTCTCCAGCACCCGAGGGGTAAGACAGTGGATATGGTGGCTGCGTAGCCCTCATATTCGCTTGTCATCAGTATAAAACAGAGTAAAATTTCATGCAGACTGCATAATCACTCAAAAAAGCCGATTACCCGGCGCATACATCCCCTTTTCAGCCTTAAGCGCCAATAATATTCATATAGGAATATTATTTTCCAACGTTTCGCTAATTGACACACTGGCTGGAATCAGTAAAATAGAAGGTGGATTAGCACTCTCTGTGTTAGAGTGCTAAAATTGCAGCGAAGGAGCGGATCCACCATGACAAAGAAAGAATTTAAAGCCGAATCGAAACGGCTGCTGGAGATGATGGTCAACTCCATCTATTCTCAGCGGGAAATTTTCCTGCGTGAGCTGATTTCAAACGCCAGCGACGCCATTGATAAAATGTACTACCGCGCGCTGACAGACGACGCGATTGCTTTCAATCAAGATGACTTCTTTATTCGGGTGAGCGCCGATAGAGACGCGCGTACGCTGACCATTGAAGATACCGGCATCGGCATGAACGAAGAGGAATTGGAACGAAACCTCGGAACGATTGCGGAAAGCGGCTCGCTTGCGTTTAAAAAGCAGACGGAAACCGAAGACGGCCGGGACATTATCGGCCAGTTTGGCGTCGGCTTTTACTCCGCCTTTATGGTCGCAGACCACGTAACCGTTGATACGAAAGCAGCCGGCCAGACGGAAGCCTTCCGCTGGGAATCCAACGGCACGGACGGCTATACGATTGAACCTGGATCGAAAGAATCAACGGGTACTACTATTACCATTAAGCTGAAAGAAAACACTGAAGACGACTCATACGATGAGTTTCTCGAGGAATACCGACTGAAGCAGATTGTGAAAAAGTACTCTGACTTTATCCGCTATCCGATTGTCATGAACGTGACGGTTCATGAGCCGAAGGACGAGGAGAGCGAGGAGACGGTTGAGAAGCAGGAAGAGCAGACCATTAACAGCATGGTGCCGATCTGGCGCAAGGATAAGGCCGAATTAAGCGACGAAGATTACGAGAACTTTTATCACGAAAAGCACTACGGCTTCGATAAGCCGCTTCGTCACGTGCACATTCATGTCGACGGCACTATCCGCTACAGCTCCATTCTGTATATTCCGGAAACGACGCCGTTTGACTACTACTCCAAGGAATTTGAGAAAGGACTGGAGCTCTATTCCAGCGGTGTCCTGATCATGGAAAAAAGCCCGGATCTGCTTCCGGACTATTTCAGCTTCGTGAAAGGAATGGTTGATTCCGAGGATCTTTCCCTGAATATTTCCCGGGAAATGCTCCAGCACGACCGCCAGCTGAAGCTGATTGCTAAAAACATTAAAACGAAAATCAAAAAAGAACTGCAGAGCATGCTGAAAAATGACCGTGAAGCGTACGAAACGTTTTTCGAATCGTTTGGACGCCAGCTGAAATTCGGCGTCTACAACAACTTTGGTCAGGATAAAGAAGATCTGCAGGATCTGCTTCTCTTTACATCATCCAACGAAAACAAGCTTGTCAGCCTGAATGAGTACGTGGAACGTATGCCGGAGGAGCAGAAATACATCTACTACGCTTCCGGAGATTCTGTCTCCCGCCTGGAGAAGCTGCCGCAGGCCGAGCTTGTGAAAGACAAAGGCTTTGAACTGCTTTACTTCACCGAAGAAGTGGATGAGTTTGCCATTAAAATGATGCGTGAGTTCGCCGGCAAGGAATTCAAGTCCGTTTCAAGCGGCGATCTCGGCCTCGAATCTGATGAAGAAAAGAAAGAAGCCGAAGAGACAGCGAGCGAGCATAAAGAGCTGTTTGCAGCCATGAAGGAGCAGCTTGGCAGCGCCGTGAAAGACGTGCGTCTCTCCAATCGCCTGAAGTCGCATCCGGTCTGCCTGACTGCGGAAGGGGAAGTAACCATTGAAATGGAGAAAATCCTTGCGCAGATGCCGGAGAACCAAGGCGTCGAAGCGGATAAAGTACTGGAGATTAACCACCAGCATGACGTTTTCGCTTCGCTGAAGCAGGCATACGAGCAGGATGACAAAGCAACCTTTGAGCTGTACACGAACCTGCTTTACAACCAGGCCCGACTTATTGAAGGCCTGCCAGTCGAGGACCCGGTTTCCTTTACGAACGACGTCTGCAAAATCATGAAATAGTCAGGTGAAACCTGCCCCGCTGCGCGCAGCGGGGTTTTTGGTGCAGGATCGCAGAAAGAAACGTAAGGTGCCTTAAACACAGTGGCAAAAGAAGCTTTCGGCACCAGCCGAAAGTCGTTCCCTCAAATCCTCCAGTTCGCTCAAATCCCGCCTGCGGAGACGATCATTAGAAAGATGGACAGAGGTAAGATTTAGTTTTAAGACAACTCCTCCAACATGTCCCTTAGTTCGCCTTCATTATCGGATAAGAACTGATAAATTTCTTCATCATACAACTCCATAGCTTCATCATACGGAATAGCAACACGGTTCTGAACGCGGAAAAAAATTTGTTCATTATCGAATGTTTTAGATTCTCTCAAGTATTCCGTAATGTCAGCTATGATTTCATGCTGGCCTTTAACAGCTTCCTCATGCAAACTATAAGACTCTTCAAAGCGCGATGGTGGGGTAGTTGCCTCCCAATTTGCTAAGAGGCTTTCGCTACGCTTTAAAACATCTTCAGCCGCCTCATGTGCTTCTGAAGAAGTCTCTAGCAAATCGATAAACAGCACATTCATGAAATCTTCCAAGACGAACCGCGACTCATCCATCATATCCAGGTATTCATAAACAAAGTCCACCTCGCTTTGAACGTCTGCTTCTGCATTGTTTCCGCAAGCACCAGTGAATAAGAATAGTAACCCTGCAATAATGATAGCGAACGCTCTCATCTTCTTCACCCTCTTCAATTTTTTAGCACATATGGTTCTAGTTCCTATTTTCATGAAGTTACACTGCTGATTCTTATCCGAACTCAAACAACGACTGACTTCCTCCTAATTTCATCCCTTTAGATTTGCTGTATAACTTTGGCTTTCGATTCGAGCAGCTTTTTTAAAACACATGATAAAAAGATATTTCAATTATTTTATTGTGTACCTCCCACGGATAAGCAACTATTAAAAAGCTTGTTTTAAAATATTTATGCGACATAAGAAAGCCATGATGTAAGACTTCGTTGACAACGTTCGCTCAAATCCCGCCTGCGGAGACGATCATTAGAAAGATGGACACAAGGACAATCCAGCCGCGCTGGCGCTTTTCCGGCGATCGGCGGCGGACGCTCACGAGCCACAAAAACAGGTAGCCTAAAAAGAAGACGAGTGCAGCTGTAAAAAGAACGTCCCAGCCGCCGGTAAAGCCAGTGCCGGCCGACGTCAGCAGCATGCCTGCCATCGTTGTCCACACCGGCAGCCGGTAGTCGAATCTCCGCTTTTGCACCATTCCTTTTCCGAGCCTTACGATCGTCCAGGTAAAGCCTGCGAGCAGGAAAAACACGCCGGTTTCTTCTACGACGCCAAACAGATACGAGGCAATGAGCAGCACCGATGCAGGAAGTGCATAGCGCAGCACTTGATTGCGTACACGCTGGTCTTCCCGGTGAGAGGCTGAGGCGCGAAAAAATTCGCTGTTCTCTTTTCCTCCTGTTTCCGCAGCTGCAAGCAGCTCATCACTGCGCCCCTGCTCTACCATTGAAACGATATCTTCGCTGCGAAGCCGGCTGCGGAAGATGCGCCGATCCGCCCCATGCTTTAACAGCAGATACACGGCTTCGGCGTTTTCCGCATGTACGGCATAGACGAGCAGCGTCGGGAAACCGCCGACAGATAGATCCGGATGCACGTCCTTACGCTGCAAAAAGGTGTCCAGTCCTGGCATATCGCCAAGCTCCAGCAGCTCTTTATACGTTTGTCGGTCTGCTTCTGCAGCTTCCGTCCATTCGTGATCGGCGCAGTAGCCAAAACCGGGATGATCTGTTGCAGCTCCGGCTGCATTCGTACAAGCGGTCTTGTCCTCGCGGATATACCGGCACCATTCCATCGCCATTCACACCTCCTTTAGCCTGTCTCTTCAATTGCACGCCCGGTCTCCAGCTGCCACAACGCGACAAGCAGGGCCGCAGTCAGGACGCCGGTAGCATTCAGCATAATATCAAGCGCATACGCTTCGCGCGTAAAAAACTCCTGCAGCACTTCCACGACCGCTACACCCAGCAGCAGCGTAACGAGTGCATCAAGCTTCAGTCCGACCCAGCGAAAAAACAGCAGTCCGAGCAGAAATGAACTGACGACGTGCGCCACCTTTGAAAGCAGCAGTCCGCCGCTGTGGCGCAGTGCCTCCACATAGTCAGTCGACCAGAAATACTCCCAGGACACATGTCTTGTGAGCGTAAATGCGACATGCTGGTCATAGATAAGACGTGTGGAGCTTTCTGTCCACATACCGATTAAAAACAAAGCCAGCCAAATAAAAAAGTAAATACCCCTCAATCGTCAGCTCCCTTTCGACCGCCGCTGCCGGCGGTCTTTCCAATAGATGGTATTAGCATACGCGCTAGCTTCCGCTCCAGTCAAACACTTCTTCACGCCGCTGCGGATCGTCCGAATGAAAGGACTCCGGCCCAAGATCTGCGACCCATCCGACGAGCCAGCGCTTCGTTTCCTCATTAAATTCCAAGTGTACAATACCAGTCCGCTCTGAGCTGCTTTGCTCGACCGCTTCACCGTGCCGGTACCACGTATCGTTTCGCTCTAAATGAAACGGAACCCGGCCGATCCAGACACCTTCTGTTTCGAAGACTTCTGCCTGCTTGGGATCGGTTTCCAGCAGCAGCTCATCGGTCTTGCGCATAAACCCTTGCGCCCGCCGGATCCGCATCTCTTCTTCGATCGCACGGCGAAGGGAATCCTTCACGTTTGTGAGCTGATTTTCATCGTTTCGCGATTCCGCTGCTGCGACACCCCACACATACTCTTCAAACGTCGCGGCTAAATGAGAGGCAAGTTCTGCGTCAGCCTCCAGCGTGCTCACATCCGGATTTTCGTCCACGACGACCGTGTCTCCACTTGCTGCACGGCCGTCAGGAAACTGGCGGGCCGCTTCGATCGTAAAGCTTTCATCAAACGGAAACACGGCTTCTGTCGAAAGCCGGTGGTCCACTTCCTGCCCTTCTCGCCGAATCGTCAGCACCGCACTGTCCGGCACTTCCAGGTCGAGCGGCCCCGCGCCCGGCTCCAGCTCCACTACCGCTGTCTCCGGACCTTCAATCGTTACTTCCGTTGACTTGTCGACACTCGCATACTCGCCCTCAAAGGAAAGCGCCGCTTCATAAATGCCGGGCAGAACCGGTCCGTATAATGCGTGTACATCTTCCGATATCGTCATAGCAGTTCCGTTTTCCATCGTTACCTCCAGCCCGACAAAGCCGCCGGTCGTAAAAAACGGCACCGGCGCTACTTCAATCGAATAGCTCGAGAAAAAATTACCTTCCCGTACGACCCGCCACGGCTCATCCTCGGCCATTTGCGCACCTTCTCCTACTGCCTCTGCCTGTTCATACAGGTCAGCAAAAATCTGACTGCCTTCCTGCTGTAAGTATAGCGTCACAGGAGCTGCTTCTTCCTCGGTGAACGGTTCTTCCCCACCCTGCATAACCATTAGTGCAGCTACCCGCTCGACGTCCCCCTGCTGCACCGCTTCCTCCAGCTCTGCAATGGTTTCCTCCGGAGGATTGCCGGCTGAGAGCAGCTGCGGCACTCCGATAAATAACAGCACCCCTGCACTCACCGCCCCGAAACTTACCCACTGCGCTGTCTTCTTCTTTCCGTACCCGCATCCGCTGCACACCCGTTCCTTCCGTTCCGATCCACAAACCGGGCAGTCTTCCATCTCCGTCACCGCCTTCCCGGCAGCCGCACTGCCTTCGTCTCATTCTATACCCGCTTTTCATTAATTTGAGTCAAAAAGTCCTTGCTTCTGTTCGCAATAACGAATACAATAAAAACAACTAATCGTTCTTTTTAACGAACATTACACAGTCTATAGAGAAAGAGGGAGTCCGATGAAAAAACTAATGCTGCTTCTCGTCATTCCGTTTCTGGTCGTTGTCATTGGTGTTGTTGGAATGGGCGGATACTTGTATTATTCGCTGCAGCGGACCGTTTCTGCCGAGATGCAGGAAGGACTCGAGCGCTATCAGTCTCCCCACCGCTACGGGGAAGTGCAAGATGGAGACCCGCTGTCCATCTTGTTTATCGGCGTAGACGCCGAGGACGGAGAAGCAGGCCGAAGCGACACGATGATCGTCGTCACGCTCAATCCAGACAAGGGCTCGTACTACATGGTCAGCATTCCGCGTGATACGCGCACCGACATCGTCGGGCACGGAACCGTCGATAAGCTGAATCACGCCTATGCGTTTGGACGTGAAGAAATGACGGCGGCTTCCGTCGAACACTTTCTTGATATTCCAATCGATCACGTGCTTTCTGTCAACATGACCGGTTTTCAGGAAATGATTGACCTCGTCGGCGGAGTTACCGTGCAAAACGAGCTTGACTTTCAGTATAACGAACACGTTTTTCGGACAGGGGAAATGCACTTGGACGGGGAACAGGCACTTGCCTATACGCGGATGCGGAGCGAGGACCCCCGCGGTGATTTAGGTCGTAACGACCGGCAGCAGCTAGTCATCCAGGGCCTCTTGCAGGAGGCTGCGTCGATTCAGTCGATCACCAAAATTCCCGGTTTTCTCGATATTGCCGGCGATCATATCCGCACAAACATGGATATGGGGGACGTCACGACACTGTTTCAGCATTACCGTCCCGCGCTTGATACGAAGGAACAGCTTGCGATTGAAGGGACAGGAGATACGATCGAGGGCGTCTGGTATTTCATAGTCGATGAAGCCGAACAGGAACGGATCTCCTCTGAACTAAAACGACACATGGAATTATAACTAAAAAGCCTTCAGCCGCTTCTTTTCAGAAGTAGTTGGGGGCTTTTCCGCTTCGACAAATACCGAATAGATTTCAACGAAGCCGTTATAAATGGTTTTGCAGCATGCTTTTGTACTCGCGAAGCAGCTCTCTGGCACCTTCAACGGAGGAACCGTCACTTTCAAAAATGATTTGTTCATCCTGTTTTTTTATTTCCTCTAATGCAGAAGCGATCACATGTAAGTCATCCATCTTTTCTCCACTGTCTAGTAAAGCGCGTACCTCTTCCAGCAGTGCTAAAATGCTCCCGACCAGTTCGCTTGATTCTTCGTCATACAAAAGCGCATAGTGCCGCGATGCGTTGATTGCACTGTGAAATATCTCGAAGTCTTCCTCTTCAATGGCAAGACTGAAAAGCTCCATGTGAAAACTAAACTGATGGACTCGATTTGCATCATGAAGCTCCTTCCTGTCCATTTCGCTTTGATGAGCATCGTACCACTGATAGCTAACGAAAGAAGTGACTAGTAGGAGAATAATAATCGATGTAATGTATAGTCTCTCTTTCACGGTACACCTCCAAAATTAATTAACATACTTTCTGTCAAGTGACAACCTTGCTACTTACTCGTGCGTGTTTTTGGCAGCTTCCTTAGATTTGTTTATTAGAAGAGATATCCAACTATTTCCTTTTAAACTGTACAGGAAACCATTTTCCGTGTTAACGGCCAATAACGACTCTTGTTTCATATGATGCAGTTGATTCTGCAACTAAGGGATGGCCGGCCAAAGACTCTCTCTTTTCAGCAAAAAAGAACCGTTCCCCTTACATAACGGGAACGGTTTTTCTGTCTGTTTAATTTGCCGCTTGTGACGACTGCATAAAGCGAAGCAGATTATTGGTTCGATTGAACTGTTTTTCGGCGGTGTGCAAGGAGATATTCAGCGGCATCCGCGTTCCGTTCCATGTGATAGCTGTAGCCAGCTTTTCAGGCAGCGGCTCTTCTGTAAACATGGAAATGTGAGACGTAAACACCCAGGCACACTCATGCCGATTGGGGGAATGGGTTGGAAAACAGGCGGTATCTCTCCCGTTAATAACGACGGGCACCCGCTTTTGATAATTAAGCATGTTACGGGCAGCATCGATCCTGCCTTTATACGTGGCATACCCCTGGCGCCAGCAGTTCTCCTCAATAATCTGCAGAGGCGTCTGGTAGACGTGGAGCGTTCGTGTTGTTTCCTGAACGATGGTGCCTCCCTGCTCGTGTACGGCAGGTGTCAGCATCTGAGTATCACATGTAATCCTATATCTGTTCGTCTTCATCGTCTACTCTCCCTGTTTGATTAATAGCTGCATACAAAGTGTGATGATAAAATGAAGTGGAGACAGCAAATTAAACGATTGGTTCGTGCCTCATTCCTTTCCTCGGTCACGCCTCCCGTCCTCAGGAGCCCGTTTTTCTTTCTTGCTCAAAGCAAATTAACCCAAGACTTTATGACTAATTTTGCTTCTTTTTTATCATATACGATCAAAAAATGAATATCAATTCATTTTTCATATTTTTTCTAATTTTTCTTTCAATTACCTAATTAACGTGATGTTACACCTCCAGATTCATGACGTTTCACCAGACAAACTCCCTCTTCACCGGGAAGAATTGCTTTTTATTTCCGCCTACACTGGGTGTACCGCGGAATACTTGAAGGTGCGCACCTTCCACTGGTTGTGCAGCATGCAGTTTGACGACGTACTGGAACAGTTTATGCCAATGATTAAAGGATGCATCAGCCGCTGGCGGCTCTATGGGGAGCTGGAGGAGTTTGAACAGATCGGACGAATTGCGCTGCATGAGGCGTGGGAGAAATATAATCCGGAAAATGGACCGTTTGCGCCGCTTGCGAAAAGCTATGTGTACGGCCGGATCCAGCAGGAGCTGACGCGGCAAAACCGCCGGCGAGAGCGGTCGGTCATGCTGGAAAACGATCACCTGCTTCCGGATCAGGAGGATACAGCAGGGCTCATCTGCCTGCTCAGTTTTCTCCAGTCCCTCCCGCTGTCCGGACGCGAAATGGACTGGCTTCGCCTTTATGTCATGGAAGGAAGCGGGCCGAGTGAAATTGCCGAACGCATGGGAGTCTCCGTCCATACGGTAAAAGGCTGGCGCAAGCAGGCCCTGCAGAAATTACGGACGCTCGCCCGTGAGCAGAAGCTGGAGTGGTAGCCATCCAGAAGCGCCTGTCTCCGCTCGATCTCCCTCTTCCGTCTTCCCCGGGACCGGGCAAAGCTGCTCTCTTTTAAGTCGATATGTTTATACTGGGCCTGCCTTGCAATGGGACGAAAAAAGACCGCCACTATGGCGGTCTTTTCATGCGGCTGCTCAGGAAGAACTCCGGGGAAGCGGCTGTATGTACTGGCTGTATGCTTATGTATGTCGGCAGCGTGTAAAGAGGATATTAATAACGGTCATTGGTGCTGGTCTATCCCTTCGGATCTGCCTCCCCGGTGCCCGCTCTTCCGAACTTGAAGGGAAGTTCTTCCTGAACACCGCATCACTTCGTAAAGTATAGCACTCTCTTTTACTGCTGTCAGCCCGTTTTTCCGGATTTGCTATTTTCTCACTTTTCCCACGATCGCCGGTCCGCTACGTCCAGGATGGCAAGTCCGCTCCCGCGCAGGTTGAAGGCGTCCTGTCCGACAAGTACAAGCGGATGCTCCAAGTCGTCAGGAAACAATTGAATAATCGTTCCGAGGCGTCCGTCTGATAAATAAACATCTGCCCCCGTATACAGCTGCAGCATTTGTGCCGTAAACGGCAATCCAAACCGACTCGACAGCTTGCCGGAGAATATATCCTCTGTCACAATTCGCAGCGCTCTGAATGGAGACGATTTTTTCTGATAGCTGCGGTCGGAAGAGACCGCGTCAAACACGTCGGCTACGGCTACGATTAAACCTGCTGCAGATAGGTCTTCTCCTTGAAGCCCCCGCGGATACCCGCTGCCGTCCACGCGCTCATGATGATCGAGGACACCGTCGTGAATCATGCGCGGCACCTCTCCGTTTTTTTTGAGAAGTGCCACGCCGAGCTGCGGGTGCTGCTTCATTTTCTCAAATTCTTCCGGCGTGAGCTTAGCCGGCTTTTGAATGATTTCTTTCGCAATTTGCAGCTTGCCGATATCATGGTAAAGTCCCGCTTTACCGATCTCCATCACCAAATCGTGCGGAAAATCAGCCAGCCGGGCGATCAGGGCAGAAAGCATGCCGACGTGAATGCTGTGTCGGTATGTATAATCGCTGTGCCCCTGAAGCTGCTGCAACACAACCAGCATCGAACCGCTTGCAAGCGCCTCTTCTGCGAGCTTTTCAAATTGATCCGAACATGCTGTCAAATCGATATCAGTCCCATCTGCTGCCGCCGCAAATACCCGCTTGATTTCCTCAAATTGCTGTCTGTATGCCTGTACGAAACGGCTGTACCGCCCTTCCCACTTCTGTTCAAGCTGCTCCAGCACCGACGCTTGGCCTCCAACGGCAATCCGGCTGATGCCATGCTGAAAAAGCAGCTGGATGTGAGCTGCTGTGACGACGGTTCCCTCTTTCAGCAGAAGCGTTTTATGTTTCGAATAAACGTCTTCGGCGAGCTTGCAATCAAGCGCCCGGCACGCTTGACGATGAATATAGACCCATTTCATTTGTATGATCACCTCTTCTAATTATATTAAATCAGATTCACAGCTTCATTTCCATGATTCATAACAGGACTTTTATCTAGTTTTTTATGCAAAATGGCTCACTCACCATACATGTACGTATGTTTCACAGCGCAGAAATTACGATAGTCGGGTATCCGCAGCTTGTCCGTTTTCTCTGACGCAAAGTGAAAGGGATGCAAAACATTGAGCAGCTGATTGCAGATCGCCCTACGTCAACACTAGTCAGGCAAAAGATTCTTTTCTAATAAGAGCGTTTTGCTTTTTGGCATGCAGCAGTTCCGGCTGCATGTTCTCGCTGCATCGTGATCAGGAACAATAAAAGATGCGAAAGACGTTCTCACCGTTATTCCGATCTGTTGCGTGGCGTAACGCCGACCTACTGTTGTGTTCGATTGAGACAGCGTTCAACGCTTTTCCATGCCGCAGGGAAGCTTAGCGCTGTGTTGACGTAAGAGCTTCCACCACCAGACTGCCGGGCACACGCACGAGAAGGCCCTCCGCATCAATACGGAGGGCCTTCGTCTATCTATTTAGTGGGGGGGGGAATAGATATCAGTCTTCGTCGCTGAGGATGCGTTCTGCCTGCTCCTTCAGCTCCTGTCTTGCTTCTTCCTCGACATGACGCTCTGCCTGGCTGGAGTTCAGCCTGTCAACGTAGCGCTCCGTAAAGGAACGTGCCTGATCAGATCGTCCTGCTTCCTGATGGTGCACAGCTTGTCTTGCCGTATTGGAAAGTTGTCCGCGCATCGGGCCGCTAATATAGCCCTCATCGATATACGCATCCGTTTTTCCAGAAAGCTCTTGCATTTGCTGCAGCTTTCTCTCTTCCGGATCGAGCTCATCAGCCGGCTCTTCGCCGCCAGTCTGCACGATGACCGCTGTGAGCGGATCGATCGTCAGCGACTCTTCCGTCAGGTTAAAGCCGTTCGGCTCCGCGACTTCTGTCACACCGGCTTCGTCTGCATCCGCAAGCACGATGCCGTCCGTCAGATCCATGTCGAGCGTCAGCGTGCGCTCACTGTCGTCTGCGTTAATGAAAACGTGGTACGCTGCATCAGATTCTGAATCTTCCGCCCGGTAGCCGATCAGAAGATCTTCGTCACCGATTTCCGGTGCGTCGATGAAGGACACGTGCTCATCGATCGCATCCATCGTGCCGTGACGGAACGCATCCGTGGAACGGCGCAGTTCGATCATACCGGTCATCATTTCACGCGTCATACTGTTCAGCGGGTACGCCTCTTCGTTCGTGGCGAGCTCCCAGTCAAACTTGTTGATTGCATCAGTGGAATCGTACGAATCATGGATAAAGTATGGATATTCAAACGGATTGCCGTCTGCATCCTCCATGTATGTCGACTTGTACGGTGCATCTTCCTCCGCTACCGGTCCGATGAAGTCATCGTCACGGAACTGCTTCGTCCGGCCAAATTCCTGACCGCCGTGCACGAAGGCTGTGCCCTGCGCCGTCATCACCATCGCATTTCCTAAACGGATGCGCTGATGAATTTCCTCCTGATGGTCTTTTGGATCTTTTTGAATCGACTGGGCAATCACGTCGTGCAGCGTCAGGTTGTCGTGCGCTGCGATATATGGAACGACGTCACCCGGGTTCGTTGCCGTAAAGTTGGACGGATTCGCCGTTACGTTGTTGTAAATCCGCTCAATATCACGCGCGCCGCCTGTAATAAAGCGCGGCTCGCCTTCACTGCCGAAGCCGGACTTGAGCTCATTACGGAAGTCATCTGAGAAAGACCCGACGCTTTCCGTATATTGCATCCACTGCTGGTCAGCCGGCTGCACGTCCGGATCAGTTTCATCTCCGACGTACGTCACCCAGCCTTCGCCGATCATAACGACGTTCGGATTCACTTCCTTCGCTTTGTCATAGGCGATTTGAATGCTCTCGGCATCGTGGTCGCCCATCATGTCAAAACGGAAGCCGTCCACTTTAAATTCTTCAACCCAGTACATGATCGAGTCGACCAGAATTCGTCGTGACATCTCATGCGTCGTGCCGAGACGTCCGCCGCCAAAACTGATGCGGGACGTGCCGTCAGCGTCCATGAAGTGGTAGTAGTTTGGCTCCAGGTCCTCGAAAATGTGCTCGCGGGCCGTATGGTTGTAAACCACATCGAGGATCACACCCATATCGCGTTCGTGGATTTCATGGATCAGATTCTTAAATTCTTCGATCCGCTTTTCTGCATCTTCCGGATCTTCAGAATACATGCCCGTCAGCGAGAAATAGCTGTGCGGGTCGTAGCCCCAGTTGTAGTTCGTCTGGGTCGATGCATAATCAAGCATCCGCTCATCTGCCGCAAATTCATTGGAGAAGAAATAACTCATCACCGGAAGCAGCTGTACGTGTGTTACGCCAAGCTCCTCCAGATAGTCGAGCCGCTCTGCGAACGCTGAGAACGTTCCGAACTCACTGTCCAGCTCGTCTTCAATAGACGGGTCAGACGTGAAATCACGGACGTGCAGCTCGTAAATGATCGCATCCTCGCGCTTTTCAAAGCCGTCAATCTCGGCGAAATCGAGATCCGGTCCGATCGCAGATGGATCGACAATCGCTGCTTTGCCGATATAGGCATCATCAGCGCCGCTGTCCCAGGCTGCCATCGACGGTGCGTATGGATCAAGCGCTTCAACGGTTTCCCCGTCACGCTCAATCATGTAGTGATAGTAGTAACCGGTATGATCCGACACGCCTGTTGTACTTTCATCAAGCGTCACTTCCCAGACGCCTCTGTCCTGACGCTCCATCGCCACATCATCACCGATGACATTGTCTTGATCGTCTTTGTCATAGAGACGAACGGAGACGTCATCTGCGCTTGGCGACCATACTTTCAGCGTAACGGAGCCATCCTCGTGCAGCTCGGCACCGAGATCACCGTCATAGCTGTAAAGCTCATCTTTCAGCTGCCAGCCGATAATCGCCTGTGCTGTACGTTCGTTAAACGTAATCGTAAACGGCGCTTGTTCCAGATCAAACGATCCGTGCAGGGAGACAACTGTATCGCTGTCGATTGTCACGCTATCAAAGGAAACAGCCTCTCCGTTGCGGTCTGTAATTGTCAGTTCTTCCATAAGCTGCTCTTCCGTCAGACCGCCCGTGCCGCTGAAGCGGACTTCAATCCGCTCATCTGACACGACTTCGGCGCTCTGCACGCCGTCCATCATGACGTAGTACGGGTTGTTAAATGCCTGATCGGTGCCTGCTTTCACAAAAATCTGGTTGGATCGCTCCAGATCGCTGTAGCTCATGTCTGCCGACTGATCTCCAGATTCCTGATTTAAAAACAGGAAGCCGATTTCTTCTGCATTTTCGGCAAGCTCAATATCGGCATACAGACCGTAGCGGCCTTCGCCGGCAAACGGCGTTGCACCTGTAGGCCAGTCGTCAGACGGGCTCAGCGTATCTTCAAAGTGCCAGATGCTGTCATAGTCGTAGCTGTCTTCGCTATAGTAATGAATCCGCACTTCATCGTCGCCGATGTCAGCCGGTTCCGCAAGCGAATAACTGCCGTCTTCGTACATCCAGATTTCATTCATGTCTTCGTGAATCAGATCGACGTTCACGTCACCGGTGATGTTTTCGCCGCCGGTGTTGTTCACGAGCATGCTGAGACGGTCTGCACCCGGCTCAAGCTCAATGTCGTAATAAGGACCGAAGTCGGACATGCGATCTTCACTGAAGCGCTGCTCGCCAGGCCAGCTTGCATTCTCTTCAGATGGAACCGCAGCGCCGTCCCAGTACCAGACGCCGAGAGATGAAATGTTTCTGTCACCCGCATCAAAGTGTACGCGCAGGTGATCCTCCGGAATGTCGCTGTCTTCAGATGGTGTGTCCGCACCTTCACCGTCTGTGATCGTGCCATTTTCTGTCGTCAAAAGAACCGTTCCGCCGTCCGCAGGTGCCGGAATCGTCATCGTGAGCGTTCCGTCATCTGCCGTGACGCTTTCACCGGAATACGCATCCGTGACGACTGTATCTGCTTCCGTCGTATTCAGCGTCACTTCCTGTGCATCGTCTGCGGTGTTCAGTCCGACGAAAACATTTTCTCCTTCGTAGGCGCGCTCAAAGACGAGGTAGCCTTCATCGTCAGATCCTGCGGTTTCCGAGCGGGTACCTCGGGCAAACAGCTCCGAATGCTCGCCTCGGAAATCAAGCAGCTTTGTGTAATGCTCGTGGAACGGATTGCCTTCCACGTCATTCCAGGCAAAGTCATAGCGGTTGTCATACTCCGGCCAGTTATCGTCGCCCGACTGCCCGAGCTCCTCACCGTAGTAGATCACCGGCTGCCCTTTTGCTGTCATCTGCAATGCAGAGCCAATCATCAGCGCCTCTTCGCCGTGATTGTAGAGGAAACCTTCCTCATCATGGCTGCCAAGAAACTGTCCGAGAAGCGCAGCACTGTCCATGCCTTCATTTCGTTCAATCAAATCATTGTTCACGGATTCCATATCACCGCGTGCAAAGTCACGGGCGCTGTTTTTAAACTCAAAGTCGAGCAGGGAATCCATCGTTCCCGTCCGCAGGTAACCGTGGTCGTTGTTTTGACCTGCGCCCCACGATTCACCGATCATCTTAAAGGACGGATCTTTTTCTGTCAGTTCATTTTTAAAGTGCTGCCACGTCGTGTCATCGACGTGCTTGACCGTATCGACCCGGTAGTAGGAAATCGCGTTTCCATTTTCTGTCGTCGAACGGTCGAGCCACGCTGTCTGCCAGTCGACGAGCTGCTCACGTACTTCCGGATTCTCCGTTTCAAAGTCCGGCAGGCCGGCAAGCTCCATCGTTAAATCATCGCTGCCTGGGTTATCACGGATCATGCCGTCAAAACGTTCGACAATCTCCTCATCCGGATAGCCGTCCGGCGCTTCGTCTTCCGGCAGCGCATCTTCTGCTTTCACTCCGTAACCAGGATGGTTCAGCACAACGTCGACCATGATTTTCATGTCACGCTCTGCCGCTGCGTCGATCAGCTCGTGAAATTCTTCGAGCGTCCCGAGGTGCGGATTTAGCTCTTCAAAGTCGCTTGCCCAGTAGCCGTGGTAGCCAAAATAGTTTCCAGCTTCTGCATCCCACTCCACGTCATGTGCGATGTTTTCCACGATCGGCGTGATCCAGACTGTGTTAACGCCGAGATCATCCAGGTAGTCCAGGTTCTGCGTGACACCGGCAAAATCGCCGCCCTGGTACGTGCCTCGCGGATTCTCGTCATCGTACTGGCTGTAGTCCAGTCCGTACGGATCGTTGTTGTCCGGGTTGCCGTCGTAAAAACGGTCTGTCAGCATGAAATAAATCATCGCTTCGTCCCAGTCAAACTCGCCTTCTGCTTTCTCACGTGCCGCTACTTCAACCGTTGCACTGCCCTCGTACACGCCGCCCTCTTCGTCAACTGCGCGAATCGGCAGCTCGTACGTGCCCGGCTCCGTGTCATGGGTCGCTGCGATCGTCACGCGGTTTAATTCCGTTGAGACATTCAGCTCGCTGCTTCCGCCAAGCTGGCTTGCGTCAATTGATAGCTCGTCTATTTCCACATCGCTGTTGTTCTCGATGTCGATGTCCACGATCGCGTTTTCATCATAATGAAAAGCACCGTCAGCCGACCCGGAAACGGCAATGTCGTACTCGCCTTCCCTATACTCACGCTCTTCCTCTTCGTGTGCCACGTAGTACGGATTCGTGTAAACCGTATCGTCTCCTTCACGCATAAAGATCTGGCTGTGCACGTCGCGCTCGTTGAAGTTGAGATCGTCCGTTTGGTCACCCGTCTCCGTATCAACTAACAGAAAGCCAAATCCATTAGCGCTTGACTCAACGTCTATATCAATATAAGAGCCGTATTCTCCGGTCTGATCGTCAGAAAAACGCAGCGCGTCATCCAGCCAATCATCAAAGGAATGCGCTACACCGCCCCAGCCCCAGAAGCCCATCGGCTCAACCGTATCACCTTCCGGCTGGTAATGGAGCCTTACCTGATCATCAAACTCAATCGGCTCGTAGTAATATACGTGCTCATCGTGTGAAATCCACACCTCGTCCATTTCTTCTGCGAGGATGTCGATTGTAATATCATCTTCTGACACATTATTTCCGTCGCGGTTATTGATAACAAGGCCTAATTCTTCAGTTCCTTCTTCAAACTCTATGTCAACGTAGGCGCCGTAGTCGGTCGTCCCGTAGTCCGAAAACCACTTTCCTTCCGGCCATTCGCCAGGCATTTCTTCTACACCTTCTCCAAAAAACCACAGTCCAAGTTCCGCTACGTCGAGATCCCCATAGTCGTAATGGACGCGAAGGCTGTTCGTGTCCTCTGTACTCTCTTCTGCTGTCACTGCCGGTGCAAATGACGAGAATACGCTTAGTCCCATCACCCCGGCCATCATCGTTGCCATTCGTTTCGTTCTTCGTTTATACACGCTCTTCTCTCCCCTCGTGAATAAGTGACCCTGTACCTGTCGTCTTACTCAGCCCCTTCCTGCACGTTTTGAATCCGGACGTGCAACGTTGTGCAAGTTGCGAAAACGTTTGCACTAACGCCATAAATAAAAGCGCAGCCGTATATTCTTTTTCAGAATGATTTGCAAGCGCTTTCTTTGCCTATTAGCGTATCGTATATTTTTTGACAATTCAACACAATCCGGTATAAATATGCTTTCGGCTTAGTGTATTTTATAAAATTCAGGTCAACCTGACTAGTTGTGCACGCGCATGCACTGAATAAGGAATCGATTCCCTGCTACTTTATGCTCGGGACCGGAAAGGTAATTTAGAACTTTGCTTGAATCATATGAAAAATTCTGATAAAGTCTATATAACCGATTAAGTTGATATGTTTTAACTACTATTAAGGGGGAGTTCTTTATGAAGAAATGGACAGCCGGCCTTTTAGGCGGAGTTCTGCTGATTGCAGGTGCGACGCCTGCAGCAGCGGAGAGTGATGCCCAGTACGAAGTGTGGATGGCCGATCAAGGTACCGACACGATCCATATTTATAACGAGGATCACGAAGAAATTGATACGATTGACTTTAGCGATGTGGGTGAAAATCCACACATGCTGCTCTTTGATGATGACTACGAATACGCGTATGCAGCTAACATGGGCAGCGGTACCGTCTCCGTCATTCACGGGGAGAGCCGGGAAGTCGTTGGAACAATTGAAACAGATGAAGGTGCTCACGCTGCCGTTCCAAATCCAAACGGGGAAACCGTGCTCGTCGCCAACACGCCTGGCGAGAGCCTGTCGCAAATTTCCCTTGATCATGAAAACGGGGAATACGAGGTCGTTCAGGACCTGGATTTAACGCAGGTGGACTCTCTGCAAAACGAAGATGAATTTCCGGATCACCGGCCGATCTGCCTCGACTTTAACGCAGACGGCAGCAAAGCCTACGTAACGATTGGCGGCGGCGGACTCGTCGTTGTCGATACCGAGGAGCTTGAAGTGATCGAGCAGTTTGGTAAAGAGGATGTTCATCCTCACGGCTGCGGCACGCTTCTTTCACCGGACGGATCGGAAATGTACGCGAACTCCGGCTCTGTGGATGACGGCTACTTTTACGTATTTGATACGGAAACAGACGAAATGATCCATAAAGCTGATGCAGGTGGTCTCGATACCCACGGCAAAAACTTCACAACAGACGGGAAGTATCTGTACACCGTTCACCGCGTATCGGACAGCCTGACCGTCATCGATACCGAAACAAAAGAAATTGTAGCAGAACAGGAATTTGTCGGAGATGCACCGGACTTAGCCGTTACGTCACCGGATAACAAATACTTCTACGTGACGCTTCGCGGACCAGAGCCTGCAACTGGCACGCATGACATGGCTGGCGACTCTCCTGGCATTTCCGTCATTGACGTGGAAACGCTGGAAATCGCCCATACGATTGACTTTACCGGCATCGACGGCACCGATCCGCACGGAATCGACATCCGCGTGATTGATGCGGGTAGCACCACATATGACAACTACCAGTTCGAAGGCGACGAACTGCCTGACACAGCAGCTGGCGTACCGTTCTCCATCTGGATCGCCCTCGCTGCAGCCGGCATCGGCGGCGCTCTGCTTTTCGGAAAGCCAAAAACAGCACGCTCTTAATGAGGAAGGCTGTCTCCCAACTGATGGGAGGCAGCTTTTTTCATGTAGTGAAGGCTATTCGGCAGCGTAGCCACAAGGTCATGGACGGGCAATAAACACCGCCTAATTGCAACGTGAGGCTCGGCGTCAGCTAATTTCATCTGCTCTAAACATAGGCCGGCAGCTGCTTTCCCGCATAAAAAAGCTCCGTCTGCGTGCAGACGGAGTGGCGCCTTATCCCGGCGGAGTGCGCGCGAGGCTTTCGAGCTGCTGCTCGCCTTCGCGCGATATTTTATACAGCTTGGAGTGGCTGTCCTTGCCGATCGTGATGATGTACTTTTTCTTTTGCAGGACGCTGATCGCCCGGTACGGATTGGTGAGCCGGATGCCGTTGTCTTTTAGCAGGTCATCCACGGCGCTCGACTTAAATACCCGCTCCTGGCTCTTTTCCTGAATGAACTTCCCCGCGACAAGCGCCTTGTCGACGTCCTTCAGATCATCGTGAAACTGGTAGAGCCATTCCCCGAACGCATCATCTTCGGGCTGCAGCTGCGGCCATTCTGCCGCGGCAGCCTGTGACGGCCCGCTCCTGACGCGGTCCACGAGGTCGTCCAGCTGCTCCATCTGTTCACGGACAAACTCCTCCGAGCCTTTAATTTCAATTTCTCCGGTGCGCACGTTCATCCTGATGCTTGCCTTCGCCACTTCATCACTCCTCTTGGTTATACTGCCTTCACGCGCTTTCCTGACAATTCTCTTTTCCCTCTGCCAGTATAACCTGAAACATACCGCCGCATAAAAAAACAGGCAGGAGCGGTTCTTCCGCTCCTGCCTGCCTGCTGTTTGTATTAGTCGTTAATGGCATCAAGCGACTGGACGAGTCCGCTTCCGTACTGATGGGAAGCACCGAGTGGAACCGCCGTGTCATTTAGCAGATCACGCAGCTCGGCGCTGGAGAGCTCCGGCTTTGCCTGCCATACCTGCGCCGCTACACCAGCTACGTGCGGTGCTGCCATGCTCGTTCCGTTAAAGGACGCGTAACCATTTCCCGGAACCGTGCTGAGAACGTCCACTCCCGGAGCGGAAATTTCAACCGCCGGTCCGGTGCTCGAGAACGTCGCCCGGTTATTGGTTGCATCGACTGCCGCTACTGCCATCGCGGAATCGTATTTCGCCGGGAAGCCGACTGTGTCGTTATTACCGCCGCGGTTCCCGCTGTTTCCGGCAGCCGCAATGACGAGCGAGCCTTCTTCAAAAGCGAGATCCGTAAAGCTTTCCAAAACCGACGAGCCGGACGATCCGCCGAGGCTCATGTTGATGATGTCGATATCGTTTTCGATCGACCATTCAATGCCTTCTGCAATGCCGGCAAGGGAGCCGCTGCCAGAGTTACTCAGAACTTTGACGGCATACAGATCCGCATCCGGCGCTGCTCCGATGACGCCAAGGTCGTTGTCAACTGCCGCTACCGTGCCCGCCACATGCGTGCCGTGACCGTTCCCGTCAAAAAACGGATTGCTGTTGTCTGCATCGCTGAAAACCGAATAGCCGCCGACAACGTTATCTGCCAAGTCTTCATGGCCTGCATCAATGCCGGTATCAAGCACTGCTACGCTGACGCCGTCACCGCTGATTCCCTGGGCGTATGCATCCGTTGCCTGCACCTGATCGATGCCATAGGGAACCGCCTGACTGAGTGTTGTCACTTCCGCATTTTCGTCAACCGCTTCAATCTGCGGATGGTTTTCCAGCAGCGGAACCTGTGCCTTGGACAATTCCACGAGCTGAACATCCAACAGATCGTATGTATGCAGCACGTCCGTCTCACTGATGCCAAATGCCTGCATCAGCCCTGCTTCAGCCGGACCTGAAAACTCCACCAGATACTCCTGCTTTTCTGTCTCCCCCTGCGGACTGACTGCCCCCGCACTCATTGGCACGGCAAAAAGTGCTGCCGCTGCTGTCATGAAAAGTACCTTCTTCATCAAAAAACCCCTTTTCCGAAATAGTCTGCACCACCGCGGTGTTTTTTCAGAATAATCGGAACAGGTCGTCTTTTCAACATACTGAACGCTTGTTCATTATCCCGCCTCAGAAATTTTTCTGTCAATAAAGGACTTTCTGCCCGACAGCCTGTCCGTTTATGAAACTCTGTTCAGCAAGTCCTTCCGCACTGAAAAAAAGAACCTGCCGGATTACCTTCGACAGGTTCCCTGTTCGTTTACTTAATGACATCAACTGGTCCGTGGTCGTCAATGTGATCGCCGTGCACGTGATGAAGGCGTCCGTCAACGAGGTAATCATAGTGATCCCCGTGCGGAACAAGTTCGTGTCCGCAGTCTTCATTATGCTCGCAGTCCGACTGCACCGGCGCACATGAATCCGGGTTCTCATCGCTCACGCCGATTTTACACTCATCCCAGTGCTCCTGGTGCTTGTGATGCAGGTGTCCGTCGTGCACGTAATCAATATGATCACCGTGGCGGATTTTCGTGTGTCCGCAGGAAAGGGAATGCTCGTGCGTATGGTTGTCATGTGTATGATGGCTCATCAACAAAACCTCCTTTTACAGTCAGTGTACCACTAAAAAAGGGCGCTGAAACGGGTTTGGCGTCGATAGGAATCATTCCGTCTATACCGGCTGCATGCGCTCTTCAATCTGCTTGAACTCTTCCTCGCTATCGGTGATGCGGCTGAGTACTTGCAGCGATTCGAGCATAAACGTCAGATCGAGCCGGTACATGTGGTCCGGTGACTGGTGGCGGAAAATATCGGCCGCAAACGCCCAGATGGTCTCCTGCTTCGTTTCATCAAGGGACTCTGCAATTTTTGCCATGCAGTTGATCAGCTCCGTCAATAGCACGTGATCATCTTCGGCGTAATGGCGAATAAAGCCGAAGCCTTTGTATAAATACGACTCAAACGATTCCGCCATGAGAACGATCCGCGTCTGCCTATTTTCATCCTGTAAGTACGGGGTAAATGTAATATACTCCACCACTTCCAGCATCAGCTCTGCCATCTGGTGCATCGTCGTCATCGCCGTTTTCGGATCCTTGTTGCCGATCGATTTGATCGCAATCTCGGAAAGCTTGTACATGCCCATCTGCAGATCCTGCAGCTCGAGCTCCTTATGACCGATCTGCACCATCCTCGAGTAGTCATCCATCTCCACATTCTCTGCACCCGGGCCCCAGTAGCTGAACAGTTCATTTCCAGCCAGCACGTATTCGCCCATGCGTCGGTGAAACTGCACGATGATGTCATCACGCCGCGCTTGCTCAAGCATTTTGCGGTAGTCCACAAGCTGCACGTAGCCGCTCTTTTTCGCCTGTACGCGCACAGTATCTTCTTCATATTCAAGCTTCATGTCTCCTGACGTCTCCGCACGGTACACCTCAAGCTCCCGGCTCAGCGTGTCTTTGATGATCCGTTGTGAATTTTCCTTCATCGTATTCGTGATGTTGTGCACCTGCATCCACGTCGTCGCATGGTTAATAAAATAAATAAACGTCATGGCCGTTAAAAAAGCGAGAAAAATCGTCGTGATCGGCACAGCTGCAAAATTTTCCCGCTCGGTGCTGCCGATAAATAAAAACACGAGCAGTACGTATACGAAGCTTCCGTTAAATACGCCGAGCGCGTGCTGGGTACGGCGATCGGCCACGAAATTTAACAGCATCCGCGGTGAAAACTGCCCGCTGAACGTCGTCAGCACGACGAGCAGGGAGTTCAGCGTGAACGCGCTCAGTGTGAGAATACCACCGATAAGCGTACTGACGAGCATCTGCGTTGTTTCAGCTGTAATGGATACGATCGGAGGCAGCTGCCTTTCAATGTCCAGCTGAATATCTAAAAACAGTGCAAATACAACGAGAAAAACGGATAAGGATACGTAAAGCAGCGGCATATACCAGAGCGTGGACTGGATTTCATGCTTCCGCTCGCGCCGCGACATCGTAACGTATTTTCTGAGCGACGCCGGCAGCAGCTGGAGCAGCATCATCGGTAAGCCTCCTCTTCCAATGGCGCCAGATCTCGCCCAGGCACCTCTATCGATTCTGACGGGCTCATTCCCGCCTGACCACGGAACTGAAACATGTTGCCGTGATTTTACAAAAACATTCGACAATCTGCGCCACAAACGTTGTTCAACTGGCTAAAAACCGTTTTCGTTTTCCAACTTCTCCTGTAAACTGGAAGGAAGGACTCAATGAAAGGAGCAGATTGATGGAACCGTACCGTCTCGCGATCGGCATACATATCGCCATGTTTTTCTTTTTCACTGTCGTCACCTTCGGCTATCTGTCCGTCACCAGCGATCCGGCAATGGTGCGTGACACCGTTTTTTACGTTGTCATGGCCGCACTTTCGGCACTCGCTGCACTGCTGTTTACCGTGACTGTCTCGGCTTCCTTTTACACGGCACGCTATGTCGCCCGACGCATCAGCCGGCAAAGCACCAGCTCGTACAGGCAGTGAACAACGGACGTGACGTCATGTCAAAGTACGTGCCGCTTTCCTGCAAGCAGGATATTGCCAAGCAAATCGAGAAAAAAAACGCACGATTACCGACATGGCCGATCAAATCGGCAAACACCGGGCCACCGTCGGAAAATGAGTGAAGGACGACAATGGAAAGCACGCCAGCCGGATTAGACATAAAGAAACGGGACCCTGTCAGGCAAGGGTCCCGTTCAAGGTAAACGTTCGCAGACGATAGCTGAGCGTTTTGCCGCCGCAAATCACGCTTTCTTTGGTATATCAGCCTTCAGTTGAAGCGCGTAGATGATTGTCGCTCAACGTTAATGCTTTTGCCGCAAAAGTTGACCACTAACGTCCGGCCGTGTGTGTTCTCCAAATGAGCGAACTCCTATCCCTCCTCGAACATAAATAAGAACCCGGCATGTCACCGGGTCCCTCGATATCTTTTTCAACTCGTTTTAAAACCGCTGATTTCCTCCTGCAAATCAAGCGCGATCGTGCTCAGCTCCTCTGACGTGAGCGCAATTTCGTTCATCGAGGCGAGCGATTCCTCGGATGTCGCAGCAACCGTGCCAGTGCTTTCGGTCATCTGTCCGGCAAAGGACGAGAACTCCTCCATCCGTCCGTTCAAATCCGCTGCTTTTTCCGTCATGGATTCGATCACGCTGAGTACACTGGAGATGTGGCTGTCCACATCAGCATTGATCGTCTCCACCGATCGGAACAGCTCCTTCATCTCCTCCACAGAGCCCACTCCGGCCTCGACCTCCCGGCTCACGAGCTGCATCGACTCGACAGACGAGTGCGTATCCTCCTGCACGTCCGTGATCATGCCCCTGATTTTATCAGCGGAACGCCCGGACTGCTCGGCCAGCTTGCGCACTTCATCAGCTACGACTGCGAACCCGCGCCCGTATTCGCCTGCTCTCGCTGCTTCTATGGACGCGTTCAGCGCGAGTAAATTCGTCTGATCGCTGATATCTGTCATGGCCCGGATGATATCGTTGATTTCATTTGACCGTGATTCCAGCCGGTGAATGACCGCCATCGTCTCATCAACAGCGTCTTTGATGCCGGCTATCTTTGCCCCCGTTTCCTCTGATGAAGCTGCCCCCTCCTTCGAAACCGCCACCGACTCGTCCGACTTTTCCTTCAGACTTACAGCCGCCTCTTTTACTTCCAGCAGCTCGTGCCCTTGAACATTTACCGCCTCCATGCTCGCAGCAGCGCTTTCGTGCATGTTCTCGGCAATCTCCGCAACCCCCTGCACCTCATGCGCTGTATGCTCACTGGACGACGTGTTTTCCTGAGCGCTTGCGGTCAGCTCCTCCGAAGATGCCGCAACCTGGCTCGACTTCTCCTGAATGTTGATGATCATAGAACGTAATTTTTCCTGCATCGAGTTGATCGATGCCGCTAAAAGCGCTGTTTCGGTGCGCCCTTTCACACGCAGCGGTTCAGCGCTTATGTCCCCGTCCGCTACCTGTTCTGCCGCACGTTTCACTGCGTTGATTTGCCGGCTGATGCGGTTCAGCATGAAAAAGAGCACGATCCCGCTCAAAAGCACAGCTCCAGCTCCAGCAGCAACGGCCGTCCAGCCGATCACCGCCGCTGCACCGTAAAACTCTTCACTGTAGGCGGCAAGCCCGTAGTGCCAGCCCCACGGCTCAAACGTGCTCATGTACGCATATTTTTCCCGCGCCTCGGTTTCACCCTGATTCAGCCACATATACTGGTAGTAGCGGCTGTCCGTCTCGCTCTGCTGTGAGGCCTGAATCAACCCTTGTATCATAAACGTGCCGTCATGATCCTGCACGTCAAACATGTTTTCCCCTTCACGGCCGATCGGGTGCATCACCGTTTCCCCGTCATTTAAAAAGCTGTAAAAATAGCCCTCATTACCATATGTAAACGAACTCGCCTGAAAGTCGCGAAGCACGTCTCCTTCATCATCCGTCCCGGTTACAGGTCCGGCAATGCGGACGCGAGCCTCTTCCTGCGCCTCCTCGAGAGAAAGCTGCCCCGCCTCCACCTGCTCGTGCAGCGATTCCATCAGCTCCCCTGCTGATTCCACCCGCACCTGCAAATCCCGCTCGCCTGCCTCCGTTAAATAATGCTTGGCAAGACCGTAGCTTGTCACTCCAAGAATACCGACCGCTGCCACAATCAGCACCACCACAACCATAAAGATTCGATTCGCGATCCGATCATAAAACTTCACCTGATCTCCCCCTCTACAAGACTTTTGACTTACATTTTTACATGCCCTACGGTTACTATCGTCGATTAGTCAGATTATTTTAACGATTCAGGGCAAATGTCTGATGAAAAGGGAGACAGGTTACCACCGCAAGCATTTCTTTCTATTGCTGCTGACTGCGGTCAAAAAAAGTTGAACGTTTGCAGATGAAAGTTGAACATGTTGCCGCCGCAAATAACGCTTTCTTCGTTATAACAGTTCTAAGTTAATGCTCGTAAACATTTGCTAGTCAGAGTTAATGCTTTCGCAATGAAAGTTGAAGCTTTCAGGAGCGAAGTTCATGCTTTTGCCGCAAAAGTTGAACACTTTCGTCAACCCGCCTAAACGCACGACGTGAAACAGTCCCGCACGACCTTAATCCACTCACAAAAAAGAACCCGGCACGCGGCCGGGTTCACTCCTGAATAGCTTATTCACCTTCTTCTTCCTGTGGCAGGAAGCTCTGTGTTTCGAGCGTATCCCAGAAAGAAGTGTCCGCTTCTTCGATCGAGCGGTCAGCGATTGCTTCAATGGCTGCTTCCATGGAAACAACTGCCTGCTGGATCAAGTAGCCGTTGCTCTTTTGACCGAGCACCGCTGATTCGTTAACATTGTCGATCATGCCGCGCATTTCAAACAACAGTGTTGCGATATCGTATTCAAATGCCAAACCGTTACGAGCGATCGTGTTGGCATCTCCGCCCGGATATTTCGCGAGCAGTCCCCAGCCGCGGTCTTCTACGGAATCATACATAACAGCGCCAAGCTGCTTGGACATTTCCACGACAGCTGGGTCGACACCCTCATTGGTCGGGTGAAGAATGGAACCAGATACGAGCTCTCCATCAATGGCAGAACGCGCACCCTGATGATGAAAATCGACTAAGTAATCAATATCATACGCCTGCAGCACGTTTTCATGCAGCGCGATGTTCTCCGGCTGCGTCAAGTCGTTATGGTCCCGGTTTAAGTCGACGTTGTTGGCATTCGTACGCGTTGCCAGTCCACCCGCAACGTAGTCAGAAGTGTCAAAATCGACATCGCCGATCGCGCCGTCCATGTTGATTCGCGGTACGAAAAAGACGTTCACATTTTCCGCAAGCTCAGCATTTTGGCGACGGTTGTTGGACAAGCTGCGGATGACCTGCAGTGCCCCTTCTGTGATCAGCACTTCATTTCCGTGCTGCTGTGTCAGAAACAAGATCGTCGGGTTATCTGGATTTGTACCGAACTTCAATAGCGGCAAGTCACGTCCTTTTACCGACTGGCCGATGATCTCCAGCTCCATAAAATCAGAGCGTTCCGCTGCGCGTTCTACCTGCGCCATTAAGTCTTCATTGCTCGTCAGTCTGGAATCGTTGATCGTTTCGTTGCCGTTGTAATTCGGCCCGTTGCCTACAGCTCCGGCTGGCAGCGCCATTGACAGGAACATCAGAACAGCAAGCAATGTAACCAGCGTCTTTTTCATGTTCGCTTCATCCCCTTCGTCTCGTTTTAGTGCATGGCCGTTAAGGCCCCGCTGACACTAACGCTACGAGACTCGAAAGAAATGCACAACCGTTTTTCGTACAATTACGTACTGTGCAGGAATCTTCATCAGATCGTACTGATCAATCATGTCACTATTCAGGATGAAAGTCTGAACTTTTTTGTCAGAATGATCTAGTCGTCAAAAAACCGCCCGTCCCTTTTTGATAAAAGGACAGGCGGTTTCGATTAACGGTAGTTCGTAAATTGAACAGGCACACTCAGGTCGGCTGCACGCACAGCAGCCATCGTTTTTTGGAGGTCGTCCTTGTTTTTACCGGTGACGCGCACCTGCTGATCCTGAATCTGCGTTTTCACCTTTAGCTTTTCTTCCTTCACGAGCTTGACGATCTTCTTGGCATTAGCCTGGTCAATGCCCTGGATGATTTTCGCGCGCTGCCGCACGGTGCCGCCGGATGCGGATTCGAGCTTTCCATAGTCAAAGCTCTGTACGGCGACTTCCTGCTTGATCAGCTTGTTGACGAGCACGTCCTTGAGCTGGTCCATTTTGTACTCGTTGTCGGATACGAGGACAAGCTCTTCATCGTCCAGCTTGACGGAGCTTTTGCTGTCCTTAAAATCGTAGCGGTTTTGAATTTCTTTTTCAGTCATGACGACGGCGTTCTGCACCTTCGACATGTCCACTTTTGATACGATATCAAACGAATTTTCTTTTGCCATCTGAATCATCCTCTCTCAGTCATCGTTATACCCAGTCTATCATGAACGCACCTAAAAGAAAGCCGCTCGCGGACGCGAAAGTTTTTATTCCCACGCTGTAAGTTATCATTCTAAGCGTAAAAGTTTTCATCCTGCCGACGAACGTTTTCATCCTCCGCCTCAAACTTATTATCGTTATTAACTTTCGTTCGCTATAGCGAAAATCTTATCATTTCACAGGCTCAAGTTTTCATTCGCACCCAGCAAGTTATCATTCTCCGAAACCAACAGAAAGTCCGGGGAAGCTGCTCCCCGGACGAAACTCCTTTATAAGCTTTTTCCAACGACCGGTATGCTCCCGATCGAACCTGCATACAGCTGGTATCCCTGCTCCAGGAAATAATGGATCGTCGCAGAATCGGTCTGATACTCAGAGCCTGGTGACGCCGGTACGAGCGCGATGTAGTTGACGTACATGAAGTCGAGCGTCGCCTCCATCTCTTTTAGCAGCTCTCTGCCGTATCCTTTGCCGCGGTAGGGCTCATATACTTCTATTTCATCAATCACGGCGACCATGCCGTAAATCGATTCACGGTCCTTGATCTTCTCAAGGGTGTCCATCACTAACCCGACACGAGGCGAAATCGTGTGAGCAATGTCACGGATCACCGTCCAATCCTCCACGTGTGCATCAAACAAGTAAAGCCGGCTTTTTCCTGCGGTATGCAGCCAGCCGGTGCGCTGGTCGGTAAATTGGAAAAGCGGGTTCAGCTCCATGTAAGGGAGGCCGTGTTCGTTGCTGACATGAAAACTGGTGTTTAAGGTCTTCTTCATGTGCTCATCCTCCTCTTGACGCACATGGGCCGCGTTCGGTCTAAGAGCGTTCACTATAGAGATAGTATAGCACGATTTTGTCGAAAAGTGTCAGATAACTTACTTGTTTTCCTTATAAGCTGAATCCCCCTAAAAAAGTGCAAAAAAACGTCCGCTGGAGAGCTTCCCAGCGGACATTTGCGCTAGTTTTGAACAGTGCGTAAGCGCCATGCCGCGTGATAGTCACGGTCGGCGAACAGCTTAAATTCGCCGTGTGTTTCCTGCCCCCAGCTGTCGTCACCGCCGACACCCATCTGCCCTGCAAGCAGTCGGATAACGGTTTTGTCAGATTCGGGCAGCTTATGCACGTGCGTAGCTGCTTCCAGTTCAGCTGGCGACCAAGGGAGTACGCTTCCCTCCGAGGATGTCAGCGCTTGAATATCCAGGCTGCCGACCTTCAGCTGCTTGAGATCTGCGATGTTTCCGCACTCCTGCGGCTTTAAGTATGGCGCGAGCCGGTCTTCAGGCGCCGCCTGCCAAATGCCCGTGCGTCCGGACAGCTTCCGGTCACGGTACGTTTCATGCGGACCAAGTCCAAACCAGCTGAACGAATCGGCTGCGGACATCTGCAGCTCGAGACCGACAGCCGGAAGCTCTGGCAGACCGGCTCCAGGCTGCAGCGTCATGGAAACATCGAGTCCCCCTTCCGTACCGAGCTCGTAGCAAAGCGTAACGCGGCTGCCGTTGTCCAGTTCAAGTACGGCAGATACAGCTACTTCATCTACAGTGACCTTTACGTGCTGTACCTGCGGATTCTGCCAGACAGCCGTTCGCTCCGGTAGTTTACAGCCACGGTCGTTGTCTGTCATCGCCCGCCAGAACGTCGGCTTCAAAGGCTCCATCAGCTGTTCGATTCCGTTTACCGTCAATGAGATCAATAGTCCGCTCGCCTTGGATACGACGGCCTCCGTGCCGCCGGCTTTCAGCACGACTTGCTTCTCATCAGCATATGGAGTAACCGGATCTGCTTTTTCCGGAATGGATGCTTCTGAAAGCGTCCACTCTGCCGAAGCGGCTTCAAAGCCTTCCTCCGCCCACGCTTCATCGGCTGCAAGGACTGCCGACACCGTCAGTACTGCTGTTCCAGATGCAGACTTTTCCGAAACCGGAAGCGGAATCGTTTCGCGCTCACCAGGAGCCGCCAGAAGCGGGAAAGAACCGGTCGCCGTGAGTTCGCCGTCACAGCGAAGCTCAAAGCGGCCCTCTAAAAAGCCGAGATCCCGGAATAAGTAGTTGTTTGTCACGCTGAGCGTGCCGTTCTCCCAGTCGAAATCGATGTACTGGTAGCAGTGCTTCACTTCTTTTATCTGCGGCGTGAGCTTCCCGTCGGCGGTGATCAGCCCGTTTCCGGAGAAATTGCCGTCGTGAGGCGATTCGCCGAAATCTCCGCCGTAAGCGAGAAAGCGCGTCCCGTTTTCTTCTTTCCAGAGCGCCTGGTCGCGCCAGTCCCAAATGAATCCGCCCTGTAAGATATCGTATTTCTGAAACAAATCGGTGTACTGATAGAAGTTTCCGAGTGAGTTGCCCATCACATGCGCGTATTCACAAAGGATATACGGCTTAGCGCCGCCGTTCTTTTCTGCGTCCAGCGCATATTCCTCCACTTTGTGCGGCGGAATGTACATCGTGCTCTCCACGTCTGATGCCTCATCGGTCTCGCGGTAGTGGAACACACCCTCATAATGCACGAGCCGCGTCTCGTCACGCTCTTTAAAGAAACGGTGCATCTCCAGAAAGTTTGTACCGCCGAACGATTCGTTCCCGAGCGACCACATGACGATCGACGGGTGGTTTTTATCGCGCTCGAACATGGAGGCACAGCGGTCCAGCAGATTCGCCGTCCATTCCGGCTTATCGCCCGGAACTGTTTCCTGCAGACCTTCCTGGCCGTACACCCACGTCCCATGTGTTTCCAGGTTCACTTCATCAATCACGTACAAGCCATATTCATCGCAAAGCTCGTACAAGTACGGATGATTCGGATAGTGCGACGTCCGCACCGCATTGATGTTGTGCTGCTTCATTTTCAAAATGTCTTCACGCATTTCGTCTTTCGTAATCGCGGCACGACCCGTTTCCGGAGAAAACTCATGCCGGTTGACACCTTTAAAGACGATCCGCTTCCCGTTGATTTTCATCAATCCGTCTTCCATGCCGAACGTGCGGATGCCGGTCTTAGCCGATACATACACTTCACGTCCGTGCAGCTCAGACTTTAATACAAGCGTATACAGATTCGGCTCCTCCGCGCTCCAAAGCTTTGGCTCCTGCAAGGTAAACGTGAGCGTCTCGTCAGAATAATCCCCTATTTCTCCCGGTGCGGTGTGGGCATCCGCCACTGTTCGCCCGTGATCATCCAGCAGTTCGCCGGAAAGGTGCATATCTGACACAGCTTTTCCAGAATCGTTCGCTAAAGAAACGTTCACCGTGAGCGTTGCTTTAGCACTGTCCACACGCGAGCGGACAAAGAAATCGCGGATGGCGACATCCGGACGTCTGTAAAGAAAAACGCTGCGAAAAATGCCGCTCATGCGCCAGAAATCCTGATCTTCCAGCCAGCTGGCGTCGCACCAGCGGTATACTTCCACTGCGATCCGGTTTTCCCCGTTCTTTAGCACGTCGGTCACGTCAAACTCGGCCGGCGTGAACGTATCTTCGCTGTAGCCGACAAGCACGCCATTGATCCAAAGGTAAAAGGCAGACTCGACGCCTTCAAAGTGAAGCAGGTAGCGCTCACCTTCTACAAGTGCGACGTCGACCGTACGTACATACTGCCCGACCGGGTTGTACACGGTCGGAGCAAACGGCGGCTTAATGTCCTCGCGCTCTTCCCACGGATAGCGCGTATTCGTATAGTGCGGATAGTCCCATCCTTGCAGCTGCCAGTGCGACGGCACTTGAATCGTGTCCCATGAGGACATGTCACGGTCTGTTTTGTAAAAATCCACGTCACGTTCCTCCGGCCGTTCGGCGAAGCGAAAACGCCATTCCCCGTCAAGACTTGTCCGGAAAGGAGACGCTTCCCGGTCCCCTTCCACGGCCAGATCCCGCTCTGGATAAGGCATCATTGTGGCATGTGCCATCTCCCGGTTCAGCTGAAAGGTCTCCGGGTTATTGTTCCACTCCGGATATCCGTTCGCCGGAGGTGTATACGCAAAAGCTTTCTTCGTTGTATCCATCAAAACCCCCACTTTCGTTCGTCATTATTCTTTAACCGAGCCGCCCAGTATTCCGGAAATGAACTGGCGCTGGAGCAGCAGGAAGAAAATCATAATCGGAAGCACCGACAGCGTTGTTCCCATCATAATCTGACCGTAGTCTACGCGGGACATGCCGACGAGACTGGAAAGTGCAACCGGCAGCGTGTACATATCGCTGTCACCGAGCACGACGAGCGGCCAGAGGAAGTTGTTCCACTGAAACATGAACAGAAAGATCGCTACGGCAGCGAGTGCCGGACGCATCGTCGGCAGCACGATCTGAAAGAAAATCTTAAACTCCCCTGCTCCGTCAACTCGCGCTGCTTCCAAAAGCGAGTTCGGAATCGAGCGCATGTTTTGCCTCATGAGGAAGATCGCAAATGGATACGCCAGGTTCGGCAGCAGCACGGCACGATACGTGTTCAGCCAGCCAAGGTCCGCCATCATCTGGAAGAGCGGAATAAGCATGACGTGATACGGAATCATAATCGCCAGGAGCAGCGTAAAAAAGATCGCGTTGCGTCCTTTAAACTGATACTTCGCAAATGCAAAGCCTGCGGCCGCTGCAATCAGTACCGCAAAGAACGTAAACGTGAGCGCGATGATGAGTGAGTTCATCAGCACGCGAATAATGCCGACGTTTTCGTTTAAGTTCGTAAAGTTTTCAACTAAAAAATCACCAGGGAGCAGGTTCGGCGGTACGCTGAAAATGGCACCGGACGGGTTCGTCGCTCCGATAAACATCCAGTAGAACGGGAAGATCGATAAGATCACACCGATCCCGAGCGTTATATACAGCAGAATTTTACGGATGATCACGCTTGTCTTTTTCTTATCAGTCATCGTCATCACCTACCACTTTCATCTGCACATACGAGAACAGCGCAATGATTATGACGAGCACGTACGCAATCGCAGAAGCATAGTTAAAGTCAAAGTAACGGAAGCCGTTTAAATAGAGATAAAGTGAAATCGTCAGCGTCGAGTTGTTCGGTCCGCCGTCAGTTAAGATGAACGGCTCGTCAAACAGCTGCAGCGTTCCAATTGTCGACAGCATCGCCGTAAACAAGAAAATTGGCTTCAGCTGCGGCAGTGTGATCGAGAAAAACTGACGGATTTTTCCGGCGCCGTCAATGCTTGCCGCTTCGTACAGGTCATTGGAGATATTTTGCAGTCCGGCAAGGAAAATAACCATGTTATAGCCGGTCCAGCGCCACGTAATCGCAATGATCAGCGACACTTTCGCCCAGAACGGATCGTTCAGCCACGCGACCGGATCAATGCCGACAAGCGAGAGTGCGTAGTTGACGAGCCCGAAATTCTCATCGAGCATGATCATGAAGACGATCGCATAGGCTACAAGCGCTGTGATCGCAGGCATGAAGAACGCCACGCGGAAAAACCCGCGCATTTTCAACAAAGCAGAATTCATGAGCACCGCGAGCACAACGGCGATCGACAGCATGATCGGCACCTGAATGATCAGGATCGTAAAGGTGTTAAACAGAGCCGTATAGAAAAGCCCATCGTTAAACAGTCGGATGTAGTTGTCAAAGCCCGCAAACTCACTTTGGCCGCCGGTTGACGTTTGAAAGCTCAACAGCAGCGACTGGATCACCGGCCAGAGAGTAAATACGAGAAAAAACAGCACGGCTGGTGCGATGAAGAAATAGGGTGCTGTTTTCGGTGTGACGATTTTTCGCTTACGTTTATTCGCAGCCATTGTGCAAACTCCTTCCAAAAGCAGAAACTACTTTTTAAATTAATTTTTATAAGTAAGAAGAAAAGCGGGGCTGGCCGGTCGATGCCGGCTCAGCCCCTGATCAACAGGGTGCGGACTGTTTTTAGTTCGCGCGCTCGCGTCCTGTTTCGTTTTCAATGCGTCCTGCTGCTTCATCAAGCGCGTCCTGCACTTCACCGCCGGAAAGCAGTGCTTCTGCCTGTGCATCCGCAGAGTAGCGCAGTGCCCGTGCATAGTCGCTCGTGTAGTTAGCAGGCAGCGTGCCTTCCGCTACTTCTGCAAACGTAGACCAAATCGGGCTGTTGTTGAAGAACTCATCTTCTTCTTCAAAGAATGGCTCGTCGTAAGCCGCCGTCAGAGATGGGAAGAGACCGTACTCTTCAAGCGCGACCATCTGTGCATCGACATCGGTCGTGAAGTATTCGACGAATGCGTAAGCAGCATCCGGGTTTTCTGTATGGGAAAGAATAGACAGGTCAGAGCCGCCGAGGTTCGCATCACGGTTATCGTCGCCTTCAAATGCCGGGAGCTTAAATACGTCCCACTCGCCTTCCTGCTCAGGTGCCTGGTCCATGATCGTACCCGCATACCAGACCCCGAACGGAACCGTTGCTACCTGATGGTTGATCGTTGCTGTTACCGTTCCATCCCAGCCGTCGACGTTTGCGATCAGATCAGCTTCACGCATCTCCTGAATTTTGGACAGCGCCTGCTGTGCCTCGTCAGAATCGATGTCGATGTTACCATCTTCATCGAAGTAGTAGGTGCCGAGCTGGTTCATCATCATGCGGAACAGCGCGTCGTCACTGGAAATATCAACTGGTGCCATCTGAGCGCCGGTCGCTTCCTGGATCTGCTCGCCTGCTTCGATGTAGTCATCCCACGTTTCGATGCTGTCTGGGTCGACCCCTGCTTCTTCAAAGTGCGGCACGTGGTAGAACACGCCCGCCGGTCCGATATCCCAAGGGGCTGCGAGGAAGTTTCCGTCCGCGTCCTTCATCGCCTCTGCCTTCGCTTCAGGAAATTCTCCTTCATGCTCGTCAAAACCGTATTCACTCAGGTTCACAAATCCATCCGGGAATTCTGCAAAATAGTTATCCAGGCGGTCTGTTTCGATCATCGTCACGTCCGGCAGTCCGGATCCGCCTGAAGCAAGTCCGACAGTGAGTCTGTCGTACAGGTCTTCAGTGCCGATGTCTTCTACCACTACGTCCACATCCGGGTACTCTTCCTGGAACTGCTCAACAGCAAGCTCCATGGAAGCAGCTGCAACATTCCAGCCCCAGACCGTGATTTCACCGGAGACTTCAGAAGCATCTGCTTCGCTGTTGCCATTTCCTTCATTTCCTCCGCCGTTTGTGTCTGCGTCGTCGTTTCCTCCGCCGCACGCTGCAAGCAGTCCGATCGATAAAGCCCCTGTCAGTGTCATCTTCCAGATTTTCATGGTGGTTCCCCCTTTAAAGTGTATACGCTTTCAAACTCTGTGAAAAAAAGAGCGACTTCTTAAAATAATTTTAATAACTATTGTTAAAGTATCATATTTTTCTCACAATGGGAAGGGTGTTTTAAAAATATTTTTGAAAAGTCACCCTTCCACTTCGAAAATCTCCTGTAAGACAAGCGTAACTGCTCCAAGCATGGCACTGTTCGTACCAAGTTCAGACAGGACAACCTCGGTCTGCTGCGCTTCCTTTGTCAGCGCACGGTGACGAATCAAATGCCGAAGCGGCCCCATTACGTATTCGCCGGCTGCCATCACCCCGCCGGTAAAAATGATTTTATCCGGGTTCATCGTGTTGATCAGATTCGTGCAGGCAAGCCCAAGAAAACGCCCTGCTTCTGCGAGCACTTCCTGCGCAAACACGTCTCCGCTGCGTGCCGCTTCATGAATCACTTCCCCGGTGATCTCCTCTTTCCGGTCCACCATTTTCAGCATCATCGTCGAGCGTCCAAGCGTTAAATCGTGCAGCACGCGTTCCCGAATATGGATCCCGCTTGCGACCGTCTCCAGACAACCGTAGCTGCCGCACGTACAGCGGCGTCCGTTTAAATCGACGATCATATGTCCAAGCTCGCCGGCGATATGGTGCCGTCCTCGGAAAATCTTTCCATCGACGATCACTCCGGCGCCGATGCCTTCCCCGACGTTAATGCAGACGATGTTATTGTAATGCTGTGCGCTGCCAAACCATCGCTCTGCAATCGCAGAACAGCGTGCATCGTTTTCCATTTTCACGGGCAGCTTGAATTCGCGGCCAAGTATTTCCACGAGCGGAATGTCACGATAACCGAAGTGCGGTGCATAAATGCTGACGCCCTGCTCCACATCGACGATCCCGTGCATGCCGACCCCGATGCCGAGCACCTTGGAGCGCTCCACACTCGATGAATCAAGCAGCTCGCGGATCGTCCGGATCAAGAGCTCCAGAAATTCACTTTCCTGCATGCCCTCCGGAAACTTCTGCGTGCGAATTTCTTTTACGTCGGCCCGTAGATTGGTCAGTCCGACGCGCAGCTGGCCCGTACCGACGTCGACTCCGATCACGTAGCTGTGGTCATCGTAAATCGATAAGAGCATCGGCTTCCGTCCGCCGCGCGACTCGCCTACCTGTCCCTCCCGCACGATGCCTTCTTCAGTCAGCTCGGCGACAATATTACTCACCGTCGGATGTGTCAAACTCGCCTTTTTCGATATATCGGTCCGCGAAATCGGCCCGTGCTGCCGGATAATATTCAGCACAAGCGAGCGGTTTAATGATTTCATCAGCTGAAAACTGCCTGTCATTCCCTGCATGCCTCTCCGCCTCCCCTTCTATGCTTTAGCTTAGAATAGAAGCGCTTTCAATACAACTGAAAGTTTTTTGAACGAATCGATTTTGTGTGTGATTTTCTGACAAGAAAGGAGGTGATGGGGCGCTTTCGGTGTGCCGAAAGCTTCCTGATGATGGCGTCCTTATTCGTAACTCGAGGCCGCTATTCGCACGGGGGTTCCCGTTTACGAGGTGCCGATCGGGTTTTACGAGGCCGCTTTTGTCCTTTACGAGCAGTTTTCGTCTTGTTACGAGCAGGTCCGCTTCTTTTATGGGAAACCGCCTCTTCCACCTAAACCCACAGCTTCGGCAACGGCCGAAGCTCTATGTTCAGTTCTTATTCGTAACTCGCGGTCACTATTCGCACGGGGTTTCCCGTTTACGAGGTGCCGATCGGGTTTTACGAGGCCGCTTTTGTCCTTTACGAGCAGCTTTCGCTTTTTTACGTGGAGGTCCGTTTCCTTTATGGGAAACTCCCTGTTCACCCAACCCCCAGCTTCGGCTCCGGCCGAAGCTCTCTGCTACGTGCCCTTTTTATTCAATGGCTTTCGCCCGGCGAAAGTGTCCTTCTATCTATATCTTGTCGTGCCGCTATTCGTAATTACTGCCCTTTATTCGTACCGCTCTTGTCATTTATGCGTACTTATCTGCCCGTTATGCGTACGGTTTCTTGTTTTATGCGTAGACTACTAATCGTTATGCGTACTTTACTCTATTTGATAAGAACCTCTGATCCATCCACCCAGCAAAGCAGCTTTCTCCGTTAAAGCCGCCATCCTTTACTTATAACTTTCTCAACTACCTGCTGAAATATGCGACTAACAAACCCTTCTTTATTCCCATTTTCTCACACCTTGTTACACATTTACATAATTTAGTCTATAATCTCAAACATAGCCATAGATACGGACAAATTTAAAGGAGGATGTCGGGATGAATGAGCTGTTTCAGCAGAGGGCGGCAGTCAATTGCATAGGGGAAGGGGATTTTACGTGGTCAGGCAGCATCAGTCAGACGCTGGCAGCCACGTCGGTGCACGCTCATTTTTATCTCGCAGATGATATTCAGTGTATTGAGCAGTTTAAACTGGACTGCCAGGACGACCTCCAGAGTCAGGAGCTTCCCGCCTTGATTACGAAAGAACCGCTTGCAGCTCAGGATGTCCTGGACCTGCAGGAGCTGTTCCCGGTTCTCGTTTCCGCGGCCTATGTGGACAAGCATCCACATCACGTTCAGCAAGCCATCACCAATAACCATGCGCTGGTTGAGCCTTATGCCGCCCGGGAAATGGCCGTGCAGCTGCATCAATACCGCCGCCGTGACAATCCGATTAAAGAGTTTCATCTCGTTCGGAATAAGCTGGCTAAGCTGTTAACAGAGCTCGAGCTCGACATTGTCGCCTGTGTCATTCAAGGCATGAGCACTAAAGAAACAGCACATGCCGTCTACCTTGCAGAGTCGACGACTGCCACGATGCTTTCTCAGATTTACGATAAGCTGAGCGTCAGCAACCGGACGCAGCTCGTGTATATTTGCATTCATAACAACTGGCTGGAAGCCGAGCGAACGTAATAGCAATCCCCTGCGGCATTCAGCTGCAGGGGGATTTTTTAATTTGCTATCCGGGTCTCCATCCGTTCGATCAGCTTCAATAAAAACGGCAGCATCAGTAAAATCGTCAGCACGCGAATAATCTGCAGGCTCGCGACAAGCGTCGGATCAAGATTTAAGGCAAAGGCAGTCGCCGACATTTCCGGAGCCCCTGCTGGTACGATACTGAGCAGGCTCGTCATCATATTCAAGCCGCTCACGGTATGAAACAGCCATGCGAGCAGTACCCCGAGCGCGAGAAAGAGAACGATGATGTAGATGCAAATACGACCGAAGCCGTACAGCCGCCTCATGACCTGCGGGTTAAATGTGACCCCGATCATGACACCAATCAGCGCCTGGCCGATACCACCGATATAATCCGGCAGGCTTTGCACCGGAATGAAAAATTCACTGAGCAGAAAAGCGGTGACGATCGCATACAGTAAAATACCGGCCGGCAGCGGGAAAAACCGGTTCAAAAGAGCCGCTACTGCCATCGCGATGAGGATAACAGCGGCGAGTGAAGCAGTCATCCCTGCTTGGCCGTTCCCAGCTATACCGGCTGCCGGCGTGCCGATCCCGACAATAAGCGGAATCGTAAACACGAAAAAGAAAATCCGGAACGAGTGAAATGCAGCTACGATTCGTTCGTCTGCCCCCGCTTCCCGGCTTGTCACGATCACTTCTGACGCACCGCCCGGAATCGTACAGAAAAGCGCCGTTTTCGCATCCATTCCTTCCGCATTTTTATAAAGCAGCCAGCCAAGTAAAAAGCTGCCGGCAAACGTGAGTATCAGCGTCAACAGCAGCGGTCCGATATAAGACCCGACTTGCAGAAACACGTCACGCTCCGTCAGCACCCCAATATTAGCGCCGATCAGAGCAAGTGCTCCCTTAAACAACGGCCCCCTGTAAGCCACATCCTGCCGTATCATCCCGTACACCGCTCCAAATAAAAGCGCCCCGATCAGCCACCCAGCCGGTACACCGATCAGATGAAAGATAAAGCCGGAGAAAAGCCCGGCTATGAGAACAATGATTTTTCTGGTCACCCCGCACCTCCTGAATACCTCTCACTTTACCGTATCACAGTTCGCCTACGAAACGTTTTGTTTTCACATGACCCCATAAAAAACACCCTGCTGTTAACAGGGTGCCGTCCATTATCCACCAAGCATCATGACAAAACTGAACAGAAGCGTCAAAACAACCATGACCATGAGCGCACAGCCGGCAAGCCAATTTCGCTTCCCAGGCCCTGATCCTAAGAACATACCGATAAAGACGGCAAAGGCAACGAACGGGAAGAGCATGATGATTTCCATGAGACCCTCCTTGAATTAGTTCTGACGCTTCAGCAGCCGGCGGACGCTGAGGTAAACTAAAATGCCGCTCCCTGCCCCTGCGGTATCAATCAGCACATCTCCCACCTCTCCGGATCGCCCCGGAATAAACGTTTGATGGTATTCATCTGAAACAGCATATAAACAGCTTATAAGCAGTGCCCAGGCTACCGCCTTTTTACCCGAGACGTGCAGCTTCAATGCTCGCAGCAGTAATATACCAAGCACTGCATAAACGGTAAAATGAGCACCTTTACGGAGTAAAAAGTGGAAGGTGTCACTCGGCTCAAACGGAAGCAGCGCGGTGAGTGCCTGGAGTACCCCGCTGCTCATTTCCCCGGAACGATCCCCGGGCTGATGCGAAAAATAAAAGATGAGCCCCATCCAGGCAAGGACGAGGGCCCAGGAAGTTAAAACTGTAGATAAAGAAAATCGTTTCATCATCAAAACCTTTCTATCTGTTAATCGTTCAATACATATGTCCCTTCTTCAATCGCATAATAAAAGTTCCCATCAGCATACGTAATAAAGATATCAATATCACTGCCCCGATCCCGGAAAATAGCCACTTCCGTTGTGGACGGCTGGTAGATCGCAGCAAGCATATCCGACATGTCATTGTATTCAGGTGCATTCACATAAACTTCTCCTGGAAGAGAAGCGATGAGACTGTCCGCATCACTTCTTGAAACAAATCCCGTCATGCTGTGAACCGTCTCCGGCTGAATATAGTACTCGCGATCCAAATACGCTAGCACGAGAGAGCCATCATAATCGTAGTCCATATGTTCTTCCAGAGGTGGGCCACCGATATCCTTGACGGATTTCGCTCCAGCACCTAACCCAACTCCACCTAACTGATAAACCCCGTTTTCAGCGGTTAAAAAGCTTCCTTCATAAGCAGCTGGTTCTTCGGCCTGCGCCTCTCCCCAAACTTCCATCGAACGTGTCATGTCTTCCAGCACCTGCTCGATTTCAGCATAAAAGGTATCTGATACATTGGCGTAGACGGTATACATGATATCATGCACAACTACTTCGGCTGTATACGTCACCCTTCCCCCTTCACGAAGCATTGCTTGTTCGGCTGTTTCGCCAGATTGGATTGTGACAGAGGACGTTTCTCCTTCTGCAAAGCTCCCTGCAGCGTAGGATGCATAGACAGAAACGGTATTGCCGTCCTGCTCATACAGCGTTAGCCCGTCGTCATTTGTCGGTGCCTCTCCCGGATTCCATTCAGCAGGATACGAGACCGAAAACCCGAAGCGGTCGTTCGTGTAAGTCGTCCAGTTAATTTCCGGCTCCGGTTCCTCTTCGACTTCCGGTTCGCTCTCTTCTTCATTTACTTCTTCCTGCTCGCTGTTATCCTCCGGCTCATTATCTGTTTCTTCCTCCGCTTCATCAAGGAAGGACAAATAGCTGTTCAGGCTCGCTTTTTCCAGTAAATACACCGTTCTGTTCTGCTGAAGCGTGAGGATTTCTTCATTTCTTTCCCAGTCGATTTCTTCCTCTTCAAAGAACGGATCTACGTCTTCCAGCTCGACCGTGGTGCTGTCCCATGATTCGATCGTCGTTTCCACTGTATCCGAATCATTTGCTAAAACAGTTGTCTGCTCCATGGCGTCAACAACAACGTAGAGTTTCTCTTCTTCATCGAACCAAACGCCGTCCAGCTCCTCGGCAGGATCGGCTTCTTCAGGCTCCTCCTCCACTGACTCGTTTTGTTCCTCACGCTCGTTCTCCTGCTCGTTCGTTTCTGCATCAGCGGACTCGGTATCGGTTTCCTGACAGGCGGCAAGCAGTGCAATCGTTGAGAGCAGGAGAACTTTTTTCACATAACCACTCCTAAAAGGTGTTTTCTTCTAGTTTATCACTCGATTGGTAAAAAGTACTGCTTTTCTTCAATTCATGGAGGTATTTTGTTGTGTTTCTCACGGAAACTAAAAAAGACCGGCAGTTAATCCGGTCTCCTGGCAGCTAAAAACGCCTCGATTGTTTTTCGATCCGGCATTCCACCCTGCGCGCCAAAAGTCTGCACCGATAAAGCGGCAGCTGCATTTGCCATTGTTACCGCTTGCTCGCAAGTCGCTCCTTCTGCTAATAGCGCTGCGAACACTCCGTTGAACGTGTCTCCTGCTCCAGTTGTATCTGTCACCTGAACTTTATGACCTGGCACTTGTTTCACTTCATTGTCCGCCCAATAAGCGACACCATTTGCCCCTAGCGTGGTAATGAGCTTTTCACGGAATTCGCCATGTAAGAACAGCTGCTGTTGCTCACGCTCATTGGGCGTGATCCACGTTGCTTTCTCCCAAACCTGAGCCGGAAGCGCTGCGGCAGGCGCGGGATTGAGCACAACAGGCACGTCATGTTTATGTGCTAAATGAACCGCTTCTACTACCGTCTCAAGCGGTATTTCGAGCTGCAGCAATACAACATCACTGTCTGCAATCACCGACTCCACCGAAGCGATGAAAGAAGATGTGACTGATGCGTTCGCACCAGGTGACACAATAATGCGATTATCGCCTTCTGTCAGAAGAATCACCGCCGTTCCGGTCGCCTCCTCTTGTACGATTTTAACGCAGGAAGTATCGATACCAGCCTTCCTTAAATTCGCGAGCATGTCGCTGCCGATGCTGTCATCGCCGACGGCGCCGATCATTGTCACGTCCGCCCCAGCTTTAGCGGCAGCGACGGCCTGATTCGCTCCTTTCCCGCCAGGAACGGTTCGAAAGCGTCCGCCGATCAGCGTCTCTCCCTGTTCGGGTATCCGATCCGTTTCCGTTACCATATCGACATTAATGCTTCCAATCACTAAAACGCGACCCATGATGCCCTCTCCTTAACAAAAAATTATGAACGTAGCGTCTCATTTAATTTATTTAAATGCATAGGAGCATCTGTCCAATCTTCCACGATCAGTTCAATGAACCGTTTTTTCTCACCGGACTGAAGCACCTTCTGCAAGTCACCGGCTGTTTTTACGCTCGCATACGTAAAATCAGGCGCAAATCCTTGCACGAGCTTCTGATAATCCCACTCCGGTATATCGTTGTAGCTTGCGTCCGGCCGGGGCGGGTGCAGCTTTCGTTCGACCGTGTATCCTTTGTTGTTCAGCAAAATCACGGTAACATCCAAATCCTCTGCCGTAAAGGTGCTCAGCTCCTGGATCGTCAGCTGGGCCGCGCCGTCGCCAATCAGGCACCACGTATGCCCGTCTCTTCCCGCAGCGGCTGCTCCAAGTGCCGCCGGGAGCGCGTAGCCAATGCTTTGCCACGAGCCCTGTGCGATCATGCGTACGTTATCGTTCAACGGCACGTACGGCATGCCGTACGAGAGTGTCCCGGTATCCACCGACACGACATCACCTGGTTTTATTGCTTCTGATAATAAATGATAGTAAATGTCAGTTTGGAGCGGGTCCTCATCAGTAAACGTCCGCTTCTCCTTTTGCTGCGGAGGTTTTTGATGGAAAGCGAGCTTCTCTTTTTTCATCAGCTCTTCCAGTACGCGAATCATCGGTGCCTCTTCAATGATGTCGCCAAATATCACAACGTGGTCGTGATATAAATCAATGCGTTTTTCTTCAGGAAGCTCTGCCGTGAATTTCGCTGTATTAAAGTCAGATAACAGGAGTCCTGCTGTGACAATCACCTCTGATTTTTCAATAAATGACGTGACGTCTTTTTCTCCAAACTGCCCGCCATACGTACCGATGTACTGTGGATCACTTTCCGGAAAGGCACTTTTCGCCTGCATCGATTGGGCTGTCGGCAGCTGATAGTGCCTGCTGAAGGCAATGACCGCATCTTCAAGAAAGTAGCGCGATGTCAGTAAATCAACAAGCAGCACGGCACGATCGGTTTCACTGAGCGCCTTGTAAATCGCATCCGCCGCCCATTCACTGTTGATGGCTTCCTGCTCTGTACCAGCCAGCGGCTCCGGCAGCTCAATTGTCACTTCTGCCACATCCTGCGGTATGTCTAAATAAACGGGAAGCCGCTTTTCCACCGCCTGCTGAACCGCAAGCGGAATTTCCTCCGCGGCATTTGCTTCCGTAATCCGCACCGCTTTCACGGTCACATTTTCGTGCATGCGCCGAAACACGTCCAGATCCCCGTTCATGAGCGTATGATGAACCAGCTTTCCTTCTTCATGCGCCGCCGAGTCCGGCGAACCCGCAATGTGAATAATCGGCACCTGCTCACTGAAGGCACCGGCCGTTGCGTTCATCGCGCTTAAATCTCCTACACCAAACGCCGTCAATATCGCCCCGGCTCCCTTCACTCGGGCATAGCCATCAGCCGCATAGCCGGCGTTCAGCTCATTGCGGTTCGTGATCATCCTTATATCCTCTCTCGTTTCCAGCTCGTCGTACAGCGCGAAGTTGTAATCCCCAGGGACACCAAACACTGTGGCCACCCCGGCATCACGCAAACAATCAAATACCAGCTTTGCTATCGTCGTCATGCTGCACCTCCTGAAAGATCTCTTACTGCCATTCCCGATTCCAGCTCCCGGTACGCCTTTTTAAAGCGGACTCTGTATCTCTATTCGCAACTCAGCACCCCTATTCGCACCGGCACCCTCGTTTACGAGGCGTGTTTTACTCGTTACGAGGTGCGATCTGCTTTTTACGAGGAGGCTTTCGCTCTTTATGCGGTACTTCCTTGCTTTTATAAGAAACCTCCATGCGACGCTTTCGGCTCCCGGCCGAAAGCCTCCTTCCTGTAAAATGAAAGCTTCGGACGCTTCCAAAGCTCCCGCCTTCATCACTATTCGCAACTCAGCACCCCTATTCGCACCGGTATCCCCGTTTACGAGGCAGGTTTTACTCGGTACGAGGTGCGATCTGCGCTTTACGAAGAGGCTTTCGCTCTTTACGAGGTACTTCCCTGCTTTTATAAGAAAACTCCATGCAACGCTTTCGGCTCCTGGCCGAAAGCCTCCTTCCTGTAAATATGAAAGCTTCGGACACTTCCGAAGCTCTCCCCTTCCTCACTATTCGCAGCTCAACTCCGCTATTCGCACCGGCACCCCCGTTTATGAGGCGGGTTTTGCCCGTTACGAGGTGCGATCTGCTTTTTATGAGGAGGTTTTCGCTCGTTACGAGGTACTTTTCCTCAAATACGAGAAACCCCCTTTTTCAACCGACTCGTTACGCCGCCGCTTCCCCACAAAAAACAGCCCCCTTCATGCGAAAGGGGCCGTCGCTATTGATTATTCAGCTGCTGTGTCGACGATGCGTCCTTCTACATCGTAGTCTACTTCGCCGAGGTCTTCCATGTAGTCACGGAGCATTTCCCAGTCGGTGAAGCCGACGATCGTTACGCGTCCGTCATCGTTAATATCTGCGAAGACATCGTAGCCGTCGCCGCCGCCAGCGGTGAAGTTGTTCGTTGCGATCGTGTGCATCGTATCGTCACGCGCGATTTCTTCGCCGTCAACGGTGATGGATTCCACACGCTCGCCTGCTTCATTGTCGCTGCTGTAAACAATTTCGGTTCCGTCAGACACGTGCAGGAATCCGCCGTTTTCGTTCGGCGCTTCAGAGACGCTTAACTCAAACGCTTCGTAAAGTTCGTCCCCTGTGATATCCATGAGAGCAAGTCGGTTACCGAAAGGCTGAACGGTAATGACGTCACCAATGGATGGTGTGCCTGCTGCGAGCGCTTCGCGGATTCCGCCGCCGTTTTGAACTGCCATGATCACATCGTCATCAGCTGTAAGAGCTGCATCCAGCTGTCCGTCTGTAATCAGATTACCGAGCGCTGTTTCATTCGCACGAACGCTCACATCACTTCCGGTGCCTAGACGCGGGTTCGGCAGGTCGTTTACGATTGTGGCATTAACCGGCGTGTTCTGCAGCTCTTCTACTGCTTCTGTAAATGGCTCGAGCATTTCTGCCGCTGTTGGATCTGCTTCAAATTCTTCTGAAGCGAACAATTCGCCGTCCACGCCTGTGACAACACCGTCACGGTCAAATACGACATTCATAGCACCGAGATGCTCGCCGTATTCACCGGCCTGGCCAATAACTGTCGGCTCCATTGGCTCACCGTCTGCATTCTCTTCAACGAGAAGCGGTGGTGAAACTTCATCATGGCTGTGGCCGCCGATGATAACATCGATGCCTTCTACGTTTGCTGCGAGCGTCTGGTCACTGATCGTACCAGAGAAGTTCAGGTGCGTCAGCGCCACGATCTTATCGACGCCTTCCTCCTGAAGGTTCGCTACTGCTTCCTCTGCTGCTTCCAGATAGTCTGTAAAGAGTACATTTTCCGGACTCGAAATCGTCTCTGTTGTTTCTGTGTTCAGTCCGAAAATACCGATCTCTTCCCCATCCTGCTCGACGATGATGCCGTCATAGATGTTGCTGTCTTCTGCATCACGAGTGATACCGCCCTGAACGAGGTGGTCGAATCCAGCGTCGCCGGAGAAATCAACGTTAGCTGCAACAATCGGAAATTCTGCTGCCTCAAAAAATTCCACAAGCTCTGGATGTCCTTCTTCCGGATCGCCGAGGTCAAACTCGTGGTTACCGGGAACGAACGCGTCATAGCCCATGTAGTTCATGAACTGGACCGCGTCCTGACCGCGGAACTCGTTAAAGTAGAGCGTACCGGAGAACACGTCGCCTGCATCAAGAAGCAGCCCTTCCCCGTACTGCTCCTGAGCCGCTTCATATGCCGTTACGAGATGCGGGAACGCATCGGTACGGCCATGGTTATCATTCGTATGGAAAATACTTAATTCAAATTCGTAGTAGTCAAAGTCAAGCTCTTCTGCTCCAACCGTCAGTGTACCGGTTTCCCCGCGAAGCGAGTCATGTGTCACGGTTACTTCCGAGCGGTCGCTTTTGTTTACTTCTACATCCAGATCTCCGACATCGATTGCTTCCCCGTCTTCATCCACAACCGATACGTCGACAATCCGCTCCAGCGGCAGTCCTGCCGGATACGTCTTATCAAACGAAATGGAAAAGCTCTCTGCATCGATCACGTCTACGTTTTCAACAGCGCGATGTGGTCCTTTTCCGTTACTGTTTCCCGGACCTTCTGCTGCCACCGTTCCTGTCATGGCGATCATGCTCACTGCCAATACCCCTGCTGCACTACGTTTAAATTTCATGCATCTTGGCCTCCTATGTAGAAAAGTAGCGTACACTCTTCATTCTATTGGGAGCGCATTCATCGCTCAATAGGATGATTTAATGAATCGGAGTCACGATTAGGTCCAAAAACTGCGGAAAACGTTAAAAAAGTGACAAAAGACACCGACCCTTATACCCCATGTCAATAAATGTATCCTATTACTTTAGCACTGAAAAGAACCGCATGCTATACTGTCTGCGAGGAGGAAGATACCATTGAAAAAGCTGTTATACGGAATGCCGCTTTTGTTGCTTGCTGCCTGCGGGAATGATGAAACCGCGATGGAGGAAATGAGCACCGAGGAGCTGCAGGAACATATATATGACGACGGATTTGATGACGAGGTGCTTTACCTCGACGTTCGGGAAGAAGATGAATTTGCAGAAGAACACATCAGCGGATTCACCAACATTCCGATGAATGACGTCATGGAAGATCCGTCACTCGTCGGCGAGGACCAGGATGTCATCATTCTCTGCCGGACACAAAACCGCAGCATCGAAGTCGGTGAACATCTGATCGAGAATGGCTATGACGCCGACAATCTGACTGTCGTCATGGGCGGCATTTCCGATTATGAAGGAGATACCGTGTCAGAAGAATAAGAAGAAGGTCGCCATAATCGGCGGCTTTTTTATATAACAGGCGGTGCGCTATTCGTACTCGAAGTCGTCGTATTAACCTCCTACGTATCATTCTCTCCGTTTTTTTGTTACGGCTATTACCCACAGAACACAACCACATTTATCTTTAATATGATATTATTAATTAATGTAAAGGATCTTTAACGATATTATTCACATTAAAAATATCACTATAAACGGAGGAGTTCTCATGAAAAAGCCTTATCAGCTGCCTCTGCTCCCTGTCACCTTCCCCCCGGAAACAGAACTGACCTTTTATAAAAAAACAGTAGATACGATGACAACACTCGAAAAGCTAAAACAGCGTCTTCACTATTCCCCGGTCCATGAAAACTTCATTCAGCTGTTAACGCTTAATGAATCTGTGCAATCGACTCGAATCGAAGGTACACAAGTTACGTTTAGTGAAATGCTTGAAGACAACATTGATCTCAGCGCAGACTGGAAGCGTGTCGAAGTACGGAACTATCAGCAGGCGTTGACACGTGGCGTGGAACATATTCAAAGTGGCTATCCCCTGACAGAACGCCTCATCCGGGAGATGCATGACATATTAATGCAGGATGCTCGCGGCTCTGGAGGTGCAGCGGGCAGCTATCGCCGAATTCAGAACTTCGTCGGGCCTTCCAGTAAAATGAGCGAAGCCTCTTATGTACCACCAGAACCTCAGATGATGAATGAGTACATGACTAATTTGGAGCGGTATATCAATGGTCATCCTTATCAAAAAGAAAGTGAAGAACAGCTTCATCCGCTTATAAAATCTGCCATTATCCATGCACAGTTCGAATCAATTCATCCATTTTTAGACGGAAACGGCCGGCTGGGAAGAATTTTAATTGTCCTTTATCTTTTGCAAGAAAGAGTTATTGACACCCCCACTTTCTTTTTAAGTGAAGAACTTGAAAAGGAGCGCTTTAAATATTATGCGATGCTGAACGGTGTGCGGGCTATTGGCAAGCAGGAGCCTGACTGGAAGAACTGGATCCTGTTTTATCTCGATGCAGCGAAACGTATGGCCTGGCAGCATGAGCGGAAGCTGCAGCAGGCTGGCGACTTATACGAGCAAGGTCTTCGAGATCTGGATCAGCTTTCGCTTCAGCAAGTCTGGAAGTCATTCTTCCTGCATCCTGTAGCCAATGTGCATCAGCTCTCTGAAACCACAGGCCTTGCTGCCTCTACCGTGCGCAAAGCGCTTAGAACGTTGACAGATCGGCACATGCTTTTTGGTGATGACCGCGAACGCAGCCGCCGCTACTACCATTATGATCTTATTCGTATTATGACTACCGAATAAACGTGGATGCTTTCTCCCTTATGAACCGCGCAGGACCGCTTCGAGCCTGTGCGGGTTTAACACGCCGGCCGAATCATTAGAAAAGCCGCATCTGTTGTTTGTTCATCCTGGCTGTCTCCTCCAGCAGATATCCAAGCCGTTTATAGCCTGACAACCTGCTTTTGTACGCTGCTTTCAAAACCGGTACTTGTTTATCCACATAATCATACACTTCGACCGATTCTTTCCCAGCATAGCTTCGATGCAGCCTGCCGACATACTGCTCCACACTCCCACTCCATTTTATCGGCATGACGAGAAACAGCGTATCCAATCGCGGATCATCGAAACCTTCCCCAACAAATCCTCCTGTTGCAAGAATTAATCTCTCTTCATCTGAAGGAATAGCCGCCAGTCTCTCAAAAGCTTCGCGCTTCTCCTTTACACGCATTTGCCCGTGCAGTACAATGACATGTTTAACGAACTTTTGAAACCTGCCCTCCAGTTCGTTTATATGAGCAATTCGCTGGCTCAGCACAATTGGGCTGCGATTTCGATCAAGTGCCTCCAATACGTCATTAAAAATCTGCTCATTCCGCTTCGTATCAAGCGTCATTTGTTCATAATGATCATGCCATTTATGTTCGTTATCCGACGTGTAAGCGGTAATTTGAGGCTTTAAAATGTGATGAAAGCTTCTCATTGCAGCCATTTCTTTTCCGCTTGTCTCATACACGACCGGCCCGCACTGCATCGTCATAAACGGGTGCCAGCCGTCTCTTCGCTTCGGTGTGGCAGTTAGTCCATGAACATAGGCAGCAGAAGCCTGCTTAAGAATTTCTTCAAAAGTGTACGCAGATATATGGTGACACTCGTCCACAATAATCTGCCCATATTCCAGACCTTCGGCTTGATGGCGCACGCTCTGAATCGTAGCGACATCGATGATTCCGGTCGGCTTCTGCTTGCCGCCTCCCAGCTGTCCAATCTGATGTGGCTCGATGGATAAAAAGCTTGCAAGCTTCGACTTCCACTGATCAACCAACTGTGTTCGATGAACGAGGATCAGCGTATTTACCTGCCTTCTGCTAATGAGAGCGGCTGCAACAACGGTCTTTCCAAATCCAGGACCGGCCGATACAATCCCGCAATTGGATTGAAGCAGTGCTTCTAAAGCAAGCTCCTGCTGTGGAAACAGCTCGGACATAAACGACGTGTGCAACGGGATTCCGTAGTTTCGCTCGTCTTCTATCGACTTCAGCTGCAGCACACGCTGGATATCGTCCACTTTTCCACGAGGGAACAGACATGCTTCCTCATATTCTTCATATCCCTTTAAGCGGGCTTCCAACATCCGTGTGGATCTCCGCTGAGATTTCGCTTTGTAATAGTCCGGGTTATGGAAGGAACAAAGCTCTTTCAGCGACTCGAACTGGCTTTCTGTCATGAAGCTTTTAGGAATCAGCAGCCCGTTTTTCAACACGGGTTTTTCCTCTGTCTGCAGCTGCATATAACGCTTTATCTGGGTAGCTGTTGAACGCTCGGCCTCCCTTACAACACTCCACTGATCGGAATAAGGCTGAATCAGCTCATCAACAAATACAGACCTTCCAAGCTTTCTTCGTTTCCCTTGAAGCGGTAACGCAATTAAATTTCCAAGTCCCTTCCCAGTTAATTCACTTTGAGCTGGGAAGAACCTGTCAAAGGAAGCCAGCTGCTTGCATTTCAGGCGCCTGGCTGTTTCACGCAGAAGTTTTTTTCCGGCATCACGAACCATTGCCGCCGGAACCGCCTCCTCAAAAAACATCCAGACATGACAGCCATTACCGGACTGAGATACTTCCATCAACGGAGCGAATCCGTGAAGCTTGCACGTCTTATAAAAATGAGCCGCTTCCTTCCTCCAAGAGCCTTTATCAAAGTCTGCCGCTAAGAAGTAGCAGGTCTGATCTTCCAGCAATGGATAAATACCGATCATGTCTGATCCTGCCAGATGATGATAAAGAACTGAGTCTGTCAGAGGAGAATGCCTCTTCCCATGCTTCACTGGATAGTAGATTGTACCATTTTTGTCTTCAATCAGCTGTGCATACACGTCCTGCCTCCCACGAAACAATCGTTTATACGCCTGGATTCTTTCCTGTACAGCCTCCTGTTGTAAATGAGGCTCTGGAAGCAGACCATGCTTGTTTAACAGCTGTTTGAGTAATGCATTTTCCTTACGAAGTTTGCTTAATTCCGCCTCCAGCTGCTTAATACTTTTTTCTTCTGCCATAGATGCCTCCAACTTATATCTTTTGTACAGCATACAAGAAATAAGCCGTTAGTTCAGCAATTATTTTTATTGTAATTTTCTGATAATTTTTGTAGTATAAGGTGTACAAAGGTAATATTTAGGGGTTACTGAATAACTGGCTTTTTGAATAAAAACAACTGTTGAAAGGGGAACATCATGGATCGACTGTCTTTCATTCGCTTGCGAAGGATAACGACACACCAAGCAGGAAGGTCCCGTAGGGCCTTCGCCAGGTTCAGGTTTAAGATTTGCAGCGAGATGACGGTTTCGCTGGTATCTTGACGACGTGCTTGAATACGACCTAGTCCGTAGCTGCGCTTGCCCTCGCCGAATTTCCCTTCCACGGCATTTCGCTCACACGCATCCTGATAGGCCTGATGGTTTGCTGCTTCTTTGGTTTCTTTCGACGGACGCCCGAGCTTGGGGCCGCTCAGTCGGATCTTGCGTTCCTGGCAGAACCGTCGGTTCTCCCTCGTTCGGTACAGTTGATCAGCCAGCACCGCCTCCGGGTAATGGCCGTGGCGATCGTAATACGCTTCCACCGCTCGAGGGAGATCTTCCGCGTCGTGATAGGCATCCCACTCCAGTCGGTCCAGGTGGGTCCATCCGTTGGTGACGACCACGGACATCTTTGCTCCGAACTCCACGGCTGCATGGGCTTTCCCGCGCACCATAGGGCGGACATGGGGCTGTGCGATACTGACAATCCGATGATCAATACGGCGCCGCTTGGAAACAAACATCGTTTGCTGCTGGCGGTACAGCTCCTGGATAACGAGGAGATCTCGGTACTGCTTGGTGGACAACGGCATCAGGGTCGTTTCCTCCGCCAGCGCCGCTACATGATCGAGGTCCCGACGAACATGATGCAACTGCTGGCGGATCGCGCTACGACGCTTCTTTGCCCCAGGCCGCCGCTTCTTTGCCACTGCCAAATACTGTTTCCGCGCTTTGTTTCGATAGGTACGTGGTTTGACGCTTCCGTCAGGTCGTTCTTCATGCATGGTATCGATAATGGCTTCGAGTTTCTCCCGGGCATTGTTCAAAAGCTTCAGGTCCGTTGGGTAGGCGATGTCCGCCGGGGTGCAGGTCGTATCCATGAGCAGTTTCCCCTGATGATATTGAGGACGATCGGAGGGGGCTGCGTCTTGATCCCTTCCCTCCTGGCTGTTTGCGGATGGTCCGCCGTGATCATCATCTGGAGGATCTTCCTCGTCAGAGGAAGAAGAGGCGGCTTCCACTACCCACTCATTCACCTGTGCGATCATGTCCGCATCGATTCGACGTCGGTGCCAAGCGCCATCCGGACCGAATAGGCATGCGCTCCCTGCGTGACATCTTTCAGCTTCTGTTTGTACATGCTTTCCGCTTGGCCCCATGGGATCAGTTGGGCCAGATGAACCCATCGGTTATACGGGTTCAGGGAACCTCCGAAAGGAAGAAAGAAGTCACCAGGCAGTAACAGCTGATTTTCCGAGTGATTGTACATGGATCATCGCCTCCAGATGCAAGGATTTTTGAACGCGGACGGGTTTTTCCTTGCATCTCTTTTCGACAAAAACGTCCAAAATCCTTGTGGCACAAGAAATTAACCGTTATTCAGTAGCCCCTATTTAAATATTTGATAGAAAATCAAAACAACGGTCAAGTTATAATCATCGAAAACGAAATACCTCAATTAGATTATAGTAACGCTAACCTTATACATTTCACGAAAGATGTGAATAATGGTCGTTATGGATTACTAAATGGTGTGACCGAGTAGTGGAAGTTCATTCGAATAACGGCAACACAAAAAAGCCCGCCAAGCTGTCATTAGACAACTTAGCGGGCAGAACTTTACTTCACCTTATAATAATCAACATACCAATCAGCAAATTGCTGTAAGCCTTCTTCGATCGATGTTTTCGGTTTAAAACCTACCGCTTCCTGCAATAAGTCAGTTGAAGCATACGTTGCAGGAACATCTCCTGGCTTAATCGGTTCAAACACTTTTTCAAACTGCACTTCTCTACCTAAAGCTTTACTCAAGGTCTTCTCCAACGTATTAATAAACGTCATCAGTTTTTCCGGATTGTTGTTACCGATGTTAAACACCTTGTGAGGAACGGCATCAATCGGAGGTTTACCGATAAGTCGCTCTATTCCTTCGACTATATCATCGATATACGTGAAATCACGATAGAGATCATTATCAAAATCACCATTATTAAAGATCTTAATTGGTTCCCCAGCAAAGTATTTATCCGTAAATCCAAAGTAGGCCATATCCGGTCTTCCCATAGGACCATAAACAGTAAAGAAACGAAGTCCAGTAGCCGGTATTTTATATAAATGGCTATACGTATGGGCCATTAATTCGTTTGACTTCTTTGTAGATGCATATAATGAAACTGGAGTATCTACAAAGTCTGTTTCTTCAAATGGTACCTTTTTATTAGCCCCATAAACAGAACTAGATGAAGCATATACAAGGTGATCAACAGGATAGTGTCTGCATGCTTCAAGGATGTTATAAAATCCAATAATGTTACTTTGAATATATACATCCGGATTTTCTATTGAATACCTAACACCAGCTTGTGCGGCTAAGTTTACTACAACATTAGGCTTGTACTCTTCAAAGACGCTATTAATCATAGGCTTGTCCGAAATATCTCCCTCAATAAAAGTAAACTTATCAAATGGTTGAAGTTGCTCTAGACGAGCGTGTTTAAGTTTCACATCATAGTAATCATTTACATTATCAATACCTATTACTTGGCAGCCACCTTCTAGTAGTTTCTTAGATAAATAATATCCGATGAAACCAGCAGCTCCAGTAATAAGATAAACTTTACTAGGATCTAACGGCTTGTAATTCAAGATTTCTCAACTCCTTTACAACTTCTCTCTCTACAGTTTTTCTTCCAATAGAGTGATACTCCACTCCTGCCTCCCGCATCTCTTCAATACCATAAATATTTCTTCCATCATATACTAACGGAGTTCTCATTAATTCCTTGTACTTTTCAGGTGTGACTGTTTTTACTTCGCCCCATTCCGTGAAGATAAAGCATACATTTGCATCTTTTAATGCTTCCTCAACATCACTTACATACGCCATACTTCCTTTTCCATGCTGACCTTCTGGATGTACTTTCGCAAAATTTTCTGCACCAACAGGGTCATACGCATAGATTTCTGCACCTTGTTCTAATAATAAAGGTACATTCTCAAGAGAGGCCGCTTCTCTTAAATCATCTGTTCCTGGCTTAAATGTTAACCCTAGTACTGCTACCTTCAGACCGCTAAACGTAATCAGTCTCTTGCTCGCCTTTTTGTATAACATTGTCTTCTGATCTGTATTCACATCAATCGCAGCCTTAACCGTTCGCAGCTCATACCCATGCTGTTTTGCAATGTTTTCTAGTGCTTTCGTATCCTTAGGGAAGCATGAGCCACCATAACCAATACCTGCATTTAAAAACTTATTCCCTATACGTGCATCATAGCTCATACCTTTTGCAACATCTTGTACGTCTGCTCCAACTAGTTCACATAAATTTGCAATGTCATTCATGTATGAAATTTTAAGAGCCAAAAAGTCATTAGATGCATACTTGATCATCTCTGCAGATCTTCTATTCACCGAAACAATAGGCAAATTAAAAGGCTCATAGAGTTTCATTAATAACTCTTCAGCCCACTTACTTTCCGTCCCAATAATAATTCTTTCTGCATGAAGTGTATCATGTACAGCTGACCCTTGTGCTAAAAACTCTGGATTTGATGCCACTTCTACTTTTACATCATTAACTAAAAAGTCTTGAATAAACTGTTCTACTTTATCATTCGTACCAACTGGAACTGTTGATTTAACAACAACTAAGCAATCTTTTTCCATAGATTCAGCAATTTGTCTTGCAACAGTTGCAATATATGATAGATTCGCAGAACCGTCTGGCTGCTCTGGAGTACCTACACCGATAAAGATAGCATCTGCATCTTTATACGCTGATTTGTAATCTGTTGTATATTCAATTCTTCCAGCTGCATAGTTCTTCTGCATTAACTCTTCTAATCCTGTTTCAAAGATTGGAGAAACTCCAGATTTCATTACATTTACTTTTTTTTCATCAATATCTACACAAGCTACTTGATGACCAACTTCGGCAAAACAAACACCTGCGACAAGGCCAACATAGCCTGTTCCTGCTACTGCAATTTTATACATAGTAATACCTTCCTTTATCTTAAATTATAGTTTATTGTCTCCGCTTCATTATATTTATTACATCGTATTTCCTCGCCTTATAGTAAGTAAACCCAATTAATATTACATTTGATAAAGCTGCAATCATACATAATAATATAATTGCAATAAGGTCATCGTTGAAAATTATAAAACCAATAAATAAAGCTCCTGCTCTAATTAAAGTGGTTAGTATTTCATAAAATAAGAATAACCCCTGCAACTTAAGCACGGGAATAGTTTTTGTAGTAGGTCGATTAATAAAACCAAAATATAACCATATTGATAACCACCTTGCATATTCCCCAGCTTGTATCCAATCCTCCCCCAAAACTAATCCAAACAACCATGGTCCAAACATAAAAACTATCCCAAATGGAATTATCCCAACTATTGCTAATCCCATGGTTGCTTTAAAAAGCAGATTGGCAACGTGTTCTCGTTTATTTGCAGCCTGAGTAATTCGTGGATAAAAAACATCCCCAATAGATTTGCTTAGTAAATTCGTAGGGACATGTAATACCTTTTTACTTATAGTATAAAAACCAGCATATGCTGGTCCAAAGAAACTTGCAAGTAATAATATTGGCAAACTTGAAGAAATACCATTTACAAGTTCCTGAGGTGCTCTATAAAGCGGAAAATCTTTATACACCTTTAGTAACCTAACCATTTCACCTGCATTATCTTTAATATTCAAAGTACTTCTACTAAATTTATATTTTAGATGAGATACTATAAGCAAAGTGTGTAGTAAATAACTAAATGCAGTTATAGAAATTAACACATATGCTACAGGGTGGTATAATCCAACTCCTATTTTAGAAAGATTTTCAATAATTGACTTATATATCATGGCTTTTGCAGTTAACTTAAACTTTTGAAGACGAATTAACCACTGTTCTGAAACTTGGTATAGCACTGAAAAAATTATTATTAAAGGAATAAAAAACAGATAAGACTCTATCTCTTCTAAATTGAATAAGGAAGCAATTGGCTCTCTATAAAAAATTAAAATGGTTAATGTTAAAAAGGCTATTACAAAAGACAAATAAATAGAGGCTTTCACTAAAATTTTTGCCTCTTCATCTTTATTAGGTAGTACTATAGCAACAGGATAAGTTAAACCTGAAATTTTTGTTACAATGGCGGTAATTGCCACAAATACCCCTAATATTCCTATACTTTCAGGTCCATAGATCCTAGCTATTATTGGAATAGATAACATAGCTATTACTTGGGCTATTACAGTACCACTTGCAACCACCGTTACATTTCTAATAAATTTACTTTTTTTTAGTTCCATTATTTTTTTCAGCATTGTTACCTCTTTTTTTATACCCTGAAAATAATTAATAAAGATATAAACTAATTTAGTTTTGTATATTATTAATTTCAAGCATATCTCCTACTTTTTTATTCCATTCGAGTGGATAAAAACTCCCCATTCCACTTTGAGGAAAAAAAGTAAGTTCACCAAAAATTATTACATTATTTACATAATAGAAATCGACTCTAACAAATGGAAAACCTTTTGATAGCGTGCTTGCTAAATTAATCATCTGCTCATATTTTTCAGGTTTTAAATACTTGGAATTGGAGTTGGGCAATGGTCTCAAACCTGTAAAATCCATATGCTCCCAATCTTCATTGTAAAAATCGATAGTTTCATTTTCCCCTCTTCCTCTTATTACTTGACAATACTTAGCTTCTCCATTAAAGCAAAAGAATTTATAGTCAGTTAACGCTACAGTTTGTTCTCCTTCAGACATGTATTTCTCACAAATTATTCTAGGTTTTATATCCTTGTATACCCATTCGCGTTTTTCCCAATAATAATTCTTTTTTAGCCAACGTTTCATTTTCTTGTATTCTTTATCCCAGTCAAGCTTATTTTTATCCTTACAGATAATATTAAACCCGGACCCATGTGTTCCCTTTAAAACAAAAGCTTTAGGTAATTTAGAAATGTTTATTTCCTCGACTGATTCATAAACTTCATAAAGATCGTTTAAATAGTCCTCTCCAATTCGTTCTTTTACAAAATATCTTACTTCATATTTATCTGCACACTTAGTTGCCAAGGGATCTCTCCAATTTAACTTCAACCATTGTAATTTATCGTTAAATTGTTCAGGGTTATCTAAATTAAGTTCTCTACCTACCCTCTTCTTAAACGTATTACGAATTACTTTTTCATCATTTATTAGACTCTTATAATAGTAATACTTTAACACATTGTAAAAACTCACCATTTGTCCATTTTTCTTTAAAATCCTTATTATCGACATGCCCTTTTTGCACCGCCTTAAATAAATAACGATATACCCTTAACTAATTGTATATCTCTTTACACTTTTTTACGCTTTTCCATAATACGGTCAATAATTAAACTTGCAAACAGTATGCTATAAAAAAACGTATATGATCTATGGTAATAAGTAACTTGCCCTATTTCAAAGATCAATGTTACGATTAATAACCCAAATAAAATCTTTGAAACTTCACTTTTATTTTTAGTTGTCAGATATATTAAGAATACCCATAAAACATAGGCATAATAAAATATAAACCCAATAATTCCTCCAGATACCAACATTTCTAAATAATTGTTATCCGAAACAATAGTGGATGGATGCATCAGTCTAAACGCATCTAACCCATACCCGTATATTGGATTATTCTTAAAAAGTTCATATGCATAATTTATTAATGACATTCTTGTTGTAACAGATGAATCAGATACATCATTGCCCAGAATTAAATTTAATAATTCTTCAAGTCTATAACCAATTATTTGGTAAAGTGCTGGTATATATAATGTAAGTAACAGTATTAATACACTGGTAAGAGTTCCAATTAAAATATATAAGACTTTTTTTGAACCTTTATACAAGAACAATGAACTAATTATTATTCCTCCAAGTAGAAACAATAATCCCTTTCGGGAACCTGCAGCAAATATTGTGAATAACATAATAAATGTTGAAGAGTAGTACATTAATTTTGTTTTGGATTTGGTTTCTTTAGAAATTAATATTAATAAAAAAATAATAGAGAGAGAAGAATAATAGGCTATTCCGTTAGGACCTATAGTTGACAACTCAATACCTAAAAAATTGTGTGTTACTGTTTCTCTCCATGAAAAAGCAATTCTAGAAGTAAACAAAGATTCTCTATTAATGAGTAAAATTATTAAATTACTAATTAGTGAGGAAAATATAAATACTTTCATAATCTTATATAGGTTTTTAGTCAATAAAATAAAACTAAATAATATAATTCCATATACAAGGTTCATACCCACAGTTTGTACCATAGAAAGAGAGTGCACACTATTGTATACTTCCCCAAGCCATATGTTTAAGAGAGAAAAAATAATAAACATACTAATAGTAATATGCATTCCATTCAACCTTATATATTTTCTCTTCAAAAGAAATAGTAAGCCTACTATCATAAATAACAATAAAGATAGTTGGCCTAATAAGCTATATCTAGCAACATTTCCAAATATAAGCTGGATAGAGAGGAAAACATAAAAAACATTTCCAATTGAAGTTAACGAGAATTCGTTATTGAGGTTAGGTATGTTATTATTGATTTCATTATTAGTTACACTTTTATATTTAATTTCTTCCATGTTATCTAGCACCCTCTATTATATATTCTCGTTTTCTCTTGGATCTCCATAGATTACTAACCAACATTTGAATAAAATTATTAATAATTATTTTTTATTTGAAACTGATTCAAGGTATGATAGCCATTTATTAGCTATCAAATTAATATCTAGTTTATTTATTATCTCTCTAGCCTCATTAGCTATTTTAGTTGCAAATTCTTCTTCTCTAACAACTTTTTCCATCGCCTTCGTTAGTTCTTCAGTATTTCCAACAGAAACTAATAACCCATTCTCGCCGCTTGTAATTAATTCGTTTGGTCCTCCAGCAGGACAATTTGTGGATATAACTGGTAAACCAATTGCCATAGCTTCTATCAATGCATTAGGCATCCCTTCGTAGTTTGAACTTAAAACGAACAGTGATGCACCAGTAATACGCTCTAGCACATCAGACTTTTTACCCGGAAAAGAGTAGGTATTTTTTTTGAGCTTCTGTTCTGCATAAGTCTCTAATTCATTTCTCAATGAGCCTTCACCGTATATGATTAACTCATAACCATCATTATTCTTCTGAAATTTTGAAAAGGCATCAATTAGTAGATGATGATTCTTTTGCTTTTCCAATCTCCCGATAGAAACTATTTCTTTCCGTTTTACTTCTTCAATATTTTGAGGGATTCTGGAAGGGTCTAATGGGTTCGGTAATATTATACCTTTATGTTGAATACGCCTTGAGAAAAATTCACTTGCTTCCTTTGTTTGAAATATGAAACCATTTACTGTAGGGTATATAATCTGTCTAATTATACGCTTAATTTTACTAGGGGGGTATATTGCAGGATTATTCCTTTCAGATACTACGCGCGGAATTCCTGTTCCGACCAGTGACAGAGCAGTCCATACATTTACCTTTTCCGGCATTGAAAGTACTACATCGGGATCGATACCTTTTATCAATTTCCTCATTTTCGTGTAAGCACCCAATAACCCCTTTTTCCCGATACGGCTCTTCGAAGACAAGGAAATAATTTTAACTTCTTTTTTAATAGAATAAAAACAAGGCTCATTTACTTCAGTTATTATTGTACAATTTATATTATTTTCAATAAACCAATTAGCTAATTGTGCAATAACACGTTCACAGCCACCACCATGCATGTCCCTCGTCACAATAACAATATTTTTCAATTTTCTCACCCGTAATCTAAAAGAGTTTTATATACTTAATTGTTATACAATCATCAAGTTTGAACTAATTTAAAATAATGTTCTTTTAAATGTTTTGCGTTTTCCTTAACATTAAATCCTGCCTCAGTTATTTCATGAATTACTTGTTTTTTCACTCGTTGCCTATCAATCATCTCTATTTCACTTATCTTTTTAACCCAGGCTGCTTCACCTGCTTCTAATGGCAAAAATTCTACTAAATCGGTAAGTTGTACTTCTTGTGTAACGTTGTCGGATATTATTGATGGTAAACAAGCAATTTGCCATTCAATAACTACATTAGGTAGTCCTTCATATCTGGATGGCAATACCATTATATCCATTGCTTGTATCAACTTTTCTACTTCAAGTGATTTACCAGTAAATATCACATTATTAGATAAACCCTTTCGTTGAATTTTCTTTTCTACTTCTTTTCTTGTATAACCGTCTCCTACCAAAAACAATACGTATTCAGGAGACCTTTTGACTAAATGTTCAATTATACCTATTAGGAAGTCATGGTTCTTTTGATAATTAAAAGCTCCAACATGTCCTATCACCTTTTTTCCTTCCAGATTATACTTCTCTCTGTATATTTGACGTATTTCTTCATTATATGAAAATTTCTCCACGTCATTTCCATTATTCACAACAGTAAAATTATCACTCTGAAATAGCCATCTACCAGCTTGATAACCACAAGCAAATCCATGTGTGTAAGTAAAATTAAATACAGGCCTTAACAACTTATGAATTAGTTTATGTTTACACATAGAGTTACGACTATGTGATATTCGTACTTTTACACCAGCTTGTTTTGCAGCTAGCATTTCTACTGCTAAAGTACAACTGTTCCCATGGGCATGTACAATATCATACTTTTTCTTAGAAATTATTCTTTTTAATTCTCTAAAGTAAAGTAGTGGTTTTTTATTCCTTAATAGTAATTCAAATATTTCTCCATTATTGCTTTCTATTTCTTTCCTCAATCGCTCATTGATTTTATTTGGAATTACAAAGTCTATTTCCATATTAGATTTATCCATATATCTGTAGTAATTCATTACACTATGTGTAATACCATCTAAGTCAAATTTAGTTGTAGCTATGATTAATAATTTTACCTTTTTATGTTTCAACAAATGCACCTACTTATTTAAAGATAGTTTTATACGTTACTATTTTATTAAATTCAATGGGAACAATTACATTATGTTATTAACCTTATACAATTTACTTTTGGGCAATCATTCCGATCATCTTCTCAGTATTCTCGCCAAAAATCCCCTGCCCATTAGCATATTGAGGAAACCATATGGACTGAGAAGTAATATTTATTTCTATTAACACAATTGACTCATTATGATCAACCATAAAATCCCAAGATATTATTCCTAAGTTAGGTATCCGACCATGTAATCTCTTTGCAGCCTCAATTATTTCCTGTGTTTTAACTACTTGATATCCATCAAAAGTAATTCCACTATCAGGGTGTACAGTATAGCTATCTTGAAATTCAGTAAAGCCCGTGCTTTTTAATATACCTTCATCACACAGCCCAATAACAATTCCGCCAGCATGAGCATTATCAACAAATGAACCATTCATCCCTACTCTTAATGAAAGAGGTGCGCAATACACTTCTCCGTCTAAGATGTAGGTAATAACCCTCAATGTATTAATAGAGTTTTCATGTAACAAACTATATGAGTGATGTGCTATGAGCATTTCCTGGATGATGAAGTTTCTTTTATATTTATTAATAATGGTATCGATAGTTTCACCAGTAAATATATCAATTCCATTTTTGACATTTATTAATCTTACACCTCTTCCCGAACTAGTATTAACTGTAGGCTTTATTACAGCCTTTCCTATATTCTGTATACTAGATAGGATATTCTCTTGATTCGTCACCACTCGCTCACTATCATAACAAAAACCATTAGAATTAAGGGTAATCGTTTTTGGGGTTCTAACCAGTTCATTATTAATTAGCATTTCTGTAACGGACTTGTCCGAAAGTGTCCTACAAATATATCTTGGATTCATCATAGGCTCGAGTTTAGTAGAAAATAATATCTCAGGAAAATAGTGTGGGTCATATTTACCAAGATAACTTTGGTATAGCCGGTGCCATTTTTTTGAAATTTTCTTGCCGTAGTTTTTTTCCCATAGAGCATCAATTTCTTGTATTTGTTGATTACTTAATTTTACTTTTGAATAAAGTTTTTTCTTTTTTCTAATATTCTTTAACTCATGCAAGAAAATAATAAACCTTAATAAATAATATAAAATTGATTCAAAAAGTTTCTCTACTCTAGTATATATCCTCAAAAAGAATCCTCCTACACCCTACTAATTGGTAGAGTAATCCAACTACCCATTTTCTTATTAAATTCATAAGGGGTGATTTTACTAAAACCTGCCCCGTTAGTGAATGTAATTTCACCAAAGTATATCTTTTTATTTGAAATATAAAAGTCTACACGCGCATGATGGAACTTTGATGACAATATTTTTGCGTAGTCTAACATTTCTTGTAATTGCTTTGGTTTTTCTACATATTCTGATTCATCGTTTTTATACCCAATAGAAATACCTTTCATTAATTTCCAATTTAAGTCATATAAGTTTCTTTTATGGTCCGAAAACCTAGAAGTGTGGACATCAATGAATTTAGGTACTCCATTAAAGCAAAAGACTTTGTAATCAACTGGCACGGAATTATTATCACTTAGAAACTTTTCAATTATTATTCTTGGTTTTACCACATTGTAAAACCATTCGCCATAACTCGGAAGATACTTTACCTTTAACCACTTCTTCAACCTATTAATTGTATCTTTACAATTTAGTTCTTGTTTATTTTTGCAAATAATGTTTAGGCCTGATCCATGAGTAACCTTTATTACAAATTGGTTAGGAAGATCTTCAAAAGGGATATTTTCAGGTTCAAAGCCTTCCCAATATAAATCATTTAAAATATGCCCACAACCTAAAGAGGCTACAAAATCTCTAACTGTATATTTATCACTGCATATAGGCATTAAAGGATTTTTATCATATAATTTTATCCAATTTAGCTTTTCATTATAGGTAATTGGATTTTCTAAATTTAACTTCTGACCTGTTTTTAACCTATAAAGAAGCTGAAGTTCTTTTTTGGGGTTTACTTTATAAAAAATATTAAAAGGGGCTAAAATTATGTTCTTTGTTAAATTATTCATATTTACCCCTCTCTTTTATTGATTTTAAATCTTTTACATTTATTTGTTGTTCAGAAGCTGGATTAATAATTTCTTGCTCACATATTTTTGCGTCAACTAAATACCTATACCAATAACATTCAAAGTAATGATATATATAGCCTTCTTTCCCATCTAAAAATCCAAATTTGAAATAGTAATTATACACAAACCATAACCATGCTCTGAAAAATCTTGGAGCCTTATAGTATAATCCAAATTTCTTTTTTCTTGTACTTTGGATTTTTTCATCCGTTTGAATTTCGCTAGAATTTCCTTTTTTATAAGCTAAATAATCTTCCATTTCACGAGTAGCATAATAATTATATTTTGTTATAAAACTATTAATATCTTTAAAATCATGGTGGATAAAACGTTCCTTTGTAGGAACAGATCGACCATGAGATAATACACTATGGGCATCACGTTTCCTATCCTCTATCCGACCTATTCCACATTTAAAAATCATTAATTTTCTCTTCTTACTAGCACCATATTTTAGACGTTTACCTAAAAAATATAACCATGCTTCCATGGTTATACCGTTAACATCATCATCTGCATGTTTGGACATCAACATTTCAGCTTCTTTGCATAGCTCTAGAGTAAATCTTTCATCAGCATCTAGGCGCAGAATCCATTTTGTTTGAATATTTGTATTATCAATTCCCCAATTAAACTGCTTGGCATAGTATTCAAATTCATTGAAATAAACATCTGCTCCGCAAGACTTTGCTAACTCAACAGTATTATCTGTACTTCCACTATCAACGACAACTGCTCTTTTAGCAAAACCTTTTATTGAATCCAGACATGCTACAATATTTTTACTTTCATTTTTTGTTAATATAATTGCAGTTAAGTCAGCCATTATTCCACATTCCTTCATATAATTATTTCTATTCTTCAGTCCTTCTAATCGACTCATGTAAATCTCTAATTCTATAATTATCTTTATAACAACTTAAATTCTGATCATATATTAAGTTCCCAAACACTTTATTAATAATCCCTATTTTTCGACCCATTATCCCCAAAACAGGATTGAATACTTTAGTCAACCTAACCTTTTTGCCATGAGCTTCTCCAATTAACTTAACCATCTCACTTGTCTTAACGTATTCAGCATTTTGTGGGAAGAATAACCCACTCTCATTGTTGTCAATTAATAGCCGCAAGAATTCACATAGATTATCTATATGGAGCATGCTACGCTGATTTTCAATGTCCGGAAATAAAGGTAACTTCTTAGCTGCTTTTGCTAGTTTGGGATAGTTTCCTTTTGACCCTTTCCCATAAATCATAGGAGGTCGAATAATTACAATATTAAAAGTTTGATCTTCCATCTCAGTAATTCTTTGTTCTGCTTCAAGTTTGCTCTGTCCATAAAAGTTACTGGGACGTGCAAGAGTATCTCGACCTATGACACGTTTATCTTTTGAGCTATCTCCATAAACAATTATGCTACTCATAAAGATAAACTGCCCTACTCCTTCAAATTTTGCTTTTTGGGCAATTTCAACTGTTAAATCTCTATTTACTTTATAATATAAATCTTCCATGTTTGGATCACGAGAAACATGTGCAATTCCAGCTAGGTGAAGAACAACATCAAATGAAGAGAAGTTAATTTTTTTCCAAGAATTATCACGAACACTTATCTTAGTTACTTGGTATTTGTCCTTAGTTTTATTTAGCCAAGCTTCAAATTGCTTTCCAATGTAACTACTTTCACCTGTAATTAAAACCTTTTTCATAGTTACAATGACTCCTTCGTATTTGATTGTTGTTCTTGTAACTTGGAACCCGTGCCACCTTCGACTACACCATCACTCTTAACAACACGTACGATGGTTCCAAAGAAACACTTAACATCCATCCAAAGGTTAATCTTCTCAACATACTCCCCATCCAACTTAGCCTTAATTTCGATAGGAAGTTCATCCCTACCATTAATCTGTGCCCAACCGGTCAATCCAGGTGGTACATCATTAGCGCCATATTTATCTCGTTCATCGATCAAATCATACTGATTCCAAAGTGCTGGCCTAGGCCCGATTATACTCATCTGTCCAACAAAGATATTCCAGATCTGAGGTAGTTCATCTAATGATGTTTTTCTCAAAAATTTACCCATTTTTGTAATATACTGATCAGGGTTATCTAATAAATGTGTTGGTGTATCTTTAGGTGTATCAATTTTCATCGTACGAAACTTTAATATATTAAAATGTGTTTTGTTAATTCCAACACGCTTTTGTTTGAACAGAATAGGACCTTTTGAATCTAATTTCATTCCCACAATAAGAATTAATAAAATAGGGGACAATACTATCAACCCTACTAAAGAAAGAACTATATCTATTAACCTTTTTATTTTCATGTACATCTCCGTTACACTCCTTGAAAATTTTTTAGTTTGTTAGTACTAGATTAGAACTCATTCCAACCAACTACTAACCTACTAAACCTCATCTATATCCGATAGCCACCTCGTCTTTTGTATTCAAAAATATACTTTAAGTAAAATATATAGTTATAAATACTACCTTTTGGTACAACACACTCTAGTTCCAAACATTATTGTTGCTCCATTTGGTTTTAAGAAATAAAGACTTTCTCACACTCATCTGATTAAGACTATCCATAATAGATTAAAACTTTAAAAACCAGTTCAATCATTCAACATATAGTTCGGTAATTATCGTTATTGATCTATATTGTATTGTCACGTCCTGCCTACTAATTCTATACGCTTTCGGCCTCGTGCTTTGTCATTCTCTCTTATTCAAAATCGTTCATCGAACCTTCATCTCGATTGGGGCGACCTCCCCCTTCATTGCTTCTTCATGGTAGGCGGCCGGGGTCATGAAGTGGAGGCTGCCATGAGGCCGTTTAGCGTTGTAGTAGGCATAGTAGGCGTCCACTTCGGCATAGGCTTCATCGAAGAATGTAAAGACGCATTGATCGAAACATTCCTGATGGAGATGGCTGTGAAACGCCTCCACGTATGCGTTCAGGTTCGGAGATTTTTGTGGAATGCTTTCATAGTAATTGTGATGTTGGTGCATAAACGTTTTGACCAGCATCTGGCGAATCTGCATCCAGCGGCACTCCGGGCCGCGATAATAACCGACAATGGTCCGGTCAAAGACATCAATCACATTGCAGATAAAGAAGAATCGCCCCGATTCCGCAATGATGCCGTATTTAAGATCCATCTGCCAGAGCTGGTTCGGTGCGGTGATGACCCGCACGCGTGCCAGGTGACGGGGGTAAGGCGGCTTTTTGTGTCGTTGTTCCTTGAGAATACCGAGCTCCTGGCAGAGGCGGTAGACCTTCTTTTTGTTAATGACAAGATCAAAGTCGCGGCGAAGCAAGCCCCCCATTTTTTGTAGCCACAGGTGCTGGCCCACTCGTCACAGGCCAGTTCCATCAATCGTTCTTTAATCGCGTCATCCGGAATGGGGTCTCCGTGGATCGTCAGCGAATAACCGGGAATCGGTCGGCCTCGTGGCCGTTCAAGCAGACGCAGGGTTGCGTTCATGGTACGTCTGGGATAGGCAGTGTAGTACGTCGAGACGGCAATCCTCACCAGGCGCAGGATCAAACGGGCCCGGAAGCCGGCATTTTAAGTTGTTTTTGTGCGGACTCCCTCTGAAACCTGAAAAGCAATGTCTTATTTTTTATCTTTTTTAGTCTGTTTTAAAGTCCACTTATTAAACGATAGCAGCTGCAAAGCCACTCCTTTTGTGTTCTGATATAAATATCGGTCCCCTATGCCTGGTTTCAGAGTTCCGCAGTCCACTCTCGGTTAAAGCGATTTGATTCAGTTTTCAACGTATAATTAGAGTCCTTAGTGGTCACAAACGCAACTTTCGGAATCGCAAGCAGCCATTGTTCCTGCATGAGACGAGCAACCGTTTTGACCAACATCGTGTAGCCCCACGCCACCAAATCTTGATGCACGCGCGGGCTCCATAGCTGCCCCTGCTTTCGCGAAACGATCGGCTTACCATCCGTTTTTTCTCTGTACGATCCGCTTCTCCGTCGGTCTCTAGTGCATGTTGACGCTGTTTCCATTTGTAATAGCCGCTTTTCGAAACCTGCAAAATGCGGCACATCTTCTCGTTGGCATACTCGTTTCCATGGCGTCGAATATGCACGTGGATCACGGCTTTGGCTGCATAAACAGTGCATAGTTTTTTAAAAAATCTCATTTTCCTCTTTCAGGTCAAGCACCTCTTTTTCATACGCTTACTTCATCGCTTCCAGATCGCCTAGAGTCGACAGAATGTCACCGGATCGCTCTAGTGCGACTTGCAATCGATCCGCTTTCACCTATTTTTTTCCACAGTGGCGCGGTGTTTCCCGATTTTTTTCTGCCCGATCCCGGTTGACTATAAATCTCTTCTTCCACTAACTTGGCGATGTGTTCCTTACATATGACGATACATAATAGCTCTACTCATTCACGTCCTTTTTAAATACTAACTCTGTGATTGTGCGTTACCTTTGCGTCTGCCTGTAATGCTCACTCTAACGACTAACATCCATTTGTTTTAATCTATTTTTTAGTTTATTTTATTTAGCAATACTATAATTTCTTAAACCGCTAACGCGGAAGTGGGAGATATTGAGAACTAGCTCACGCAAATCGTTAATATCTTGTTTTTCAAATGTATTGATTAATTCATGTATTACTTGAATATTCACTGGAGGTGTTTTTCCCCTGTAAATCATTGGGAAAATTTGTTGATCGTGAACTTCTTCATTTCCTAACAGCTCTTCAAACAGCTTCTCGCCCGGCCGCATTCCAGAATATCGTATGGCAATTTCATTTTCACTGAATCCAGAAAGCTTTATCAGGTTTTTAGCGAGATCCACGATCTTTACTGGTTCTCCCATATCAAGCACAAACACTTCGCCCCCTTCTGCTAATGACCCTGCTTGCAGCACCAGCCTCGAAGCTTCCGGAATTGTCATGAAATACCTTGTCATGTCCGGATGTGTAACGGTCAGAGGGCCCCCGGCAGCTATTTGCTGCTTAAATAAAGGAATGACTGACCCCCGACTACCAAGCACGTTTCCAAAACGCACGGCGACAAATTTCGTCGAACTCTTTTGTCCCATACACTGCACGATCATTTCTGCGATGCGTTTCGTTGCCCCCATCACGCTGGTCGGATTTACCGCTTTATCGGTGGAAATCATGACAAAGGATGACACGCCGGCTTCATCGGCTGCCTCTGCACAGTTTTTCGTTCCGATCACATTGTTTTTCACTGCTTCGTGCGGGTTACGCTCCATCAATGGTACGTGCTTGTGCGCTGCTGCATGATAGACGACGTCAGGCGCATGGGTTTTAAATACATCCACCATACGTGCTTTATCCTGCACATCGGCAATCTCTGTCACAATATCCATCTTTAGATCACTGAATTTCGTACGCAACTCCATTTCAATCGTGTAAATGCTGTTTTCCCCATGTCCTAACAGGACAAGCTTTTCAGGAGAATACCGTGACACTTGCCTGCAGACCTCTGAACCTATCGATCCTCCGGCCCCCGTTACCACGACCGTCTTACCTGTTAACGTTTCTCCAATCTTCTTCGTATCCAGTTCCACCGGCTCTCGTCCTAACAAATCCTCTACTTGCACATCGCGCATCTGCGTCACACTGACTCTTCCGGACATGATGTCTTCTACAGACGGCATGATTTGAGTTTTTACCTTCGTTTGTGAACAGATCTCGAATAGTTCACTCAGCTGTGATTTGGATAAGGATGGAATCGCAATAATGATATGCTGGATGTTTTTATCTTTAACGATGCTCGGAATGCTTTCCTTCGTTCCTGCCACCGGAACTCCCATAATTTCAAGACCGGTTTTCATTTTGTCATCGTCAATAAAAGCAACGGGGTGCAGTTCAGACATTTCGCTATTCAACAGCTGACGCGCTACCATCGTGCCGCCGTTTCCAGCTCCGATGATCATCGCCCGTTTTTTATTGGCTGCTGATCTAAACTTGGCATCCCGGTACACTCGCCACGAAAATCGGGAGGCACCGATTAATAAAATATGTAGCATCAATGTAATTAATAACGTTCTTGAATACATGACCTGGTAAAGCACCAGCTGCAGTATTCCTACCGTTGCAACGGAGAGTGTTACGGCTACAAAAATCGATGACAGCTCACGAATACTCGCGTACTGCCAAACGCGCTTATAGAGCTTAAAGAAATGGGCAAATACGTGGTGGCTAATTAGTAGCCCGATCGATGTGACAATCAGTGCAGGTGTGACAATTTCCGATGCGGGGGCGATGAGCCAGTTACCAACGAACACAGAAAGCATGACAATCAGTGAGTCAATCGCTATGAGTAAAGCGAGCCGTTTATGGATCGTCACTTGAGACCCTCCTTTAATCAAGAATATGTTTTGCAAAACAACACAGCCCTTTCGTTCAAAACGGCTCTATTGTTTTACATTTTAAAAGAAAAGAGAATGTCTATTCTCTACAGAGAATAGACATTCCTGAATTATGCGGCATCTAACCGGTCCTCACACTTTGCCTATGGCAACAGTCCGCACCTAAGCTGTTCAACATCGTGAACAACCAACAGCAAAGTCGAGTTCCTCCGTTGGTAAGGGTGTTGGAGAAATGACCCGTTTCTTGCCTTTTTTTACATCTATTCAAGGTCTTTTACATTCTATCACAATCAGGGGTTTACCGATAGGAGGTAAGGGGAAATTATACATTAATTTTGGGTAATTTCTGTATTTACGATTAGGCTTTCGTTCATCTATGAACGTTGTATCTAGTATATAAGCTTTAGGTAGGGGTTAATATAAGGGAAAAGACCTGAATGAACTGTCTATTTATCTCGTAACATGTCGAATATCAGGAAATAGTACAAATGCCTTTCCGACTTTTGTCCATAAGGCATTGGCTTACTTTCGAAATAATCTTTCTAAAAAGTGTTTAGCACGAAACTCTATTGGCGCCTCTGGATAAATCATTTGTTGATTTAAGAGCTGATTCGCATGTTTTTTTACCTGCTCTACAGTTCCTGTTTTCTCTGCTTGGAGGTACGCCTCCTGCAGGTGAAAACCTCGCGTTTTTACGTGATGGGCATCACTGGCTACAAAATGAACGACGTTGTGTTCTAATAGTTCCAGGGAGAAGCGCTGCAGCTTCTTCCCGAACTTTCCAGCGAGGCTCCCTGCGGTAAGCTGCGATAGCGCCCCGTGTTGAACATAGCGATAGAGCAGCGAAGGCTTTTCTATCAGCACTTTATTTCGCTCCGGATGGGCAATGACCGGGGTAATTCCTTCTAACTGCATGTCGTAAAACAGCTGCGTTGCAAACCTCGGAATACTGTTACTCGGAAACTCCACGAGCATGTAATCGGATCGATTCAGCGTCAGCAGCTTTCCTGCTCGCCAATCTTCTAATAGCTCCCCGTACAGCCTCACTTCTTGACCAGGGAGTACTGTCAGCGGAATCTCATGATGCCTTAGCAGTTCATTCGTCTGCTCGACTGCCCCTTCGATTAACAACGCTTCGTTTTCGTACACCCCGTTTTTATGGTGCGGAGTGGCAATGACATGCGTGATTCCTTCTGCTACGGCCGCTTTCGCAAGTTCAAGCGTGTCTGCTTCAGTTTGTGCCCCGTCATCAAGGCCAGGTAGAAGATGACTGTGAATATCAATCATGCTAAGCCTCCATATGACAAAGAGAGGGATCTTATCCCTCTCCGTAATAATAGTAATACTGCGACTGCTCCATCTGTCGGTCGTTTAGAACAGCGCCAATGAGATTCGCATCGACTTTCTTTAACGATTCCACTGCGCGTTCAGCGTGATCCTCTTCCGTTTTCCCGCTGCGAATGACAAGCACGACCCCATCTGTATGACCCGCAAGTATTTGCGCATCAGTCACGGCATTCACCGGCGGTGCATCGAAGATGACATAATCGTAGCGGTCTTTTACGTGCTGCATAAACTGCTTCATGCGCTGCGAGCCTAATAGCTCACTCGGATTTGGCGGCAGCGGGCCTGATGGGAGTACGTCTAAATTAGCAATCGATGTTTCAAACACCATGTCATCGAATGTACTCTGGTTAGTCAGTACATTCGTAAATCCAGCTTGGTTTGGTACTTGGAAGGAGAAATGTACGGTCGGCTTACGTAAATCCGTATCGACGAGCAGTACTTTGTTATCCTGCTGCGCGAGCACGATACTTAAGTTGGCAACGGTTGTCGACTTTCCTTCACCAGGTGAGGAAGACGTCACGAGAATAGAACGAACCGGCTTATCAATGGATGCAAACTGGATATTCGTGCGAAGCGTACGATATTGCTCGGAGATCGGTGAACGCTTTTGAAACTCCGTGATGAGTGCGCGCTGTTTATCGGACATTTCCTGTTTGTTCTTTTTACGCGCCATACGTTTCACGTCCCTTTCCCCGGCGAGTGTGCGATAGGTCGGATTCTTCCATATCGGAAGTGTTCATCGTGGAAATAGAAGCAAGCACCGGAATCCCGAGCTTTTCTTCCACATCGTCCTCAGTTTTAATCGTGCGATCCAAGAAAGCGAGTAGAAACGCAAGTCCGACGGAGGCCATGAGACCAACAACGAAGGCGATCGCCATATTTAGAGTTGGATTTGGACTTACCGGTGACGGATTATCACTTAGCTCTGCTGCTGATAAGATCGAGACGTTATCGACGTTCATAATTTCAATAATGTCCTGCTGAAAGACGGAGGCCATCGTATTGGCGATTTCTACGGCACTTGCCGGGTTCGCATCTTCGACTGTGACAGTCACGACCTGCGATTCTCCTTCAGCTGATACGTTCACTTGATTTCGGAGTGTTCCGACACCTTGCTCTAAATTTAACTCGTCAATCGTCGGCTCTAAAATCCGCGGGGATGTCATAATGACGTTATACGTATTAATGAGCTCTACGTTCGTACGGATATCGTTTTGCGTAAAGACGTTTTCGCCTTCTGTCGATTGGTTGACGAGAATTTGGGTAGAGGCGCTGTACATTGGGGTTAACACAAAATACGAGACACCAGCAGCAATGGCAACCGCCGCGAGGGTGATGGAGATAATCATGATCAGGCGCTGTCTGATCGTCTGAATAATCTCCTTCAGACTAATCGTTTCTTCCATGGTGTTCCTCCTGTTACGTTCATTTATTAGACAATTACTGTTCTATATGCTAAAGGAAAAGTCCGGTAAAGTAAATCACTTCTCCCAAATTCTTTCATTCGAGAAGCAAAAATGGTGCTTGTCGCATCCTGAATCTGCCAGTATACTGATAGTAATCTGAAAACGAATGGGGCGTAATTTTCATGAAAAAATTCTTACTCATCACGACCGGCATTTTCGCTGTCTTCTTGCTGGCGGTTGGCGGCTATGCCTTTTATTTGTACAGTTCTCTGCAAAGTACCGCCTCGGAGATGCACACGACACTTGATCGCGACAAGTCCGACAAACGAGAAGTCGAAGTGAACATGGATGAATCCGATCCGATTTCGATTCTGTTGTTAGGTGTTGATGCGGAAGAGTCGACTACGGGACGAACGGACACGATGATGATTGTCACCGTGAATCCACAGGATGAATCGATGCGCATGGTCAGCCTCCCGCGGGATACGCGCATGGAAATCGTCGGACGGGATATGCAGGATAAGGTGAATCACGCCTACGCGTTTGGCGGCGCGGACATGGCGATGGATACGGTTGAAAACTACTTTGATATTCCCCTTGATTATTTTGTGACGGTGAACATGTCCGGTTTTAAGGATATTGTCGATGCGGTTGGTGGTGTAACCGTTGATAATCGCTTTGCATTTGATCAAAGCGGCTATACGTTTAACGAAGGAGAAGTCGATCTGGATGGCGATCAGGCGCTCGCTTATTCCCGGATGAGAAGCGAAGATCCGCGTGGCGACATGGGCCGTAACGACCGACAGCGCCAAGTCGTGAATGCGATCATTCGCGAAGGCGCACAGTTCAGCTCCATTACACGCGTCGGAGACATTCTCGATTCCGTTGGCATCAACGTGCAGACGAATATGGAATTTGATAAGATGCGCAAGCTGCAGCAAAATTACGCCGGCGCTCGTCATAACCAGGAAACGATGGAGATCGAAGGCTACGGAGAGCGGATTGACGGCATCTGGTATTTAATCGTTTCAGACGAAGAGCGCGAGCGGATTAGCAGCGAGCTTCGGGCTCATCTTGAATTAGATGAAACATCTACCGCTTCATCGGACTAAGCGTTTTCAGGCAGGGACCCTTCGGTTCCCTGCCTTTTTTAGGACAAATCACTAGTTCGTTTACACCCTTCCTTCTATTTTCGAAGTTTTTTGTTTCTTTTTCCACTCAGGTGGATATAATAGAGAGTAGTTATTCCACCTCAGTGAACGATAGGACTTCGTTATCGGTATTTTACATAATTGACCATAACCCTTCAACAATCCACCTCGGTGGACGATAATAAGGGGAGTACGCTACTGACAAAGGAACAAACTAATAAAAACAGGTTTTTCTTTCCACATTTATGGAAAGATATACATATAGTCTTATTTCCACTCACGTGGATGGCTTTGCCCTGTTCGAAGGAGAGATGTGCATGTTTTGGAAGGCGAATCGAAAAAAGCAAGTGATGGAAGCGACGCATATTGAATGCCCAAGCTGTGAAACGGTCACAGCTGTTCAAGCTTGGAATAAACTTGCGGTAGGTACCTACGGCGATGATACTCCAGATGTGCGCAAAGCAGCTCTCAACAAACAAAATTCGTTTCCGTTCCAATGTCCAACGTGCTTTAAAGGCTATTCGGCCCATCGCCTGGAGTTCGTAAAGCCGTTGGGAAAACACACCCACCTCGCAGCTAGCGTCACGCAGACAAATCTAAACTAACGCAAAGGATCATCCGACTTCGCATCGGATGATCCTTTTTTCGTTCGCTTATTGGGTCACGAGATACGGGCGAATCGCTTCTGCCCACAGCGTATGTCCGTCTTGATTAGGCATCCGCTCTTCGGTGACGTAATTGAGCAGTTCTTCATCGTCCAGGTCCGGCCATGCTTCCCAGTGATCGATGTACACGTACCCTTCCTCTTCGGCAAACTCGGCAAAATCTGCGACCTGTTCCGGATAGATCGACGTTTCATATGCCGGCGGTGATGGATGCAAGACCGTGATCAAATCACTATTATCTGCGGTTGCCGCCTCTGCAATCGCATCGATCTGCTCGTGCGCGTCGTCTCCTGTTACGACAGCGAGGTTATTGTTCCAATTGAATCCTTCTAACAATAAAATGTCCGCTTCATTGTCAGCTAAGTCATCGTGGCGATTTTGCTCGACAATCTCTTCTGTCGTAAAGCCGCCAAAGGAAACATTTGTGAACTGGAACGTTCCTTCCCCATATGCCTCATTCAGCTCTTCTTCCAACAGCTCCGGCCAAGGCGTTAGGCCCTCGTCCTCTGCGTCCGTGGAGGAACGCGTACCTACCGTTAACACACGCACGGCTTCTCCAGCAGACAGCCGTTCTGCGATGCGATCCGCAATCGAATTCGGAAGCTCTGACGTCAGCTGCTCCAGCTCCTCGTCCTCATAGGCGGATTCTTCTAGCTCATTCTCATCTTCAGCCGCCTCTTCCAAGACGACTGCTGCTTCATCAGCTTCTTCGTCATCTTGTACCTCCAGCTCTTCTGCATCGATTCCGGCTGAAGCAGCCAGCTGTTCATGCGCCTGATCCGCTGTTGCCTGAAGCTGATCCTGGTAGTATAATCTTCCGACCAGCACTGTCACACCGGTTAAGACGACGACAATCAGTAATGTAATACGTTGCACCGAACTTCCCCTCCCTTCTGAATTCACTTGTATCATTATACCCATTAAGCAAGTTTCCGTATAGTGGACTGGCAATATTTTCTTTAGATCACAGCAGAATGAGGAGAATGCAGGATCGGATGTATGTCTTCTGGCTTTGTAGAGAGCTTGACGTGAAAGTAACCGAAGTCGTCTGTTAGTGTCGTAGCGATAATCTGCCCTCCGCTATGTACGAGCGCGATTGCTTGATGTACACACGGATCTGTTAACAAAAATCCTACGGCGAAATGCTCGTTCTCGTCATTAGTCGTTACGGTCCATTCCCATTCCATGTAAAAACACTCCTTTTTCTTTCGTGTTCGTCGATGAATAAGGGTGATCCGTTACAAGTTTATGTTATTCGCAAGTGGAGAGCGCTATTCGGACTGGGATCAACGTTTACGAGGAAGTTCTTCCGCTATGCGAGGTTCTTTTGCGGGCTTACGAGGAACTGTGACCTCTGTTGAATGACCTATTTAAAAGTCCTTCGCTCTAGACAAACGAAAAACACTGTACAAGGGCATTTACCCAAGTACAGTGCTTCCCTACTCCCGCTCGCAGTCGACCCATTCGTTGCGGATCGCATGAACGACGACGCCGGTGCGGTCACTCACCCCGACACCGCGAATCAGGTTACTGACATAGCGTTTCACCGTTTTAACCGAGTAGTACAGCTCTTCGGCCATTTCTGGCGTTGATTTTCCGTCCAACAGCAGCTGCAGAATATTCAGCTCTGACTTGCGCAGGTCAACATCGACCCGCTCCGGGATCAGCTTGAAGCGGCTGATCGGCTGCTGGCGCTCTTTTCTCTGTTTCACTTCTTCAGCGAGCTCGTAATTGACCTCCGGATTTAACAGAAATGGGTGGTCACAGATGATTTCCATCGCCTGCTCGGAGTGCTCTCTGAACTTTTCCAGGGAAATGAGTCCCTGCATTTCTTCTCGTAGCATGTCTTTTGCTTTGTGCATGCAGTCGTCCGGTACAATGAAGACAATTTGCTTGCCTTCCCATTCGACCTTCTTCACGCGTGCGCGCTGCTCTTTAATAAGCGTATCGGGATCTGAGCTGAAGAGAAACAGCGTATCAAACGTCGCGGCGTACTCGTCGTCCGCCTCATCCAGAAATTCATAGAGGACGCTTGATGGCGCTTGAATCTTCCTCAGGTCGGCTGCGTATTCCTTCTCCGTGCAGATGAGCGCGATTTTCTTCAAATCTGCCTTCGCTGTTTCCATCTGTAACCCCTCCACTCACACATCCCTTTTAACGGATGAACAACAATTGTACTACCATTGTAAACATAGAACGGTGCCAATTTCCACTGTTTAGGCCTATCTTTTACGTTGACCTCCCTTTACCCAGGTAAAGGACCGAAGAAAGTCTTACGTATGAAGGGTAGATGCTTTCCTTTTGTTAGTATAAGGAGATAAAATCTGTCATCCTGTCTGCCGAAATCCGTCATACTCTGTCATCTTATCTGGCGCGAAAAACCCCCGGCTTCATTCAGCCGGGGGCGGTGTTTACCATTCGTTATTGGTTGTTGTTTCCCATTCCGCGTTCTCTTCTGTACCGGACTCCGTCTGCCCGTCGTTCTCAGCGCCGTTATGTTGCTGCCAGCTTTCTTCTTCCGGGTTTTCTTCTGTGTTCCACTCATTGTTTTCCGGGCCGGCATCTTCGTTAACGTCGTTTTCGTTCCACTCGAGGTTCGGCTCCCCGCTCGGCTCTACGTCGCTGCCGTCATCGCCGCCTTCGAGCGCTTCAGCATAAACGGGATCGAGCGAGGCGCGCAGCCCTAAATGAACCTGCAGGCGCTGCCGTGTTTTCTCAAGCGAGAATTCATCCGGCTGGTAGTAGTAGACGCCGTCCTGCATTACGCCTTCTCCGTCATAGCCGAACGACTCGATGTTATCGAGCTCGGAGGCGTAGGCGTGCATGTCAACCATGTCGTTAAACGCGACGTTCGTGTACAGATTGTTGCCGATCGCATTGAGCAGGGAATTAAAGTTGGTAATCGAATTAAACGATGCCATCTCGTCCACGATGGACGCCATCACTTCTTTCTGGCGTTCTCCGCGGCCGATGTCTCCTTGAGGATCTGATTTCCGCATGCGCACGTAAGCAAGCGCCTCTTCTCCGTCCAGCGTCTGTTCGCCTTCTTCGATTTCAATTGTGCCGTACGTCTGATTATCGGTTTCCGTGAAGGCCATCGGCGAATCAACCGTCACGCCGTTTAACGCATCGATGATCTCCATGAAGGCATCGAAGTTTAACGATACGTAGTAGTCTACCGGGATTTGAAACAGGTTTTCTACTGTATCAACGGTCAAATCCACTCCGCCGTAAGCGTGGGCGTGGTTGATTTTATCCTCTGCCTGTCTGCCAGGGATCGGCACGAGCGTGTCACGGGGGATGTTCACCATTTTGATGGAAGGGTCATCCGGGTTAAATGTGGCGAGCACCATTGCGTCGGTACGGCCGTCCAGGTCACCGTCGCGTGTGTCTAGCCCGAGGAATAAGACGGAAACAGGATCGACATCCGGTTTTACCGCCTCTTCACGCTGTTCGGACTGATCGCCGCGCTCCAGCTCCACCTGGGACTCTGAGGTCACATTGTGTACCTGGGTGGCGACATAGGCAAAGGTACTACCTGCGGCAATAAGCAGAATCGCAAACGTAATGATGAGCGTTTTTAAGACGGGACGTTTTTTCTTTTTACGGGCCATGCGGGATTCCGCCATAGGGACACTCCTCAATATATATGTGATGCTCGAACATTCGGACAAAAACCTCAACAATTAATTTTACTTGACATACACCCGTGAGTAAAGATGCCAATGTTGTTTTTTTTCAGCGAAGGGTGCCATTTGTTATGATCTGGTAGTATAATGGGGACAGCTCAGTTATACGCACAGGAGGGGTACATATGGTGAAAGTACGTAAAGCAATTATACCGGCAGCGGGACTCGGGACGCGTTTCCTGCCGGCAACGAAGGCGCAGCCGAAGGAAATGCTGCCGATCGTGGATAAGCCGACGATTCAGTATATTGTTGAAGAAGCGATCGCATCCGGCATCGAAGACATCATCATTATCAGCGGACGCGGCAAGCGCGCGATTGAGGATCATTTCGATACGTCGTACGAGCTGGAAGAAACACTTCGCCGCAAGGAGAAAACGGCGATTTTAGAGGAAGTGCAGGCCATTTCCAACATGGCGAACATCCATTACATCCGCCAAAAGGAAGCGAAGGGCCTCGGGCATGCGATCAGCTGTGCAAAGCACTTCATCGGCGATGAGCCGTTCGCCGTACTTTTAGGGGACGATATCGTTCGGACAAACGGTACGCCTTGTTTAAAGCAGCTGATCGACGTATTTGAACGATACAATTCATCTGTCGTCGGGGTGCAACCTGTGCCGGATAATGACGTCAGTAAATATGGAATCGTTGCGCCGAAGTCAACGGAAATTGAAAAGGGCGTGATTCACGTCGCCGACCTGATGGAAAAGCCGGCTGTAGAAGACGCGCCGTCGAACTATGCGATCATGGGCCGCTACGTGCTGCGCCCGGAGATCTTTGAGATTCTCGATCAGCTGCCGCCGGGATCCGGCAATGAAATTCAGCTGACGGATGCCATCAAGGAGCTGAACGAGTCTCAGATCGTGCTCGCCTATGAATTCAGCGGCAAGCGCTACGATGTCGGTGACAAGCTCGGCTTCGTGAAGGCAACTGTTGATTTTGCACTCGAGCGTGACGACCTGCGTGACGATGTGCTGGAATATTTAAACACACTTTCCGAGAAGGTTTAATACAGGAGGATTTGAAGCATGACAAACATTGCGGTAGTTGGGACAGGATATGTCGGGCTTGTGACAGGCGTCGCTCTGTCGGAAATCGGACATCAGGTGACATGTATTGATATTGATCAAGCGAAAGTCGAACGTATGCGCCGCGGGGAATCTCCTATTTATGAACCGGGACTCGATGAACTGATGACAAAAAATATTCAGGCCGGACGCCTCTTCTTTACTGCTAACCACGCAGAGGGCTTCACCGATAAAGACGTCGTCTATATCGCGGTCGGAACACCGGAAAAAGAAGACGGGACCGCTGATCTCCGTTTTATTAACCAGGTGGCAAAGGATATTGCTGCAAACGTGAAGCAGGATGTCGTCGTCGTGACGAAGTCGACGGTTCCGGTTGGAACGAACGATCATATTTTGTCAGTGATCAAAGAGCATCTCGTGCACAACGTGGACGTGCAGATGGTCTCGAACCCCGAATTTTTACGTGAAGGAAGCGCGATTGACGACGCATTTCACGGCGACCGGATCGTGATCGGCGCTGACGCTGGCTACGCCGGCGACTTGATCGAGGACGTGAACGAAGCGTTCGGGATTCCCGTTTACCGTACCGACGTGCGCAGCGCGGAAATGATCAAGTATGCGTCAAACGCATTCTTAGCGACAAAGATCAGCTTCGTGAACGAGATTGCGAATATCTGCGAGAAGACCGGCGCCAATATTGAAGACGTGGCTTCCGGAATGGGCATGGACGGCCGCATCGGCCACCAGTTTTTGCGCGCCGGCATCGGCTACGGAGGATCCTGTTTCCCTAAAGATACGAAGGCACTCGCACAGATCGCTGCGAACCACGACCACAGTTTTGAACTGCTGGAAGCGGTGATCCGTGTGAACAACGAACAGCACCGCTCGCTCACGAACAAAGCAAAAGAAGCGTTCGGTTCGCTGAAAGGTCGCCGCATAGCGCTGCTAGGCCTTGCATTTAAGCCAAACACCGACGACATGCGCGAGTCGCCTGCGATTGCGATCAGCCAGGAACTGCTGCTCGCAGGTGCAGAAGTCGTCGCGTACGACCCGATCGCAACCGAAAACGCAAAGCGCGTCATGCCGGAAGGCGTCACCTATGTGGCAACAGCCGAGGAAGCGCTCCGCGGCGCAGATGCGGCCTTTATCGTGACCGACTGGAGCGAAATCAAGTCGCTTGAATTGCGCGCATATGAGCAGTACTTGAAAGAGCCGTATGTGTTCGACGGCCGTAACTGCTACTCGCTCGAGGACGTTGCCACCACATCGCTGAATTACTATTCTGTAGGACGTAAAGCCGTTGTGAATGGAAAACTTGTAGAAACGGTTTGATTAGAGAGCAGCGGCCCCGGACCGCTGCTTTTTAGGTGGATATGGGGTTGGGGTGCCTATTCGTAACTTGGAGCCGCTATTCGTAACCGTAGCTGCTGTTATGCGAATGGATATCCGTTTTGTGCGTAGCGGAAGCTGCTTTATGCGGAGCCTTTCTTCGTTTATGCGAACCTTTCCTTTATTTCTGCTTAGTCGTTGCTTTCGGCTTCAGCCGAAAGCGTCGATTCAGATGAATACGGGTGGCTTCGGTCGGTGCCGAAGCCTTCCTTTTTGTAAGTGACCGCTAATCGTAAGTGGAGACTGCTATTCGGACCTGTAGCTGCTGTTGTGCGTACGAATACCGGTTTTGTGCGTAGCTACAGCTTCGTTATGCGTAATCTCCCTTCTCTTGTGAGTACTTATTCTTTTTTTATGAGCTACTTTTTCTTAAATTAGCCAATAATGGATTGTTATCCCTTTTTCAAAGAACAGGTGTTTGGTCTATACTTAACGGTAACTCTATATGAGAGGGGCTTATCCATGCTGCTTAATCCTAGAAAAAAGCCTTATTTCTTTTATCAATACGAGGCGCTGCTAAGGCGGCTGCCGAAAACACACCCCATATATGCTCGTGCGGAAGCTGACTTTTACCGGTATCGTGCCGGATTTTCAGGCGAAAAGGAACTTGACTATTACTTCGACTACCTCCCCAGCGACATTTCTTATTTTCATCAGCTCTACGCTTCAGTACCTAACAGCAAATTTTCGGTACAGATTGACTTACTGCTTCTCTCCCCAACATTTATCAGCATCATTGAACTCAAACATTACGCCGGTTCTCTCTATTTTTCGAGCCACTATAATCAGCTAATAAAAACAGCTGATGGTCAATCTGAAGTGATGACCTGTCCGCTCGCTCAAGTAAACCGGCAGCGCATTCAACTAGAACGCATCTTAAAACACGATTTAAAAAAGGAGATTCCTATTCTCACACAGGTTTTTGTCACTAACCCACGCTGTGAAATAAAAAGTGACCTGCCAATTCAAAACCTCGCTCATGTTGCCAAACTGCCTGAACTTGTTCGCCAATGGAAGACAACTTACACTGAGCCAACGCTAACGAAAAGTCAGATTAGCAATCTTGGGAAACGTTTAGTAAATCGATTAAAAAAGGAAGAACGAAACCTGCTTTCCCGATATAAGCTGGATTCTTCCATATTGAGATCAGGCGTTTTGTGCAACTCATGTGATGCGATCATGGCTCGGCGCCGTGGTTATTGGGTCTGTGCAACCTGCTTCGAGAAAGGGAAGAATCAGCATCAGCAAGCATTTAGGGATTATGCGCTGTTACATAAGACGACTATGACTCTAACAGAAGCGATGAATTGGGCCGGCATGCGCCGTGACACCTGTGGTCGCCTGATGCAGCAGCAATTTAAGCGAGTCCCCTCCGTTTATCCAGTGACCTATCAGCTAATCGATTAGGCGGTCTCTAAACGTAACTGGGCAGCGTTATTCGTATCAGGTTCATGTATTGTGCGTACGGAGTGGGGTTTTATGCGTAGTGGAAGCTGCTTTTATGCGGAACTTTTCTTCGTTTATGCGAACTTTTCCTTTATTTCTGCTTAGTCTTTGCTTTCGGCTCGAGCCGAAAGCGTCAATTCAAATTAATGTGGGTGGCTTCGGCTCGCTGCCGAAGCCTTCCTCTTGTGAGTGATCGTTAATCGTAAGTGAATGCTGCTATTCGTATCAGGTTCATGTATTGTGCGTACGGATACCGGTTTTGTGCGTATCGGAAGCTTCGTTATGCATAGCCTCCCTTCTTTTATGCGAACCTTTCCTTTATTTCTGCTTAGTCGTTGCTTTCGGCTCCAGCCGAAAGCGTCGATTCAAATTAATGTGGGTGGCTTCGGCTCGCTGCCGAAGCCTTCCTCTTGTAATTGATCGCTAATCGCAAGTGAAGACCGCTATTCGTAACAGGTTCATGTGTTGTGCGTATGGATACCGGTTTTGTGCGTAGCGGAAGCTTCGTTATGCGTTTGCTTTCTTCTTTTATGCGTAAGACGAAGCCATAAATGCAAAAGACCCCGCTTCAGCGGGGTCTCAGCTCTTTATTGATAGTAACGCTTCAGTCCATTTACGACTTGAGTTGCGAGTTTATCCTGCTCATTCAGCAGCACGCTCAGGTCGCTGCTGTTGGTCATAAAGCCTGGTTCGATGAGGACTGCCGGCATGTTCGGTCCGGTGAGGACAGACAGGCTGCGGTTGACTGTTCCGCGGTTACGAAGCCCCATGCCGTTTGCGATGCTCGACTGCAGTTCCAAGGCGAGCATGCGGGAGTCATTCGGATGCTTGCCTGCCGAGCTGTAGAGTACTTCTGCTCCGCTTGCGGCACTGTTCGGGAAGGCGTTGGCATGAATGCTGATGAACAGATCCGCACCGGACTGATTCGCAGCAGCAACCCGCTGACCGCCGCTCAAGTAGCTGTCGCCGGTACGGCTCATCACGACGCGGGCCCCTTCTGCTTCCAGCCGCTGACGGACTTTCTGGCTCAGGTTCAGGGCGATTGTTTTTTCATAAATGTTCCCTTGCACGACAGCGCCTGGATCGCGGCCGCCGTGACCGGGATCAAGAAAGATCGTTTTGCCGCTCAGGCTTCCGGATCCGGAATTGCTGGAACCGGATGAAGTACCGACTTCACGGACGTAGCTTGCGTGCACGTAGGCCCAGCCGTTGCCGCGCTTAATCGTATACCAATTGCCGTTTTGCTCGTGAATATCGACCTGTGTGCCGCGCGTCAGGCTGCCGACAATGCTGGAGCTCGTGGACGGCTCCGAGCGCACGTTTAAGCTGTTTGCGGTCACTTCGCCTTTCGTAGTTGCTGCTTCCGGAGCAGAGCCTCCTGAAGACGGACCGGATCCTTCTGTTTTTACGAAGGAGCTGTGAATGTAGCCGGAACTTATTTTGTACCAGTCACCGCTTTTTTCCTGCAGATCGACTTGATCGCCGCGCTTCACGCTGCCAACGATGCGGTGCGAGGTAGATGGTCCGGAGCGAACATTCAGGCTTGATGCCGTAATTTCACCCGTTGCGGCACTGGTGCTTTCAGTTTTTTTCGAAGACGAACTGCTGCTTGTTTTGATGTAAGAGCCGTGTACGAATCCTTCGCTGCTGCCGACCTTTACTTTCAGCCAGTCACCGGATGTTGCAGTGATGTCCACCTTCTGTCCGCGACTCAGGCTGCCGACAACGCGGTGGCTTGTAGACGGTCCGGAGCGAACGCGCAGGCTTCCGGCAGTCACTTCTCCGGTGCCGGAGGCAGCTTCTGCACTGCTGCCGGACGAGGCTGTTTTCACAAAGCCTTTATGTATGTGACCCCATCCGTTGTTAAAGCGAATTTGATGCCAGTCGCCTTTCGTGGCATGAATCTCGACCTTCGCCCCTTTTTGCAGGCCGCCGATGATGCGTGCATTTGACGCTGCGTCTGCACGGACGAATAAGGAGGAGGCGGTGACCTCTCCCTGCTGCGCTTGTGCATGGGCAGTTGTCGCTCCGCGTTCTTCAAAGCTGTACACGATAGAGAATAATAAAATAAAGATAAGTGCAAAAAGACTTGTTCGTTTCACGCGTGTCCCTCCCCTGGCACATTTTTCAGATTATTTCCTTTTACTGTATCTTAGTGGTTAGCATTTGTACATAGGAACAAGTACCAAACAGAAAATGAGACTTTCTCATACTTTCTCAAGCTGTCCTGCTAGTGGCAATTCTTTTGCAATTACCACTATTTTAAAACGCATTCAATTTTATGAAAATTTCCTTTAGGATGGATGGACGCATGTCCAAACTTACATATGAAGGGACGGTTTACCATTATGCCTGAGAAAAAGAAGAAAGGCTTTTTTCAGAAATTTCTAGACGGCATTGAAATTGCGGGAAATAAGCTGCCGCATCCGGTGACGATTTTTGCGATTCTTGCTTTGCTCGTCATTGTCGCTTCAGCTATCATTTCCGCGATCGGCGTGAGCGTCGAGCACCCCGGTGAAGAAGGCGAGATCGTTGAAGTAACGAGTCTGCTTACGACCGAAGGGATTCAATATTTATTTTCCAGCATGGTCGATAACTTCATCGGCTTCGCACCGCTCGGCGTCGTGCTGGCAACGATGCTCGGGATCGGGATTGCAGAACGCACCGGCTTAATCAGCGCCTGTCTGCGGGGCTTTGTGCTGTCGATTCCGAAAGTACTGATCACAGCCGGCCTCGTATTCGCTGGCATTATGTCCAGTGTGGCCTCAGATGCGGGTTACGTAGTACTCCCTCCTCTCGGGGCGGTTATTTTCGCTGCACTCGGACGACATCCGCTTGCCGGTCTTGCGGCCGCGTTCGCCGGCGTTTCTGCCGGGTTCAGTGCCAACTTATTCCTGTCAGCAACAGATCCGATGCTCGGGGAGCTGACGATTTCAGCAGCCGCAATCATTGATCCGGCCTACGCGGAAGGCATGAACATCGCGATGAACTACTACTTCATCATTGCATCAGTCTTTATGCTCACGCTCGTCGGCGCCTTTGTCACGGAACGCATCGTTGAACCGCGTCTTGGTGAATACAAAGGCGACTACCGTGAGAGCCTGAACGGACTGGAAGCGATCGAGAAAAAAGGACTGCTCTGGGCAGCCGGATCGCTTCTCGTGACGACGATTTTGTTTGCACTCACGATCGTTCCGGAAAATGGTGTGCTCCGGGCAGAAGACGGCGGCATTGTACAGTCACCGTTTATGGATTCCCTTGTTCCGATCATTTTAATCCTGTTCTTCATACCTGGTCTTATATACGGGATTGCGACGAAAAACATTAAAAGTGATAAAGATGTCGCGAACCAGCTTTCCGAAACGATGGCTGCTATGGGGATGTTTATCGTGCTCGCCTTTACTGCCGGTCAGTTCGTCGCTTACTTTGCAGAAACGAACATCGGTCTTGTTCTCGGCGTGTACGGGGCAGAGGCGCTCGAGGCGGCGAATCTGACCGGCATCCCGCTTATTCTCGGCTTTATCGTTGTCGCAGGCTTCATTAACTTGTTCGTCGGCAGTGCGTCTGCTAAGTGGGCAATGATGGCACCGGTCTTCGTGCCGATTATGATGCAGCTCGGCTACTCGCCGGAGCTGACGCAAATGGCGTACCGTATCGCTGACTCTACAACGAACATCATTACGCCGCTGATGACGTACTTTGCGATCATCATCGCATTTGCACAGAAGTACGATAAGAAGATGGGGATCGGAACGATGATCTCCGTTATGTTCCCGTATTCGATCTTCTTCACGATTGCATGGACGATCATGCTGATCATCTGGATGACGACAGGCTTCGATTTAGGACCTGGCTCTCCAATTCACTACAATCCGTAAAGGTAGGACGATCCCCGGCAGCTCGCCGGGGATTTCTTTTTGTAGTGCTTTGTCGGGTGGATTTGAGATTTTGCATAGAGTGGGAAGCGGTACGCATAAAGGAGGTTTTCACACGCATTAAAAGCGGTTTGCTACGCACAAAAGCTGATTCAATACGCATAAAGGCTGTTCAAGTACGCATAACGCTCCTCACTTACGCATAAGCTTTTCATAGAGGGCTTCGGCGACCGCCGAAGCCCTGGGTTGAGCTGGATTATTTTTATTGCGTTAAATAGAAATTCTTACGCCTAAACACAGACACGATACGCACATAGGCTGATTTCTTACGTATAAAAGCTGTTCAGGTACGCATAGCGACGGTTTCAGTACGAATAGCGGTCGTCACTTACGCATAAGCCTGCCACCGATTTTACCCACACCCGTCATCTTTTTTTGCCAATTATTTTCCGCGAGGTGTAACCCTTTTCTTTATAGAGCGTCCAATCAGTTGAACCATAGGCAGAGACTCTGTTCTGTGGTACGATGCATGGGATTTAATTAGAGAAAGGGAGTATCCCGATGAGTGAAGAACTTCAGCGGTCGCGGCGCCAGGAGAAGCGTCCGTCCCGAATTAAAAAACTGTTTAAAGTAGCCTTGCTTTTCTTTTTAATAACATTTATTGTGACTGGCGGTGTCCTCGGATACATGGTGTATCAGGTCCAGAGTGCGACGAACAGCTCGCAGGCTGAGCTTGAGCGTGGTGACAAGTCGGACATGCGCGACGAAGCGGTCGATCCGGTTGATGATCCGGTGTCGATTTTATTTCTCGGCCTCGACAGCCGTGAGGATGATTTGAGCGGACGCACCGATGCGATGGTGCTCGCGACGTTTAATCCAAATGATGAGTCGGTCAAAATGGTGAATATTCCGCGTGACTCTTACGTGTACATGCCGGACCGTGATACGAACGACAAAATCAATCACGCCCATGCTTACGGTGGAGTGACGTCAACGATCAACACGGTCGAGCACATGCTCGATATTCCGGTTGACTATGTCGTTTCCTTGAACTTTACAGCATTCGTTGAAATCATTGATACGATCGGCGGTGTCGAAGTCGACGTACCGATGCCGATAGCTGACACGGATAACGCGACGTACGGTACGATCGAAATCGAAGAAGGGCTTCAGACGCTGAACGGCGAGGAAGCGCTCGCTTATTCGCGTATGCGTAAGCAGGATCCGCGCGGAGATTTGGGCCGAGGCGACCGGCAGAAAGACATCATTGAAGCCGTGATTCATCAGTCGGCAAGCTTCCGCACGATCACAAACTTTAACTCGCTTGTCGACAGCATGGAGCGGAACCTGAGCACGAACTTAAGCTTTGGCAACATGGTCAGCATGCATTCGTACGCGAACGACATGAATGACATCGAATCGCTCTCCTTTGAAGGCGACGATTACAATGAAGGCGGCGTTTACTACTACCGCATTCGCGACGAGTCCCTCGCGGACGTTTCCAGTACGCTGAAAGAACATCTGGAAATTACAAGTTCCACAACAGCCTCACAAGAGTAAAAATGGCCAGCCCCCGTTACGGAGGCTGGCTTTCTTTATGCTTTGTAGTAATCCATCGTACGCTGCAGTCCTTCTGCAAGTGTTATTTTCGACTTCCATCCGGCTGTCTCGCGCAGCTTCTCCGATGAGAGATAGCTGTGGCGAATATCTCCTGTGCGCGGTTCTCCGTAGTCAGGATTGAACTCTGTATTTGCTGCACGGCTCAGCTCCTGTAACAGCTCATTGATACTCGTCTGCGTTTCAGAGCTGACGTTATAGACACCGCTCACGTCATGATCAAAGGCGGTGATCACCGCTTCCGCCACGTCCTCGACGTAGACGAAATCTCGCGTCTGTTCCCCGTCTCCTTGAATGAGCGGCTGCTTTCCTGCTAGAAGCGCTTCGCAGAAAATTGTGATCACACCTGCTTCTGTTTCCACCGTCTGACGTGGTCCGTAAACGTTCGCAAACCGGAGCGCTGCCGTACGAATCGGGTACAGCCTCGCATACGACTGGATGTACTGTTCGGCTGCAAGCTTCGACGTCCCATACGGCGAGAGTGGCTCAGTGGCGGACGTTTCATCGATTGGCAGTTGCTCGGCGTGTCCGTAAACAGCAGCCGACGATGCGGAAATAAAGCGCGGCACATCGTTTGCTTTTGCTGCTTCCAGCAGATGTACCGTGCCTAAAATGTTAATCTCCAAATCCATATCCGGCTGCTCCAATGACGGACCGACTTTGCTTTGTGCCGCCAGGTGAATGATACCGTCCGGCTTCTTTTCTGCGATGGCCTGCTGCACGGCCGCTTTATCGCGGATGTCGCCTTCAATAGCTTCTGCCCCTGCCGGTATATTCGCAGCGGAACCGGTCGTAAAGTTGTCATAAACGACAACACGGTCCCCACGCGCGAGCAGCCGCTCGGCAACGTGGGAACCGATAAAGCCGGCTCCGCCTGTCATGAAAATTGTCTGCATATGAAAAGCCCTTTCTTCAAACGGAATCTAAAAGTTAAGCGACGATTTTTTGCGATTGGCCGCTTCGTCTTTGTTTTCCTCTTCCGGCCGTTCGATCGTGACCGACGTATCTTCTGCGCCTTCTGATTTCGACTTATCGAATACGACGAGGCACGTTTTCAAAATGATGATAATATCGAGCCAGAGGCTGTAGTTGCGGATGTAATACAAGTCAAAGCGCAGCTTGTCCTCAGCATCCGTCGTATACTTCCCCATCACCTGCGCATAGCCGGTGATCCCCGGCTTCACGCGGTTTCGGTAGCCGTAATGATAATACTTCTGCGTGAGCTCCTGAATGAAAAACTCCCGTTCCGGGCGCGGCCCGACAAGCGACATGTCGCCTTTCAGCACGTTAAACAGCTGCGGCAGTTCGTCTAAACGCGTCGCCCGGATCAGCTTGCCGACTTTTGTAATCCGCTTATCGTCAGATGTCGCAAGCACCGGCCCCGTCGATTTTTCCGCTCCCTGAATCATCGAGCGGAACTTGTAAATCGTAAACGGCTTGTTGTATTTTCCAAGACGCTCCTGCGAGTAAATAATATCCGCCTTCGGGTCTTCCAGCTTCACCATAATCGCCGTGGCAATGAGCGCCGGTGACGCGAGAATGATAAGAATCACTGCGGATAAAAAGTCGAACACGCGCTTTAAGAACACTTTATCCCACGTGAGCAGAAATGGACGGACGCCCATAACAAGCGTATCATCCATCGGTGATGACGTTGCCTTCTGAAGCAGCAGCTCGTACAGCTCCGGAATGACGTATACGACCTTGTTACGCTCCATCGCATAATAAATGATCTGTGACTTTTTCTCTTTCGAGATGTCGGTTGCGAGCACGACGAAATCGACTTCATTTAAGTAATAGTTCAATTCTTCGAGAGGCACGTGCTCCGATACGTGGCGCACCGCTGTGCCTTTAAGCATCGGATGGCGGATTTTATAGAGCAGCTTAGACGCCGCTTCCCCGTCTCCGACTAAGAGCACTTTTCCAATTTTGTTTCCGCGCGTCACCTTCAGATAGAGCACCTTGAACGTGACCATGAGAAACACCGTGAAAATACTGGCGATCAGGACGACCGATCGCGGCATCGCAAATTCACGGAATAAGTAGGACGCTGCCATCGTGAGAAACGTCATCAGTGCCGTTGCGACGAGAATTTTACGGACGATGTCACTGACCGTGTGCTTGCGGTCCAGGCTGTACAATTCGTAAACCGAGATGAAAAACAATCCTATCAGCAGAATCCACGGCAAAAGCGAGAGAAAGGCCTCCCAGTTTCTATCCGGAAAGTCCAGATAGCGGATGTAAAATGCGCTGATATAAGCAATTAATATACAGAGTAAGTCCCCTAAGATGAGCAGAAATTTATGATTTCTCGTGTCATCCATGCTATACATGTCAAAACCTCTTTCTATCCCCCGTTACCGTCCATGACGCAACGCTGTTCATGCTATGTTTCATTATAGTCGTTTTACGAGGCGTATGCTATCCTTTGCGGAAAATCGATACGTCATTGTAATAGACGGGATTCAGAGGGAAATGTTGCAATAAAAGCGGACTAGGGAAATTCCTTAGATGAAAGAGGCTTATATCTTGAAAGAAGATATTAAAGAAGATGCTTATTCGTAAGTAAAGGTCGCTGTTCGTGCTGCACTTTGCAGTTATGCGCAGCAACATCACCTTTGTTCGTATTGATTCGTTTCCTATGAGTACCATTCTCGCTTTTATGCGCTAGTTATACCCCGTAAAGCAAAAGTACTTTATCACTCTTCCCCTTGACTTCGGCCCGTGCGAACGAGCTCCACTCCAAGCTTATACGTAAGTAAAAGCCGCTATTCGTAGAGATACCGACTGTTATGCGTATCGTTCCTGCAACAATGCGTATGTTTCGGTATGTTATGCGTAGTGGTTTTTGTTTATGCGTAACCAATCCCCAGTAAAGCAAAACTGTTCATCTATTCTGGGTATAATCGTAAGTGAAGGCTTCTATTAGCACGGTAATCGCTTATTCGAGAGGCGATTTCAGCTTTATGTGGGGCAGCTGCTTCTTTACGAGATGACCGTCTCCTTCTATGCCAAACTTGTACCTCCGCTATTAACGAGAAAGCACCGCGGCTCGTCGCTGCCGCGGTGCTTGTTGTATTACTGGAGTTCTCTCAGCCGCTCCAGACTAACGCTGTCCATAATGCCACTCACAGGAAGATCTTGAGAAGCCTGAAATTCGGAGACGACTGAAGTCGTAACAGAACCATAGACGGTAGAAGGATCAGTTGGAAAATTGCCATAACCAGCTGCTGTCAACATACGCTTCATTACGTATGCCTGCTCCGATGAATGACCAGCTTGAAGTTGTGTGTTCGTTTCTCTTTCCAGTATCTGGATCATCCGCTTATTAACTTCTTCCTGCTGCCTAATGGAGAAGTGCTGTTGAAACTCGTTTACGACTCTCATCGTCACCGGACCGTACGCGTTCGTAGGAGACGTTGGAAAGTTTCCAAATCCGAGCTGAGTAAGCTGCTTTTTCAAAAGTCTCGCTTCCTCCGACCTGTCTCCATTCCGAATGACGATAGTTGATAACTCGTTCATCTTGTTTATTGTTAAACGATCCAGCCTTCCAGTTTCTCTTAGTTCCTGATCCGATTGAAAATCTCTTACAACTCTCTCGGTCACAGGCCCAAAAGCTGTAGAAGGATTTCTAGGAAAATTTCCGTAGCCTAACTCAGTGAGCTGCTGCTTCAGCGTTACTATTTTGGGGTCTCTATCCCCGCTTTTCCAAGCAATAGCGAGTGCTTCTTCCATTACTTGTTGGGTGATCAAATTCGCTGTGCCTGATTCAACAAGACTATTTGCTTGCTGAAATTGCTTCACTACTCCCGCGGTGACTGGACCGTAAACTCGAGACGGGAAAGTTGGAAAATTACCAAAACCCAGCTCCGTCAGCTGTTGCTTGAGTTCTCGAACTCCGTCACTCACATCTCCATTTTTAAATGCCCTACTCCAAACTTCGCTCATTTTTTCAAGTGTCACTGGGTCGCCTATCCCGTTTGTGATAAGTCCATAGTGCTGTTGGAAATCCTTCACAACGCTTGCTGTAACCGGCCCAAACCGAGAGGAAGGCCGTTCTGGAAAATTCCCAAATCCTAAGTGAGTGAGTCTTATTTTAAAAGCCCGTACTTCTTCAGAATCAGCTGTATTAGCGTATTTCCCATCGATGACGCTTTGCATGAATTCTAATAACTCTGTATCCACTTCTCCTGATTCTGGAAACCCATAGTACGCTTGGAGTTCTATCACTGCTGCTTCAGTTCCGTCATTGAAAACACCTGTTTGCTCGCCGCTATAAAAGCCCAGCGTAACTAAATACTCTTGCAATAGTTGAACATGATTACCTTCATCATGCAGCCTCAAGGTTTGATCTGCTTTTTCAACAATAATGGATTTTGTACTGGTATTTCCTATACTGTCCTTCGCTTCCAACTGAAGGGTTGATTCTCCACTTTTCAGCTCTTCCCGGATAGAGAATATACCATCAGACTCTACCTTAGCCGTTCCTGAAGCGTAAATCTCCTCTTCTTGTGACAACGTGTACGAAAGAGTCAGTGATTTACCTCCTGCATTTGTTTCTGCAAAGCGGGAAGCAATCGTTCCTTGAATAAGGTTTCCCTTTATGACTTGCTCTTTAATGTTAATGACTGGGGCAGTATGATAGATTTCCAATTCGAAGCTGGAAGTGAATGTTCCTCTCGTTGTAGCGGCCGATAGTTGTATCGTATACACACCAGCTTCAGCTGTTTTCTTCTCATCCTGCATAGTCATATATTGTAGATCCCAGGTCAGATCATTTGTGGCTGCTGGTTCTATTTTCCCTAAATTCTTCCCGGACTCGTTCAGCAAATGAATGGAGACAGCAGCCTCCTCAGACAATTCCCACGTGAACGATGGTAAGTAGGCACCGCCTACAATAGATCTATTTGTATCGAATGATGTGATCGGTGATGCCATCTCTTCTATCGCACCGCCGTAAGGAAGGCGTAACTTCTTACCGGATGATTCCTCTAAAACAATCCAACCATCTAAATATCCGGCTTTTTGTTTCCCATCAGCAGTCAATGTTACCGTCACTGGTACGGTCTCACCTGCCGGAACCGTAATTGATTCTGGAAGCTCTAGGCTGGCATGGCTGTCATGGTTCGACTCTACATTCGTTAAGTATTCTTTCATCTCGCTGCTTTTATTTTCTACGTATAGCGTATAGTCTCGTGTGAAGGAAGCACCAGCCGGCAGAGAACGCATATTGAGACTGCCATTCCAATGATCGATTGAGCTGGTGTCCCCCCCTTCTTGATACGTATGATGATCTAAAAACCAGGCTGTCTCTGTAGCTTGCAAAACAGCTTTGGGATCAACATTTCCTGCGCCTGTCTCATTTACCGAATAGCCGCTGATCTTCGTCGTATTATTCATTAGTCGCAGCTTCACTTCAGACGGGGTGAGTTCCGAATTCTGCTCTAATAGCAATGCAGCCAGGCCCGCAATATACGGGGCTGAAAAGCTGGTACCTGATACTGTATCATATGCTTTCTCGTAATTTCCTTTTGCTTTCGATTTGGAAATAGCCGTGTAAATGCTTCTCCCGGGTGCAGTTAAATCAGGCTTAATATCCAGCGTATCTGTCAAAGGCCCTTGGGAGGAGAACTCTGTAACAATATGGGCCCCTCTTACGGTTGCAGAGGATCCAACCGTAACAGCAAGCGGGGAGGTCCCCGGGCTAGTAATCGTCCCTTCTCCATCTACACCTTCATTTCCTGCGGAGGCGACAACGACGATTCCTGCTTCTACCATATGATTAATCGCCTTTGTCAACGGTGTATCTGCTTTATTCGATACTTGCCCAAACGACAAGTTAACTACATCGACCTTGTCCTTCATTGCTTGCTCCATCGCTGAAAGGATTACTCCTGTGGGTCCCCTCCCATCTTCTCCAAGGACTCTGTAAACGTATAAATCAACGTCCGGAGCTATCCCGTTTAGCTTTCCGTTGCCCGCAATAACGCTGCTGACACTTGTTCCATGAGAACTGTTTACACCATGGCCTTCTAACACATCTGTCCGACCATCCCTGATAAAATTACTCCCTCCGCGAAAGGCGTGCTTTAAATCCGGATGATGGTAGTCGATCCCACTGTCTAAAACAGCAATCTTTATTCCCTTGCCTGTTAATGATGTCGATCCCTCATGTAGTAAAGAAATAACATCTTCTTCTGTTTCATCCTCATCAGTCTGTTTCACTTCATAGATCTGGCTTTTATAAATTGCCTTTATATCGTTAAATGATGTGAGCTGTTCAATATCAGATGCTTTTATCACCATCGTGTACCCATAAAATACATTTTCCAGCTTTTCTAAACCTTGTACTTTTATATTCTCATCCTGCAGCAGCTTTAAAAATGCTTCATCAACTGCTTCCGGAGACTCTGTTTCAGTAGAATGTATCTCGTCACTCTCACTATGTACGGGCTCCTGATTGAAATCAATAATAACTTCGATCATTTGATCGGTTTCTAGAGGGATATCTGGATCAATATACATCTCACCAGCTGCAGCCGTCTGCATTCCGATGAACCCTACCAACCACCAGCAAACAACTGCAACGACTATCTTCATTTTCTCCACCATCCGATCCAGAATATTGAAAAGACAGAGAATTCACTTTCGTGAATCTCTGCCTCTATTATATCGTGTTTTTTACTATTTTTTATAGATTTTTCAACTTTATTTTATCTGTATACCGGCACTTCAAAGGGCAAATACGGATTATTGATTTGGCTGTACAAATTCCTAATCATCGTCGTTTGTTTGGAAGCCCAGCCAATGTCCGTTGCATATTGATAAAAGTGGCTTCGGTTAATACTGATGTTACTATTTAATGCTGCTTCGTGGAAATCAGGATCCCAGCGCATTTTGTAGATGGTATCCTGCCCTCGATTTAAATAATTATTCGAGATAAACTGCGCGCCGCCACGAATGGAATCTTGTGGAGTGAACCAGCCTTCGCGATAGGCTCGCACAGATCCTCTCGTATACGGATCGCTGTCTACCGCTTCAATCCCAAACATGTTATACGTTTTGCGCATGTCGATTTTGCTTGTGTCAAAGTTATCATTGCGCGTGCGAATCCATCTCCACGTGTTGTCTGCCTCGTTGAAACGTCGCTCTAAAATAAATGTGCGAGTACTGCCATTTGATTGCGGCTGAACCGACACCCATTTATTAGACTCAATCTGTCCAACTTCAATAGAACCGTTCGAAAGGATCGATGTGCCGTGCCCTGTTTCAAGGATAGCATGTGAAATCAAATAAATGTCATTGACACCTTGTGATTCGGCCGCACGTTTAAATGCGTCTCCCGTGTTATGCAGGATTCCTCGATTTCTCAAAATGTTGTTCAACTGAGATGCCGGTACTCCGGACGTTTGAGACAACACCAGAAACTGAAACATATCCTGATGGCCGGGATCCAACGTAAACTGCTGGGGATCAAGAAAACGGCGAACGTCCGCTGCCCTGGCATCTTGCCAGCCGCCACCGTACAAATCCGTCTGCGGCCTTAATGACATTTGACGGTTAAGCATTTGTGTAAGTGTCATCTGATACTGACGGTAATCAATTTGTACTCCAAACTTCGATAGTTCATCATTAATTTTCTGCATCGTTCTCGGATCACCGATGCCGTTAACGACTAAATCGTGATGCTGCTGAAATTCCCGCACAACATTTGCTGTCACAGAACCATAGCCGTTAGATGGATTGGAAGGGAAATTACCGAACCCAAGTCTGGAAAGGTTGTTTTTTAGTTCACGTACGTTCTCGTGTCTACCCCCGTCCACATAATGGGAGTTAAGAATCGAATGAACAAAATCTGCATCACTTTCACTAAACTCTCCTGTAACGGCTAAACGATAGTATTCCTGAAACTCTCTTACAACTCTCGTTGTGGTAGATCCATAGGCGTTTGAAGGTGTAGACGGGAAACTTCCGAATCCGAGCTTCGTAAGCTGCTGTTTCATTTCCACAATTTCTTCTCCGCGATCTCCATTTTTATACGGATACGTCAATTCATCTGTATCTAACTGAAGAAATGCTCCACTTACATACGCTGGTGACTCTGTAATCGATGCATGGGTGATTCGATACCACCCATTAGATTGCTTCTCAATTAGATTCACGACAGTTCCGTTGGGCAATCCCGTAATAACGGAATAATTTGTACTCGGACCACGTCTGACATTTAATGATGTAGCCGTGACGGTTCCTGTCCCAATTGATAAGTTATTAATCTGCTCTTCAACTAGCTTAATCGTCACAGGATCACCTATCCCGTTCACTTTTAAGCGATTAGCAGCTTGAAAATCTCTGACAACGGATGCTGTTACTGAACCATAAGCATCTGATGGGTTAGAAGGGAAATTCCCATAGCCGAGACGAGTTAAATCATTCTTTAAGCTGCGAATGTGTTCTCCTCTTTGACCTGAAGAATAGGAAGAGTTTTTAATATCGTTAATCATCTTCAGCGTTTGTGAATCTGGGATGCCTGTGTCTCTTAACCCATAATATTGCTGAAATTCCTTTACTACTCGTATCGTGACAGATCCAAATGCATTTGATGGAGTCATTGGAAAATTTCCGAAACCGAGAGTTGTTAAATCTTGTTTTAACTCCCGAATATGCTCGCCTTGTGCCCCATCATAAAACGCGTTCAGCTCTTCTGTTATCAAATGAAGCATGTTGCTCGTAGGGAGCCCCGTTACATCCAGACCATAGGCACGTTGGAAATCTTCGACTACACTCATCGTCACCGGTCCGAATGCATTGGACGGGCTGGACGGGAAGTTGCCAAATCCAAGTGCTGTTAGATCTACTTTCAGCTTTCGAATATGTTCGCCGCGAGCGCCATTGTAAAATTCACCAGCGTACGTAGCTGATTTAGCAGGTCTTAGTTCATCTTCGATCAGCTGCAACATCTCTTCTGTCGGCAGGCCGGTTACTTCCAGGCCGTAGGCACGTTGAAAGTCTTCCACAACGCCCATCGTCACCGGTCCGAATGCATTCGACGGACTCGATGGGAAGTTGCCAAACCCAAGCTCGGTTAAATCGTACTTGAGTTCACGGATGTACTCGCCGCGCGCCCCGTTGTAAAA